>JAHDCI010000017.1:46185-50047 GCA_020629955.1 Myxococcota bacterium | reverse complement strand
CCGCGATTGGCCGCCGGGCTCGCGGGGCTTGGATGCAAGATGCTCCCGAACTGCACGTCGAACTCGGAGAGCGCTACCTTCGCTCGCTTCTCGGCCCACTTCCCAACGCCGATCACCCACTCAGGCTTCAGCGTCTTTACCGTCTCGGCGAGCGCCTTATCGCAGGCCGCGATCATCGGTTCACGCTCGGAAATCGGGAGCTTCTCCGGAACCCGATTTCGTCCCGTGTCCTCAAGAAAGATGAGCGGGCAGTAGTTCGCGATGTAGAAATCCTCGAAGAACGCGTCCGCCGTCCCGAAGCGTTCTTTGCACCAACCCCATAGCCGCCGTCCGCTCACTTCCGAGCGCTCGCAAGCAAAGCCGGTCACCGGGCGTTTTGGATGTTCACCCTCTGGCTTCCCCACTTTGGCCTCAATCCCAAGCCAGTCGCGAACATGGGCGACCTCGCCAAACGGAACGCCGGTTTGCGCCATACCCCATGGCCCGGGGTTCATTCCAAGGAAGATCGCTTTTTTGGGGCCCTTGCCGAACTTCTTTAGATAGAGGTCGTGCGGCTTTCGGGCGTAGACGAGCGGATTGTAGACGCTCGCGACGGGCTCCGCGAAGGTCAAGTTCGCGAGGTCGCTTACGAGGGTATCGGTGATCTTCTTCAGTGTCGCCATACCGATGCTCTCTCAATCTTTGGAGCGATTGGCAAGTCCGAGCCTTCGGCGCTCTTGCCGATAGGCTTCATTCCCGGCATCGTGCAGACGTGTCCGAGTACCGCAACCCCACGCCCACTGTTGATGTCATCGTCGAACTCGACAATGGGCATATCGTCCTCATCGAGCGAAAGAACGAACCCAAAGGTTGGGCGCTCCCCGGCGGCTTTGTCGACTACGGAGAAAAGCTCGAAGACGCGGCGCGTCGAGAAGTTCGAGAAGAGACAGGTCTCGAGGTGGAGCTGCGCTCGTTACTCGGCGCCTATAGTGATCCGGCTCGGGACCCGCGACAGCACAATATGAGCGTCGTCTATATTGGCGTGGCCGATGGTCTCCCGAGCGCCGGTGACGACGCCGTGAACGTCAGCACCTTCGCGCTCGACGCGCTTCCGCGGCCGCTCTGCTTTGATCATGCGCAAATCCTCGCCGATTACCTGAACTTTCTCGACACCGGCGAGATCCCCACGCCTTCGAAATAGCAAAGCGCTTTACATTCGTCGGCATCGACTTACTCTCAGCGCAAGAGGCAATCAAACCTCACGGTCTTGTCTGCCAGCAGGACTGCACGTCGAGCGTCGCATCACGCGGCTCTCTTTCTTGCCCCGGCGCAAGCCCTCGCGAACGCGAGCATGGGGCGCTTCTTTTACATTATGCGTAGCGTCGCGGATGCGATTGTTCTGCCGGAACGAACCGGATGCAGGATATGATTCTCGCGCCGCTTGATGAACGCTGCGCCACGGAACTCTCATGAAATCGATAGATGAAAATGCGGTGCTTGCCGCGTTAAAGGAACATGGCCGCGGCCTCCACTGGATGGAGCTTTGCGTGCGGCTTGAATACCCGAAATCCGAAAAGCACCGACTGCTCGATGCGCTCGAATCGCTCCGCGAAGCCGGTCAGGTCACGGAGCTTCCCGGTCGCCGTTTTCGAATCCGAAAGAAGCCGACCCCAAAGCCTGCACCCCGAATCGAGGGAACCCCACCAAGGCGTGGACGAGGTGGCCGGAAAGGCGGCTATCGTCGCGACGGGAACGGACCGAGTTCGACCACCTCCGGCGTACTCTCGATGACCACAAAAGGCTTCGGATTCGTTACCGCCGTGGATGGTGAAGGCGATGTATTCGTTCCCCCGGGAGCAAGCGGCGCCGCCCTTCACGGTGACCGCGTCGAGCTGCGCGTTCAGCGTTCGCCGAAAGGACGAGAGGGCGAAGTTATCGAGGTGATTTCGCGCCGGAACCCCGAGATCACGGGCACGCTCGAAAAGGTTGAGGGCAAGCTCGTTGTCACGCCGGACGATATCCGGATCCGCGGACCCATCTTTGTGGTTGGAAAGAAGCCCGATAAGAAGATGGTCGGGCTCTCCGTCAAGGCGAAGCTCCGTAGCTTTCCTCAATCTTACGATGACTTTTGCACCGCAGAGGTCTTCGACGTGCTGGGCGTGCAAGGCATGACGACGGTCGAGGTCATGAAGACCAAGATCCGCGAAGGCATCATCGAAGAGCATACGCCGGAGGCCATTGCACAAGCGGAGGCGTACGGGACGGAAGTTCCGGAGCGCGATAAGGAGACTCGCCGCGATATTCGCGGGCTCGACCTCGTCACGATCGACCCCGACGACGCACGCGACCACGATGACGCGATTTTCTGTCAGCGAACGGACGACGGGTTCCACGTTGTGATCGGTATCGCGGATGTCGCCCACTACGTGACTCCCCTTTCCGCGCTCGATGAGACTGCACTTGAGCGTGGGTGCTCGATCTATCTCCCCGATCGCGCGATTCCCATGTTGCCGAGGGCACTCTCTTCCCACCTCGCATCGCTGGTTCCC
Source organism: Myxococcota bacterium (assembly GCA_020629955.1). Taxonomy (GTDB): domain Bacteria; phylum Myxococcota_A; class Polyangia; order Polyangiales; family Houyiibacteriaceae; genus JAHDCI01. Next base: position 47,519 of record JAHDCI010000017.1, on the reverse strand, counting down.
CACGAGGACCGACTTTGTATGGGTATCGAGGTCTTTCTCGATACCCAGGGCAAGGTTCGCGATTACTCGCTCTTCGAAGGCGTCATGCGAAGCGGCGGCAGGCTCACGTACAAGGGCGTCGCGCGGGCGCTCGGAATGACCGACGAAGGCCCTCATCAGGAATCCGCGGTCGCGCGGCTTGATGCGCTGAATGCACTCCTCGATCTCTCACGGATGCGCCGAGAGATGCGCGTGAAGCGCGGTTCGCTCGATTTCGAGCTGCCAGAGCCCCGGGTGCGACTTGATTCGTACGGCGTCGAACCGGTCGATGTCGTTCGAAGCAAAGCCGACCTTGGCGTCCGGGATGCGTACCGGATGGTCGAAGAGATGATGCTGCTCGCGAACGAGCTCGTCGCCAAAGAGCTCAAGCAGAAGCAGGTTCCGGGGATTTATCGCGCGCACGGGAAACCGGACGAGAAGAAGATCGATACCTTCTGCAAGGTCGCCGCTGCGCTCGGATTCTTCATCGACCCAGACGAAGCACGGGATCCGAGGACGCTCTCCGGGTTTCTGAAAACCATCGAGGAACATCCCGATGGGCATATTCTTCGCAGCCTCTTGCTACGCTCGATGCAACAGGCGGCGTACAGCACCAGTGGCGATATCGGCCATTTCGGGCTTGGCACCCAAGACTACCTTCACTTCACTTCCCCGATTCGCCGATATCCAGATTTGGTTGTGCACCGAATCGTGAAGTTGCTTCTGCGCGAAGAGCCGATCGACCGCGCGACGTTGATGCCTCGCATGCGTCAAGCGGCCGTGGAGGCGAGCCGCCTGGAACGGCGAGCGATGACGGTCGAGCGCGAGGTCGTGCAGCTCTATCGAACCATCCTGATGCGGGACCGCGTCGGGGAAACATTTGAAGGCACCATTGTGTCCGTGGAGACCTACGGCATGAGGGTCTCGCTAGACGAGCCTTTCGTGGATTTGTTTATTCCGACCGATCGGATGGATGACTATTTCACGCTCGATGAGCTCGGGATCCGGCTGATGGGCGGGAGAACGGGCGCGCGTTACGAACTTGGCGCTCGACTCGAGGTCGAGCTCTACGAAGCGAATATCCCGACGCGCGAGCTTATCGGTATTCCAGTTGGAGAACCGGTGAAGGTGCCGGGGGCGCCCGCGAAGGGACGTCCGAAGAAGCCGCGAAAAGGTGGGAAGAACTTCAAGCGCGCGAGACCAACATCGAAGAAAAAGGGCGGCGGCTCCTTTGGTCGCGGCAGCAAGTCGGGCGGGCGCGGCGGCAAGTCGGGCGGGCGCGGCGGTAAGTCGGGCGGCGGTAAGTCGGGCGGCGG
>JAHDCI010000017.1:0-46085 GCA_020629955.1 Myxococcota bacterium | reverse complement strand
GCGGCAAGTCGGGCGGGCGCGGCGGTAAGTCGGGCGGCGGTAAGTCGGGCGGCGGCAAAAACCGAAGACGATAGCGAGAGTTCGCGAACTGGTTGCTCGCAGAATCACCTCCGCGGCCTATTCGCTGCCGAGCGCAGATTCGTGAAGGGCAGGCCACCGCCACACCACGAGTGTCGCGATAGGTACGAGAAGCGTCATCGTGATCGCTTCCCAAATGGACACCCGACGAAATCTCTTTTCAAACAATCGTCCGGAAAGGCCCCGTCCATGCCGGAAGCCGGCGAGGGTTAGGCCAAATGCCAACGGCGGACCCAGTCGAGTCGCGACAAATGCCCACACGGATATCTCGGTGGGAAGCAGGAAGAGTGCGCCGCTCGCGAGAAGTGGAAGCCCCTCAACGAGTGTCTCTCGGCGCCCGCGTGAGCTGAAGTGCGTCTCCGGCTTCTCTCTTGGACCGCCGAGCAGAACGAGAAGGGGGATGAGCGCACTTGTGAGGAGAGCGGCTCGCCCTGCCTGTTGTTGGGCGATTCGACTGCGACGATAGAGCGCGTCTGAGTGCTGACCATCGTACTCGCTCGCAGTCGGCGACGGCAGTTGACGCCATGTCCGGCGCGCGACGGAGCTGGCGTAGACCGAGGATACGAGCGTTGCGACGGACGCGCAGAGCAAGAGGGCAAAGAGATAGAAGGCCGAGCGGCGCACAGTTCTTCTATACCGCGATGAGCGATCATTTGCTCAGCGCCGGTAGGGACCATGCCCACACGTGGACTTTAGTTCGTGCATCGGGCCCGATCGGTTCTTTCGAAGATCCTTTAAGGCTGCCTTGAGATATCCCCGCGGGTTATCGCGGAGATGCTTCAGGACCGGTTTCGACGGAAGGTCTGCGAGGCGGAGGGAGATGGCGAGCGCGTAAGCCGACTCGATCTCACCGAGCGAACCGCTACGCCGGGATTGCCAACCCGCCAGACTGCCCTTTTGCACCTGCTCGAATTGAAAGATGGAGTTGGCGGTGAAGACTCCGAAACCGAGCAGCGTGGCTCCAACATCACAGAGACACGTCGACCACTCGATATCATCTAGCGCATCCACGTTCTCCGCGGTCCACATCAAGTAGTGAGCAAGGTCCCTCGAAAACTCTGCGATCAGGATATCTGGAGAGTCACTTAGCTCACTCGAGAATCGGATAGGTAAGGGCGCGCCGGGTGGAATCTGTTCGCCGTCCGGATTGGCTGTCGCTGGAATTCCATTGTGCGGAACGTTCACGAGAACTTTGTCGAGGTCGAGAACGTCGGTTTCTTCGAGCTGAAAATCCCAGTCCGGTGGCGTCATCTTCGCGTATTCGGCGACCTGCCAGAAGATCTCGGTCGCGAGCACTCGACCGCGAAGCCGCGCGTCGATATCGAAGTCGGATGGTGTCGGCAAGAGCTGTGTTGCGGGAAGGTCCATTCCCTCTCGGAGCCACCATCGCGTCGCGTCGAAGAGGCTCTCGATCGATTCTTCGCTGGGGATAGACGGTCGGAGCCACGCGAACATTGTCGGATTATCTGCGCGAACGATCGATGCAGACAAGAGGTTCTTTTGAGGAAAGTTGGCAGAGCCTTGGAAATCGAAGGCGCGCGTGTCGACACAAGAGCGGAGGATATGATGAAGCATCTTTTCGCACTTCTGGCGCTCTCAATGGGCACGTTTGGTTGCTATGGCTCGTACGAGGTTGACCCCTCGCTAACGCCGGTCTCGAGCGAACCGACAGCATTCTCGGGCGAGTGTCCCGTGGTTCATGTGTCCGTGCTCTCCTACGAAGCGTTCGATGGGCCCGTGCTCTACAGCATCGGCGACGACGTTCGCATGGTGGACCTCAGTGGGTATTCGCTCGAGGAACTCGGCGAGGGGGTTCCACTTGGTTCACACGAGATCTGCGAAGCGGTGATCGACGGTACGTTTGAGGCGTATTCCGAGGAAGGAGACCTTCGCGGTGAGCTGGTTCGTTCGATTTCCGTGAGTCGCGAACCGGAGCAGTTCTTCCGTTTCGTATACTTCGGAGAGCGCTGAACGGATGGATGAGGCTCAGCCGTTTTCGAGTTCTTCGTCGATGTACGCGATCGAGCGAATGATATGAACGAGCTGCTCTCGTTGCTCGGGGCTTACGGAACGAAAACGAACGCCCATCCCCGGGTCGCTCGGTTCACCCGGATCTCGGACAGGGTTGACCCACGCCACGGTGGCTTCGAGCGATAGCGGGGGGTCGGCCTCATCGAAGGAGAGGGTGACCTTCGTACCAACCGGCATCGGATCGTGCGTCGAGACAAACATCCCCATCTCGCTGATATTCGTGATGATGGAGTAGAGAAAGTGATTCTCTGAGCGCACATCGACCGGCCATTTCACCGGGTGGCGTTCGTATTCTCTGCGTTCCGATCCCATGCCCTGGAACTTCTCCCGAAAACCGTCCGGTTTCAAGTTCTCTCGCACAGCCTGGGGTATGGATTTTGAAACGACGGACCTCCCGAGCACCCCTCTGCCTTCCTCGGCTTAAGAAACGCAGATGTTTTTCAACCCCGGCGGACGTATCCTCAACGTGTGAGTGCTCTGCCTTGTCCATTGCGCGTTGGGGATGTCGCGCCTGCTTTCTCGCTACTTACGCAATCCGGCAACACGGTCTCCCTTCACGACTACCGGGGCAGGCGGGTCGCGATCTATCTTTTCGGAAAAGGCGCAATGCACTTCATGGCGTCGCAAATGATCAATTCGTTCCGCGACGCGAGGCCAGATTTTGCGGCGAGCGGAGTCGAGGTTTTGGCGATCAGCCGAAACGAGATTCGTGACCTCGCGATCTGGAAAGAGAAGGTTGGCTATCCGTGGAATTTCTTGGTGGAGCCGAGAGGAGGACCGGTGTTTCCAGCCTATGCAAACGCGACATTCCTGACTCTTCTGGTTGGAGCGGATGGGCTGGTCGAAGCGATTTTCGATGGGTATCCAAAGCGGCAGTGCCAGTACATTGTCCGCCACCTTCGTGGGGAGGCTTGCGTGGAGTCGATCAAGACGCAGGAGGCTCGCAGGGTCTTAGAGAATGCTGGAAGGCTTGATCTTCACGTCGGAACGGGCATCGAACGCGACCCGGATCTTCTTATGGGCCCAGTGCTTTGGTGTGGTCGAGGTGAGCTCGAGTTTCGCGCTATGCCGCGTCTCGATACCGTGCATCTCCTGGGGCGCGAATTCTTGGACCGGCTGAATGCTCAGGGCTTCTCCCTGCGCGAAGGATCTCTTGGAGAGAACATCCTAACGCGTGGAATCGATCTCGAAGCGTTGCCCGCGGGAGCGATTCTTCAGATTGGCGAAGAAGTTCGGCTTCGGATTCTTGGTCAGGAGCAAGCTTGCCGACAGCTCGACCGAATCGCGCTCGGGCTTGCGGATGCTTGTCACGATTTCGCGGGTGGAGAGACGAGACGAAGAGGCAGCGTTGCCGCGGAGGTGGTGCGCGGAGGGAAGATTCTCGAAGGGTTTGCGATCCAGCGGGTCGAGTAGCCCTCTCGCACGTGAGGAGAGCGCTACGCCTTCCCAGCGTCCTCAAGGGTCTTCATGAAGGCTCGTTCAAGGGTCTTCACGAGTGGCGCCAGGTGCCGAACTTCGAGACCCTCTTCGATTGCGCCTTTCAGAATGTAGCGTGCAGCAGATTCGGGTGGGATATCGGCCGGCACCCTCACGACAAGCGAGGAGCGTTCGATGGTCACCACGCAGCGATGTCGTTCGAGCGCTTCCTTGAGGTTGCGCAACTCCCCTTTCGCGCGGACTTCAAAGACACCCTTTTCCTGGGCGATGAGTGGTGCGAGTTCTCCTGAATAAAGCAGTTCACCTTCGGCGATGACAATCACCTGATCGCATGTCTTCTCCACGTCGGGAAGAATGTGCGTCGAAAGCAGCACACTCGCGCCGGTGCGCTGGGGAATATCCCAGATGAGCTGAAGCATCTCATCGCGGCCGCGAGGGTCGAGCCCGCTCGTGGGTTCATCGAGCAAAAGGAGTTTGGGGTCGCCGACCAACGCCTGCGCCAAGCGCGCGCGTTGCTTCATCCCCGTCGAAAACGATCCCAATCGCCGATAACGAGCCTCCCCGAGCCCGACGTAGTGGAGCACCTGGTGTGCACGTGCAGTCGCTTCGGCAGCAGGAAGCCCGCAAAGCTCCGCGGCAAATCGGGTGTACTCGAGCGCGTTGAGCTCGGGCATCACGTTATCGCCCTCCGGCATGTATCCGATGAGCGCGCGGACCCCAAAAGGATCTCGCGCAACGTCTTTGCCGAAGACCTTCACGGTGCCGGAATCGTGCTGAATCAAACCGAGCATCGATTTGAGCAAGGTGCTCTTTCCGGCCCCGTTTGGGCCGAGAAGGCCGATGCGTCCCTCGGGAAGCTCGAGCGAGAAATTCTTCAGGGCGAGCAAATCGCCGTAGCGTTTCTCTACGTTCTCAAGTTCGAGGAGCATGAAGAGCGCTTAGCAGCTGGATCCCTTTGTGTCTTGTCGTTCGGTTATCGGGCGAGAAAGAGCCGGAACTGGTCGCCGACGTTTTCTGCGTGGTTCGCGACATCGCCGATCTTATTCAGCACTTTTGTCCACATAAAGACCGCCACAGGTTGCATTTGATCTTCCGCCGCAAAGAGCGCTTTTGCACATTGGTCTTGGAGTTTGTCGGCTTCGTGTTCGCGTGCGGAGATGAGATCGATCTGTTCCTTCGCGCGTTCCGAGCCGCTTCTCGAAAACCCGGAGTCGACAAGCCCAGGTAGCAGCTTCACGAGCTCCGAGGTCGCGGAGACGGTGTCCATGACCTGCTGGGCGAAACGTTCGAGCACGGGGTCCATCGTCTCTGGCACTTCGAGTGGGCGAATCGTCAGCAACACTCCGACATCTTCAGCGCAGTCGGCAATCGCGTCGATTTCGCTGACCGTGCGGAGAATATCGCGTCGATCGAAGGGCAGGCGAACCCCATGCGGCATCTCATCTCGCACAAGGTTTTTGAGCGCGTCTGCTTCACCTTCGAGGATCGAGGTCTCTCGGGCCAAACGTTCGAGGCTCGGTTGATCTCCCGAACGGAGGTGGGCGATCAGCATGGGAAGCTTCTCCGTGGTGGCGACCACGGCATCCATCAACTTTTGGATGTTTGGCACGGGGCTTCGGCCGAAGAGATTTCCGAGCGGCAATCGCATGGTGCTTTAGAGCATATTCAGGGCCTCCCCGCGAGCATTCGCGTTCGTTCCGACCTTGTGTCAGCGTCATATCGTGCTCTCTCGGACCCTCTCTTTTGTGATTCCTCTACTTTCTGTGCTCTGCGCGCTTGGTGTTGTTGCTGCACAGGACGAACCCGCGTGGGTGGAGCCCGCGCTCATCGGCGATGCACTCGAGTGTCAGATGGCCATCGACGATCCGGCGGAGGTGCTCGAAGCGCTCGAAAGCCCAAACTATCGGACGCGCCTGGCCGCGATTCGCGCGTTGCCGTCCGCTGGGATTCCGGTCGAAGCGCTCACGGCACTTGCGGATGCTTCGGAGTCGGCGGATCCGGACTTACGGGTTGCGGCGGCGTATTCGGCATGGAGCATCGCTTCAGAGAGTGTCGATCCAGATATCTGGCGAGAGCTGCATGCTGGCTGCCCGTCCCTCGCGACTCGTTTTGCGGAGATTCGGGATTCGAATCTTCAAGATTCTGAAGTTCAGAGGCTCGCCGCGTTGGTCGCTAGCTCCTGTGGTGCCAGTTCCGAGACCGGGGCCGACGTTGACGAGACGGCGGAGGAAAGTAGCTCCGAGTAACGACGAAATTTCGATGGGGTGGATCCGAGCAAATCGGGACCTTCGCGTTTTCACCGCCTGGCTTCTTCGAAAAACATGAGGAAAAACCGTGTTTGTCCCCCAAATCGGGTTGACGCTGCGCGTCAGAGCGCGCAAGCCCCGGGCTCGTCCTTTTGGGGGACGTTGTCATTTTTTTGACGCCGCGTTTTCGGCTCTGGTACCGAAAGTAGTGCGTGTGATTCGACACGTAGGCGCGGCTTGAGTTCCTCAGTCAAACCATCGAGATATTTATAGGCATCTGTTTTTATTCGGATTTTCAGGGGTTCCCGGTTACGGACCCATTTTTGAATAGACCGTTTAAGCACAAGCCGGAGCAAATCGACGCTCCCTCATTTAGGCCAGGATTTAGACATGAACACGAACGACGTACGTAAGAATCAAAAGGTTGGCGTTCTTCTCGGTGGTGCGAGCGCGGAGCGCGAGGTCTCCCTGAAGACGGGCGAAGCGATTTACGGTGCGCTCTGCCGACTTGGCGTCAACGCTGAGAAGATCTACGTCGATGGCGATTTGGATCGCGTCCTTCGGCAAAATCCGATCGATGTGGCATTTATTGCACTGCATGGAACGCAGGGCGAAGATGGCTGCGTTCAAGGCCTGCTCGAGCTTCTCGGAATTCCCTACACCGGCTCGGGCGTGCTCGAGAGCGCGCTTGCGTTCGATAAGGTGAAAGCGAAGGAGCTTTTCCGCCTGCACAATGTTCCAACTCCGCCGTACTACGCCGTCGATGGGTCAAAAATTGACCGAATGGAAGAGATTCACGGGAGCTTCGGATTCCCGGCGTTTGTGAAGCCACGTCGATCGGGCAGCAGCGTTGGTGCGGGGAAGGCTTCCAGCCTCGGCGAACTCAAAGCCCGCTGCGAAGAAGCGGCGAAGTTTGACCGCAGCGTCCTCGTGGAGCGTTTCGTTCAGGGCAGTGAAGTCGCCGTTGGAATTCTGGATGGACGCGCACTTGGTGCGGTCGAGATCGTTCCGAAGGGCCGATTCTACGACTACAAGTCGAAGTACAGCAAAGGTCAGAGCGACTACTACTTCCCCCCGCGTCTCAGCCCGACGCGATACAAGGGCGTTCTCAATATCGCCGAGCGCGCAGCGCAGTGCCTTGGTGTGACGGGGGCCGCTCGGGTCGACCTTCTTGTGACCGAGGGCCACAACGAATACGTACTTGAAGTGAATACGCTTCCGGGCATGACGGAGACCTCCCTCCTTCCGATGATCGCGCAAGGAGCGGGCTATAGCTTCGATGCTCTCGTCGGTGCGATTCTCGAGCGGGCAACCCTCGGGCACGCCGGACCGCGCGTCGTCGGCGCTGCCGGCACGACGGGCGCAGACGTCGCCAAGAACGCCTGAGGACACGCGAACGATTGGAGAGCCCGCGTCATTTTCGACGTGGGCTTTTTCGATGCAGGAACGTGCGGCTCCCGCGTCGCTTAGAGGTGCCGCAAGCGGAAGCGACCGTTTGCACGCTCGACAGAAACCTGCGTGCCGCGTTCGATATCCAGCGCCCGGTTCAGGTCGCGTTCTTCGAGACGCAACGTGATCCACGAGTTGCCGGCGGCGTGGCGGCAGGCGAGAGGGAGGAGCAAGCCTTCTTCGAGTCGCGTTGGGTGAGCGACATGTTCTACCGCGCAGACGCCGAAATCGACGCTCGAGTCGCCAAAGTCGGCCCCGCTTGGGACAGCCGCGTAGATCGGAGAAGAGCGTCGATGTGCTTCCCATTCGCCGCGCATTCCGACCAGTTCGATGACCGGCAGGTCTCTCACTCCGCGATCGCCGGTTCCTCGGACAAGGATCTCTCTTCCCGGACCAAGGTCGTCGAGCTCTTCCACAAGTTCCTTCGAGATGGTCAGTTCGGCGAGTCCCGATGAGCGCTCGGTAGCGCAACGAACGGTCGCTCGCCGACTCGGGAGGATTCGGTAGAAGCTCGCGCTGCGGCGCTGAACGTTTTCCACCGTCCCAACGTGTAGAAGTCGGCACGTCCGAGTGCGGCCCAGTAGATTCGAATCGAAGCGCAGGGCGCGCGGATTGAGGAGTTCGAGCTGAGCCTCGTCGTCCTCCTCCGGCAAGGTCTCCAAATCGACATGGCCAGGGGGTGGGGCGATTGCGAGCTCTTCTTCCGATCCACAGCCACTTGTCAACGCGGGGATGGCGAGTGACAAAAGTGCGACAATGAGGGCGAAATCGACCTTGGTGTGCTGAGGCTTGATTGCCATAGGGACCTGAGGGTGTTACCTCTCGATCGGCTTTTACGCCACCGATGTTCTTAACCACACCTCCAGAGGCGCAAAATTCGCACTCCAGCGCGGCACTAGGACTCCCCGCGAGTTCCGGTGGCCCGGAGCGCATTCGATTCGATGCGACCCGACGAAGGCAGAGCAAGAACTCAACCCATTTTCCGCGTGCGCGCCACGCGATTACCCAACGACTCGCCTCCGACCGAGGAGAATGCGGGCGAAACATCTTCTTCGTGAACCCTCGAGTTTCGAGAACACGATTAGTCGCTCCCTCGGCGAGGCCCCAAAAGAAATGGAAGGGGCATCATGACCTTCACAGAAGCTGCCGTGGAGGTGCTTCGGCTCGTTAAGAAGCCATTGCACTATAAGAAAATTGCGGCGATCGCCATCGAGCGAGAGCTACTCTCACACGTCGGGAAATCCCCGGAAACGACCATGAGTTCGCGTCTCGCGACGATGGTTCGAAAAGACCGTGGCGACGCGCCGATTATCAAGATCAAGCCAGGTGTGTTCGCGCTACGAGAGTTCCCGCAGGATGTGATTGACGCTGGGATGAAAGAATCTGGGCACGATTACTCGTTGCCCCCCGCGGAGGAGACTGCAGTGACGGAAGAAGAGCCCAAGAAGGAGAGCGAAGCTCTCTCCGGTGATTTGATCGAGACTGTCGAAGGTGAGCCGGAAGCGAGCGAAGAGGAAGCGGGCGAGTCGGACGACCAGCCTATCCTGGCCCTCCTGGAGGAACAGAGTTCTGAGCCTGCACGCTCGAAGTCTTCTCGTCGCCGCCGTCGCCGCAAGCGCCGCGGCGAGGATGATGAAGGTGGAAATGACTCGGGTCGGGAACGCGACCGGGGCCGAGACCGAGACCGAGACCGAGACCGAGACAATGATCGGGGCGGACGCCGCCGTAGGGGACGCAATTCGGATTCGGGGAATCAAAAGGTCGTCGTCGGCGGCGACTGGGCTCATGTTCCAAAGAGTGGCGAGCCGGTTGGCGTTAAGTTGGCGGACGCGATCGAACGTTCGTTCGGAAGACGCCGCGCAGGGCGCACGTTCGCAGCGATCGCTCGCTCTTTGGTCGACTCGAACCGATTGAGCGGGAAAGCCGCGGACCTCGCGCCGACAATCGCGACCTCTGTTCGGGCGGACAACGCCCGACGAGCGAGCGCCGGGATGCCCCCGCGATTCCGCATCGTTGGGGAGCACGTTGGTCTTACCCGCTGGGATGTCTCTCGCGAGATCGACAAGGTTCAAGACCAAATCCTCCAGGCGGTCGAACGGCAGCGTGGACTCGTCCGGCGTGCTCTCGTTCGTTCGCTCAGGCAACTCCCCACCGCCGGGCTTCTGGAGATGCTCGCAACGTGGTTGAGCGCGGCAGGAGTAGAGTCATTGCGAGGGGTTACGCGTCAGGCAGACGGGGATATTCACCTCGCGGGCGTCATTCGCCGCGGACCGGAAGCCCTGCCGATCGCCATCGTGATTTGGCGTGAAGAGAACGTTTCCCGCGAGAAGATCGTGGCGGTTCGCGGTTCTCTTGCGCACTACAACGACGCGAAGGTCGCGTGGCTGATTTCGCTGGGTCAGGTACTCAGCGGCGCTCGAGACGAGGCTGCAATCGGTGGTGCTCCTGTTTCCCTCTTCGGCGGCGACGAGCTTGCGGAAGCCATGGAACGCGCCGGCGTTGGCGTGCTTCAATACTCGGTTCCCATGAGCGGGCTTGACGTCGAGCTTTTCGACGCGCTGCGGGGCCCCGGACTTCCTCTCGAAGAGGACGACCAGCCCAATGCCGATCCAAAGACCTCGGAACCGGAGCCCTCGGAAGACGCCGAAGCCAAAGAAGACGCTTCCGCGGATGAAGGGTCGGAGGACAGCGCTTCTGGCGAAGATGCTGCGGAAAGCGATGAGTCGGAAAGCGGCGAAGGTCGAACCCGTCGTCGTCGTCGTCGCCGAAGTCGTCGCAGTCGCCGCGAGGATGTGGTCGTCATCGAGGCGCGCGAAGAGGAATAACGCCCAGCAATTCCTCAACAAAACCTTAAAGCGGGTCCGGCATCGTCGCGGCCCGCTTTTTCGTGCGCGCGACTTGCGAAACGGTTTGACGCGACGCGTATTGACCTTCGCTTCTGACGCAGCTTTCGATCCGCCGTGGCTGTATCAAATTCGCTCGGAGCGCAAGCCTCCTTTGTGTTGGAACGCAACCTGAACAAATGAATATGTCGGTGTTGCGGTGGCTTGCATTCTTGTCCTAGCGTTCCGGGGTGGGGAGCTTTCCTTAAACGTGTGTGCTCGACCCTCGTGGTCGAAGGAGTGGTAATGAAAACGATTGGAATGTTATTGATCGCGACATTGTCTGCAGGTAGCGCAGGCACCGCTGGGGCCCAGGATCTCGAAGGAGACGACGACCCCGGTCCAACTCGAAGCGCCGACCGCGAAGAGCCGTCGGCAAACGAGGAACCCGAATCGCTAGAAGACGCGCGCGGTGAGAACGCAGCGGACGATAGCCAAGAGGAGGCTTCGCATGAAGCCAACGCCAATCCAGAACGCGCGGCCGAGCCGGCGGAAGAGGAATCTGGAGAGGTGGATCCGCAGGTATCGCGACAGGTTGCTGTCGCGGTTCTGCGTGCGCTCGAGAACCGGTTGACGGTCTGGAGCAACGAACGCAGTGGGCGAAGAGTCTATGTTTGGCATTGTCGACGCGCGCGGGTGGATTGCCGCGAACGCCTTGTCGCATTTGCTCAGCTCATCACCGAAGCGTCTCTCTCCAACGGAATCGATCCATTTCTGTTGGCGGGAATCGCGCTCCGTGAGAGTGGCCTGAACCCCTTCGCCGAGGGTGGCGCGGGCGAACGAGGCATCGTTCAGCTCCACCCCCGCGGCGTTGGCTCTCGGGTCCGCTTTGTTCGAAACGATGAATACCGAGAGCGATGTGCTCGCCGTACGGACGCCTGCCAGGGAGAGGTGCTCCACCAAGGCGCAGAGCTCATCGCACGCTCAGTGAACACGTGTGGGACGGTGCGCGAAGCACTTGGTATGTACAACACGGGCGTCTGTCAGGAGACGAGCTACTCGCGGCGTGTGCTGGAGGAGCGAGAACGCCTCGTGGGGCTCTCAAAGGAGAACCCTCGACCTGCCCAGCAGCCCTCCACCATGGTCGACTAACGAAGGACCAATATGTGAAATCAAAGTGGCATCGCGCCACGAAAAACGGCCACCATGGGGGTGGCCGTTTTTTTATGCGGAAACGTCAGCCTTGCGGGCCAGCCGACGAGAGAGCTTGTCGCGAAGAATTGTCGCATCGTCCTCCGCAAAGCATCGTCCAACGACGATACGTTTTTCATTCGTAACAGCGATGCACTGATAGAAACTCAAAGGATTCTTGTGCCGGTACTCCTTGACCACTTCGAAGCTTTCCACCAGCTCGAGCTCAAGCTCGACTCTCCGGTGGCCACCCCACAGCGGGCCTGAGGATGAAAGCAAGCGGCCCGATTCGATGCGCACGGACGTCCGATTGACCATGCTGCGTATCGCCGCGTACCAGGCGCCGAGATTGACCAGAACCATGAGCGCAAGCAGCACTAGTTCCCCATTGTCCACTCCGGGTGCCATCACGAAAGGTAAGGTCACCATGGGCACACTCATCAGCCCGGCGTAGATGATCATGGGCCAATCGGTTCGCCAGTAAATCTCCGAGCTGAAGACCTCCGCGCCGGTGTGCCTGTAGCCGCGTTCCATCGCTCTCACTCTAATCACAGGGACGCGGATCGCGCTCGGCTTCGCTCAGCCGTTAGCGCGGGTCGCTCGATTGGGGTTCCGATCGGGGCAGCGCAAGACGCTCGCGAAGCTCCTCCTGCAACGTATTCGAGTTCGGGGCACTCAACCTGGAAGCAATCGTGATGGACTCGTCCGCGGTTTTGGCGATACATCGGTAGAGTTGCAGTGGGTTTCGGTACTCGCCGTACTTCTCGACCTCCACGTCAACGATGATCTGAGTGTCGAGTTCCACCGGTCGCTCAAATGGGTTCCATAGTGGCCCGACAACCGAGGTGAGACATCCGCCATCGATTCGTATCGTGACTCGGTTCGCCGCGCGAACGAGAGCGACGTACGAAATCCCGATGCTCGCGGGCACCGTCAGAAATAGCACCGGGGCCGGAAAGATGTCCTCGTATACCTTTATGCCAATGATCAGCGCCGTGAGGCCGAGTGCTCGCAGGATCATGAGAACATCGCGTCGCTGCGGAATCGTCGTTTCGAACGCACTCGATGCGGGGGTTCGATACGTTTTGGCCGACACCCTGAAAAGATACGGTCATCTTTTCGTTTTGTCTGCCACAAAGACGCTTAGATATACTGATCAAACGAGAGCACGAAGGATACGCGCGGGAGCTGCTCGTCTTGCCGAACGAGTGGTACGCCCCAATCGAGTGAGATCACCGCGGGCTGAATGCCCCCGTATTCGAAGTGGATCCGAATGCCTCCACCGACCTCTGCAGCCCCTGCGAAGTCGACGTCGCGATTGAGTGGTTGAACGCTCAGCCCCGCGCCGGCGAAGACTGCGAGCTGAATCTCGCGAATCCACACGGTGTTGAAGAGGTTGATCGAAAGATTGGAAAAAGCGCTCGGTGTAAACCGCTGCTCCGCGACGACAAACCCGCGTCCGCGGCCGAGAAACGCGTTGTTCGGATATGCCCGAAGGCGAGAGCGTCCACCCAATCCGGGCAGTTCAGAGACGAGTGGGTCGCCGAACGCGTATGAGAGGTCGGCCACGAGGACAAGCGCACCCCGCAAACCCGTGCGAACGTTCAGAGAGGCATGCAGGACGGGGGTGAGAGTGAAGGTTGTACGACCGTCGTCGCGGCGATTCACGCCCGCATCGAGAGAGCCTCGGAGCAGAAATCCTCCTCGCGGATCAAGGAAATAGCGCTGCGTATTGTACGTGCCGGCGAGGAAGAGACGGGTTCGCCATCCGCCGATATCGTCTTCGGAAAAGTCGGCCCGTAGGCGGTCGAAGATCAGCCCGGTCGAAACCGCTCCAACGCGGTTGTTGTTGTCACGTTTGGGGCCGACTCCGCGCGTGTACCGGATAATTCCGCCTGTTGCGCGAGGACCGGTGTAGAGCTGAAACGCGACCCGGTTTTCGAGGTCGTAGCGGCGAGCGAGCGCAAAGTCGATGAAGCCTAGGAACGCTCCCTCTACCGGTGAAGTCGAGAGGTTCAAGGATTGCAAAAGCGGCGGGCGCCAAGGAAGACTGTCAGTATCGTCCCGGTACGGATGACCATTTGCGGCGCGCGCGCTTTGAACTCGACGACGGCGCGGGTCGACTTGGATTTCATCGATCGGCGATGAGGTCTGAAATTCGACGACCCCTTCGGCTCCGGAGGAATCCCAGGTTTCAATAAGCTCATCTTCCCCGGCGCGAATGCGGACTTCAACGGGCTCGTGGGCGTCGTCTCCATCGCGATGAAGATGCACTCGATGGACGTAGCCATCGCCATCTCGGCGGGTCTCAACCTCCCCGAGACGATAGTTTAGCGAGCGAAGCGGGCCGGTGAGGATGGCGTCAAGACGGCCGGCGATTTCCGGAGAAACCGCTCGCAGAGAAGCGCGCGCGGGTGCGTTCGCATGGAGCAGCCTTCGCGACCACGCTTCCATCTCTTCTTCGCTCAGCAGATCGCGGACGCCCTCGAGGATTCTTCGTCCGCTCGCGATGGGGATCCGCGCACGATCGGGGGAGTCTTGATACGGATCGGGTTCGGAGACACCACCGAAAAAGACATCGACGAAAGCGACCTGTGGAGCGTAGAGGAGCTGGTCGATCGCGGGGTGGAATGCCGCCCAGCCCAAGAGTTCTTGCGCGCTGCGAACCCCGCCTTCGCGACGGATCCCATCGAGGTCTGTGAGGAGGACGGCGCGCAGGTCACGAGCCCATCCGGCGTCTTCTGTGGGTTCGCGAAATCGCGGGATTCGGTCTCGGAAAACGGCGCGAAGAAGCGCTCGCTGGTGAAATGCCTGAACGTCATCGAGGGGAGAAACCTCAAAGGCGCGGTCACTCAGCAAGACTGCACCTGGCGCATTCCCCGCGAGTTCTGTTCGGGAGGTGCCCATGATGATCCGAAGCGGGGCTCGACGCGGCGCGATGTCCGCCGCGTGAAGCGTCGCACCCGCGTGCTCCACCACCTGTGCGATCTGCCCGAGGACGTCAGACGCTGCGAGGTCTCGAAGCCCGAGGATGGCCGGGACCTCTGCTCCGGGGCGCTCGTACAGCGGCTCCGGTGACCACACCACAACGTCGAGCCGAGAGGTGTGGATCGGATAGCGAAACCACTCGGGAGAGAGGCTGAAGCCGACGAACTCACGGGAAGGGCGGAGCGATGTCAGTCGGCGTTCGCCTTCGTAGTGGACGCGAACGTCATGTTCGCTTGCGGCTTGAATCGGCGCGCCGCCGGGGCTGAGAAGGAGCGGGTACCAGGGGGCCTGTGCGCTGCACACGAGACCGACGCAGCCGAGGCGCCCGTAACGTTGAGGCAAGTCGTATTCGAACTCAATCGCGATGATGCGGCGCCCTGCAGGAACCTCAAAACGTAGGTCTCTTCCTCGGGTGTCGATCCCCCCCGGCTCGCCTGCCGTTTGCTCCTCCGCGGAGAAATCGATTTCGCGACCGTCGATCCGGATCTGGCTTTCGGTATCCTCAAGGTCGAGCTCCTGCGGAAAAATCCAGCGCGCGCTTTGCTCGTCCATCGCGCTCGGCGCATGGCTTAGTCGCGCGCTATACACCCACGCGCGCGCGCTTCCGCCTTCCGAGTGAACGACGTATCGAGCGTGGCCGTGGATTCGATTTCCGGCGTCCGAGAAGCTCGCACGCACTTCGACCGACTCAACCCGCAACGCCGCGTCCTGAGCGTGGGCAAGGTTTGCGCAGTGGACGAGCGCGAACGCGAACGCGGCGACGCACGCGGGACGTACTTGAAAGGGAACGAAACGGGACAACCTTTTAATGTTGTACAACAGAATCATCTCCCCGAGGTGGGGAGAGCGTCATCCAAGCGCTCGCAGTCTGGGGAAACAGGCGGATTCCGATTCGCCGGATGTTGGCGTGCGGAAATGCGTCGGATCGCGAAGCGAGATTCAGAAGCGCTACTCGGCGCCTTGGATCACCTTGGCTGCGGCATCGACGGTCGCTTGCACGGCATCGGTGGTGAGGTCTCGGTGGAAGACTGCACGAATCCGGCGAGCCGCGATCGGCGCGAGCAAGATATTGTGCGTCTTCATGACATCGCAAAATGCCGCGCCATCCATCGCGAGTGGTGCAGGAAGATCGAACGCAATGATGTTGGTCTGCGGAGGAATGACTCCAAAGCCTAGCTCTGTGAGCTTTTCTCCAAGCTCCTGCGCGCGCTGATGATCGACCTCAAGGTCTGAAAGGTGGTGCGTGACCGCGAAGAGCGCTCCTGCTGCGATGATGCCGCCCTGACGCATCGCTCCTCCGAGCCGGTGCCGGATTCGCAGCGCATCCTGACGCATCGCCTGGGGAAATGCGACGCACGATCCGACGGGAGCGCCTAGGCCTTTCGAAAAGCACACGCTGACCGTTTCCGCGACGCTGGCGAGTGCCGCAAGAGAGTGCCCACTTTGGATCGCCGCGTTCCACAGACGCGCGCCGTCGAGGTGAGTTCCGAAGCCGAGTTCTCGCGCCCGTTCGGCGATGGCCTTCTGTTCCTCCAGGTCCCACACCAATCCGCCGCCCTGATTGTGGGTATTCTCAAACTCGACCAGCGAGAGGCGAGGGCGGTAGAACGCATCGGGCCTTACTGCGGCTTCGAAGGCGTCGAGCGTGAAGCGCCCATCTCCCGGAACTTCGCGGATAAGAATGCCGCTATTCGCGCCAGGCCCCCCGGATTCGTAGAGAGAGATATGCGAGCCGACGCCGGTCAGGACCTCGTCTCCAGGACGGGTTTGAAGGGCGAGGCCGATCTGATTGGCCATCGTCCCCGCCGGGACGTAGAGCGCGGACTCTTTTCCGAGTAGTGCGGCCACCCGCTCTTCGAGCTCGTTGATGGTGGGGTCTTCGCCGTAGACATCGTCACCGACTGGCGCGTTTGCCATCGCCTCGCGCATCGCTGGGCTCGGCTTCGTAAAGGTATCGCTTCGAAGGTCGTGCATGGTCTGGGGCTTACTTGGCTTTGAGCGCATCACGCAACTGAGTATCGATCGCCTGTCCCAGCGTCGTCGCGGTGTTCATGGAGGCCTCTGCAGCATCGACCATTGCCGTGTGCATGCCGCCCTTCATCAGCGCGTACACGCCCGCGATTGTCGTCCCGCCCGGAGAGCACACTCGGTCTTTTAGTTCATGCGGATGCTCGCCTGTTTCGAGGATCATCTGGGCGGCCCCAAGCATCGTTTGCGCCGCGAGCATTCGCGCGGTCTTTCTCGGGAGGCCGGCTTTCACGCCCGCATCCGCGAACGCTTCCGCGATCATGAAGTAGTACGCCGGGCCTGAGCCGCTCACTCCCGTCACCGCTTCGAGCAGGTTTTCCTTCACCACTTCGGTGATGCCTACGAGATCAAAAATTGCTTTGGCGACCCGAATGTCCTCATCCGACGCGTACGTTCCTTTGGCGACGGCGCTCGCTCCGGCGCCGAGGAGCGCAGGGGTGTTCGGCATGCAGCGCACGACGCGGGCGCCAGGGAAGGCTTCCTCGAGTGCGCCGCAGGAGACGCCAGCGGCGACGCTGATGATGAGGCCATTGGCTTTTCGAACGTCGGCGATGGCCGGGAGCACCTCGGCGAAGACTTGCGGCTTGATGGCGAGGATGAGTACATCGGAATCCTTCGCGACCGCGGCGTTGTTCTCTGTAACGCGCACGCCGAATTCTGCCGCGATGGATTCGCGCAACGCGGAGGAAGCCTCCCCGACGTGAGCGCTATCTTTGGGAAAGCCGGCTGCGAGCATCCCTCGGAGGATGCAAGAGCCCATATTTCCACAACCAATGAAGCCAACGTGTTTGCCCGAGAGTTCCGATACGCTCATGGCCGCTGGTTTAGCGTGGATAGGTCAGCAGGGCACGTGGCGCGCCGCGAAAGAAAGATGTCCGCAGCTTCGTACGATTTCCGCGGAACCGACCTATCAATAGTCGGTTCGGTCAAAGCGTACCTCTTCAACGAACCGAACCTTCCCGTCGACGCGCTCGAGGAGAAAGCCCAGGGCTCTCATCCGGCTCAGCGCGACACGCACTCGATTTCGCGCGCTCTCATGCGAGATCTGCTCATCCGGCCATCCAACCTCAAAAAGCTGGTCGGTCGTGAGGCCGTCTTCTGGGCCTTCTAGTAGGCCCAGAAGGAGTCGGCGCGCGAGGGGACGCCGCGTCAGCGAGACTCTTCCCGAAGGAAGTTCGGCCCATGCGGCGTCGGGGCCAAGACGGATTCGAACCCTTTGTTGGCCGCTAAGCGCTTGGTATCCGGATCGGAGAAGTACGGCCTGGAACGAAAGACTTGTCGGGTTCGATGGAGCGGTCAGCGAAATCTCGCTCTGCCTAAAATCGAGCTCCCCGCGCAAGAGCTTCTGCCCAAGTAGATAGCCCTCTGCCAAAACGGGATCGGAGGGCTCGTCCTGGAGATACGGCGTTGCCAGTTCTCTCGAGCCTTCCGCGATAAGGGTCAGGCCAAGGAGCAATCGCATCGTCTCGCCCGTTGCTTGCTCTTTCGCTTGGTCTCCTGCGAGCGCCCCTTCGAGGCCAGAAACGACGCGAGACCAGTCCCTCTCTTTGTAGGCCATCACGGTCTCCACGATGGCCAGGTAAGCTCGCGGTACCCAGTCCGACTCCGCCGCTTGCTCCAGGGTTTCGAGCCCAGCCGGGGGCGCTCCGAGTAGGATGTCTGCGAGCAGTCGAATGGAGAGAGCGTAGAGGTGTACCGTATGCTCCGAGGAAAGATGCGTCATCGCCTCGTCGGCGGCCGTCCTCGCCCGATCGAGAAGGTCGGAATCAAGCGCGACCTCGGCTGCGCGGCTCAGAAGCCATCCAAGCGTCTGCGGTTGAAAACTTGGGCTGCGGCGCGTGATTCGAATCGCTTCCTCCAGCCGAGACAGGACCCATTGGCCGTGCTCGATCCCTCGCCGAGCGAGAGCCTCGAGAGCTTTGTAGACTCCGGTTTGATGCGGGCGAGCCCCCACGAGAGGGAGCAGCTCTCGAAGCTCAGCGAGCGTGCGCTCCGCATCTTCTCGCTCCATCGCTTCGACCTGCAGATGACACCGATGAAGCAGGAGACGGAAACGTGCATGTCGTTCGCTATCGTCGACCCGATGCGCTTCCGAACGAGTTTCAGCTTGCTGTTTCGTTCCGCTTGGCTCCTCTCCTGGATCGAGGTTCGCCGAGATTCGGTACACGAACGCTTGGAGGAGGCTTTTTTCCGCAGGGCTGACCGCGGAGTGAAGATCGGCGGAAGAAGCCAAGCGCAAAAGGCGTCCGCGACCTTTGGCTGCGCGAACGAGCGTGTCGAGCGCAAGCTCCGCCATGATCGCGCTGACCTGCAACGTTGGGTCTACTGAGTCGAAGTGCTGCGTAGCGATGGTCTCCAGGGTATCGCGATGCACGATGACGGAGTCTTGCTGAGGACAAAACGGAGGCTCGAGCCACCAATCTCGGAGTTGCGATTCGACCAGGCGCTGGCCGCGTTCGATGGCGCGTTGCCGAGCCTCCTCGCGAATTAGAAAGGGAATCGCGACCCTCAACAGCGGAAGAACGCGATAACGAGCATTTCTGGGCGGGGCACAACGCTCAAGCACCCCCGCCCGCAACAGAGAGGTCAGCTCCGACATCTGCGGGGCGCTCAGGAGCCCTTTGAGCTCATCCCAGGTCAGACCCGATGGGAAGGGATAGAGCGCAATGGCCACGTTCATCGGTTCCGCGTCAAGTTGCTCCCAGAGCGTTTCAAACAGTCGCATCAAGAGGTCGGGGCCGAGGAAATGAGTGAGACCACGTCCACGGATCACGTCCTCAGCCGCTTTCACGCCCAGCGCATGCACCTCCGCACGAATCGAAAGCATTGCGCCCGGGTGCCCCCCGACTTCGTCTGTCCAGCTCCCGACAATCTCACGTTCGTCGTCTGCGAGCGGACCGAATAGATGAAAGCTCTCTTCGCGCGAGAGTCCCACCATGCGCCTTGATGCGTCCGGTGACTCGCGAGATTGCCCTCGCGCGAGCGTGATGACGCGGTAGCCCAGTTGCATCCATCCTCGAACGACGCTGTGATCGATCGGTTCTTGATCGAAATCGATCGCGATCCAGCTCGGCGGCTGGACCGCGGGACGGGCGTCGATCACGTCGGCCGCATTAACGCGTGCGGCGGACGGCAAGTACCTTTCGACAAGCCAGCTTTTTCCCATGCCGGCGGGTCCCCAGATTTCAATCCAGCGAACGTCGGGGTCTTGGCAAACGCGATCCAGCCACGCGCGCTCCTCTTGCCGATGGAGCATTTTCAGACAACCGACTGAATCCGGCTCGACGCCATTCGGTAGTGTGTTTGAACACTCAGATTCGAACCGGCTTCTGTGGTAGGGAGATCGGACGAACGAATACGGCGCAGTCTCCCGGTCCCGAAACCACCCCCGCATCGCGAGCGAGAAATTCCTACTTGCTTGTCAGAAACTCGGTGCATGATGCGAGAACGTCGGCGGGTTTGTGCGAGGAGCAGCATAGGACGAAGGACGACGTTGAATCCGGCCTATTCAGTGTTCGCTCGTGGATTACCGGGAGTTCTGTTCCGGGAAGCAACTCCTCACAATCTCCTACCACATCGCTGGTTCATGTCTGAAGCGTTCTCATGTTCTCTCCGTCCAATTCTTGAAAGCGCTCGCGAGCTAGAGCAGTGAGCGACAGTCTTCGAAGTTGCATGCCGCCGGGTTTGAGCATTCGATAAATCGTTCCCGGTTTCCTGGGGACGATTCCCGGCACTCCTCCGAGCAACCGGTCCCGCACCCAAAGAACGCAAAGCCATCGCATTCCTCGAGGCACTCGACGAGATAGTCGCTCGCGCAATCTGCCGGACAGGTCTCCGCGGACTCATACAAATCGGTGCATACACCGTTGCCACAGCAAAAGGAGTTTCCGCATGTGCCAGCTGCGCACTCCGCGTCGGTGAAACACTCGAGGCCCAAGCAGTTGGCCATTCGGGTGCAGTTTTCGTCTCGGCACGCCGCAATGGCCTCTTGGTCTTCGACTGGGCTCCCGCCGCATGTCGCTCGGCAGGAGGACACCATCCCGGCATCGATGCCGCACATTCCAGTCTGCTCGCAGGTCTCGACACATCGCTGAAAGGGAGTCCGATCGCAGTCTGCTGGGCAGCTCTCCGGTCCCTCCGTCGCGTCGCATGCTCCGTCGCCGCATCGCACCGCCGGACAATCCTCGGGACAGCTTGTCGAGGATTCGGATGGCTCGCACGTCCCATTGCCGCACGAAACGTTTGGACAATCTGTCGGACAAGTCGCAGGCGTTTCTGAGGGCTCGCACGTTCCATCTCCACACCGAGGCGCGGCGCAATCGGTAGGACAGGATGATTCGGTCTCCGATGCTTGGCACTCTCCGTCGCCGCACGTGGAGCACGGGGTGCATTCGCCGATGGAACCGCTTCGCCGGCAGTAGTCTGAGGGCGGGCAAGAATCGTCCGTGATGCAGCCCAGTGAGCACGTGAGCATCTCCGCGTTGCAGTAGTGACCGACTGGACAGGTTCCGGAGGGTGCGAAGTCGCATGGAACCTCGCTTGCGGACGTTCCGCAGGATGGACCCGTATCCGTACCTGTCGAGGTGTCCGAGCGAACGTCGGCGGCGGCATCGTTCGGCGGCGGAGCATCGTCGCCGCACGCGGTGAGGAGGAATACGACAAGCAAACGCAGAGGCGTCGCGGAGAGCGAGCGAGAGATCTTCATCGATTGAAGCTGGGCTCTGTAGAAAAGAAAGCTCGCAGATGTAATGCGATGTAACGGTGACGTGTCATCGGGCGCTGAGACGGGCGAATCGTGGTCTCCGAACTCCATGTCGCGGTTGTTTGCCGGTGGAGCTCAAAAACGCGTATCGACGTGCGGGGCTGCTACAGTCTACTTCGATGGGAACGAAGACCAGCCGAGCCGCGGAACGTCTCCTCTCTGTGGTGTTCCAATTTCGAGAGCTTTGGCTCGCGTTTGTCCGAGGAGAACTAGAGACTCCGCCTTATCTCTCTGCTTCCCGCCTCAGTGAAATGCTCGGGGAGGCTTTGGATGGGACCGAGCCGCAGGCGCATTCGGCGTTGGTCGCGCATGCCGCGCGTGTTGTGTTTCTTTCCGAAGTCGCTCCGAGCCGAGAAGCTTTTCGGAGTGGGTTTCGGCAGCGGATGCGAACGGGTGGGGCAACCGAGAGCCTTTTGAACGAACGCGCTCACGCGTACTTCGCCGGGTTTCCGGAGAGTGAACCTGGAAACGTTCTTCAGCGGGTCGAAAGTGTGTTTGAAGAGCACCTCGACGGGCTTCTGCGCACAGCTCGTCACGCCCGAATCGAGGCTTCCAAAGTGGTTCGGGCTTTTCCTTCTCGGCACCCGGATATTCCTCCGGAGGCATACGATCCGGTCGCGGAAGCGGAGCGACTTTTGACCGTCACGCAGCCGCTACTCGAAGCGCTGCATGAGCGGGTACAGGGCAGGGCGCGTGAGCCGGGGCGTTTGGCCTTTTTGGTCTCTACCCCACCAGATTTTTTCGCCTCGGAAGGCCGCGGCCGGCGGGTTGGCGAGGCGCTTCAGATGTGGCGCGCGGGGCTCGAGCGGGTCCGGATTGAACAGACGCGTGCGCCCGACCTCGATTTTCGTTCGCATGTTTTTGTCGCCGCTCCGAGAAGCGCACGGATTCGGCAGTCGCGGGGGGGAGGCTTCCTCGGGGAACTCTCGCTCGCGCAGGCCGCCGGACACGCGTCCGCCATTGCATCTGCACACCCCGCGCTCGATCCCGCCCTTCAGCTCCCCGTGGTCGGAAGCGTCGCTCGCGTGAGTGGGCTGCTTGCGCTCGCTCGCTTCACGGATGCGAAGTGGCTGAAGCCCTTTTCCGATGCGCAGCGAAACACACGCCTTTTGGCGGGTGGCGCAGAAGCCTTTGCGTTGATTCAGGGACGCCTCGCGGCTGCCGCAACGCTTGCGTGGGCGCGGGCCCCGAAAGAGAACGCGTACGGCGAACTCGGAGAACTCCCGCTACCAGCGAGCGATGTTTCCGCCACCCTTTATCTCCGCGCAACAGGCTCGGAGCTTCCGCCGGCGACGGCTCACGGAGCGTTGCTCCTCGGAACTCGTTTTCCGCATATCCTACGGGCGAGCATCGCATCCTTGCGACTCCGCGCGGGCCTTCGCGAACGCTTCGATGAGGACTGGTATCGAAACCCACGCGTCGAGCCGATCTTGCAGACGGCGTTTCAGCAGGGCGGTCGCGAAACGGCGGAGGAACTCGCCGACCGCTTCGGCGCCGAGTTCGAGCCCTTCGTCGAAGACCGCCTCGACGCAGTGGGTTGAGGCCGCAGCGGACGCCGATTCACTTCGGAGAACCTCCCGGAAACGTCACTCACGCGGCGGGTTCAACTGTTTGGACATCGCGACGTGCTCCATTCCGCCCTCCATGAAGATGTCGCCTTCCGCATGCCAGCCGGTCTTGGTGTAGAGAGCGAGCGCAGAGAGCTGCGCGTTTAACGCGCCCTTCGAGCATTGCCATTCCGAGACGGCGTACGCCTCCATGGTCGCCAGGATTTGGCGCGCCACGCCTCGACCTCGATGCGAGGCGAGCGTCGCGATACGTTCGAACTTCGCCTTGGTGCCGAGTCGGCGAAGGCGTCCAACCCCCACCGCTTGCTCTCCATCAAAGCAGAGAAAGTGCACGGCCGTTTCATCCAGACCGTCGATCTCGACCGCCTCGGGAACGTTCTGCTCACCGACGAAGACTTGGCGCCGAATCTCGAATGCAAGCTTGCGTTCGTCGTCGTCTCGTATTGCTCTCGCCTCGAACGTCACAGCGCCTTTGCGTACCATAAGGAACAAGCGTGGTGGCCGGTTTCGCCCATCGGCATATCGAGTTTTTGGAAGCCGAGCGATTCGTAGAGCCGGTTGGCACGTGCGAGTGCGGGGATGGTTTCGAGATAGCAGGTGGTGTAGCCGTCGGCTTTTGCGTGCGGAAGCAAGCGCTTCACAAGATCGCGTCCCAAACCACTGCCTCGAAGGCTTGGCGTGAAGTAGAGCTTTCGAAGTTCGCAGATATGGTCCGCTGCCCCGCGAAGCGGACCGTAGCCCCCACCGCCAAGGACTTCCCCATCGCGCTCAACGACGAGATATTTGGCCCGCGACTGGTACGCCGAATAGAGGTCATCGAGTTCCGCGTCGTCGATCGCGAACCCCTGACCGGGCGCGCCGAACTCCCGGATACTCCGCCGAACAATCTTCGAGACTTGCGCCGAGTCTTCCTCGCGCATCTCGCGAATGCGGTAGGCGCGTTTGGCCCGGGATTTTGCGAGCGCGCGGGCGTAGGCATCGATGCCCTCGATGGTGCGTCGCGCGTCCGTTTCCGACATGCATGAGAGCGCCTCCGCGACGACGCCATTGGCGTGCATGTTGATCCTCTCAAGCTCCGCCTCACCTTTGGCGGTCAGCTCTACATAGCGAACCCGACGATCGCGTTCGTCCGGACGTATTCGCACCCACTCCTTCCTCTCCATGGATTTGAGCAAGCGAGAGACGGTCGATTTGTCGAGTCGCAAGACAGCGGCGAGCTCTTTCCCACTCAAGCGGCCGGCTCTGCCAAGCTCGACCAACGCGTGGCACCCAGCCGGACTGGCTTCCACACCTTCAAACCGCCCGGTCAGAAACCCAAGCTCGCGAACGAGAAGCCGGGAAGCGTTTCGAATCTCCTGAACCGTCATTGTTGAAACTTAAAACTAAATAGTTTTGTCATGCAACTAAAATGGGGAGAGAAAACTCTATTTTCCCTCCCCAAAGTGGTGCATATTCCTCGCGCTGGATCGTCCCAGCGTTCAGAAATTCTGAAAGGAGCCAGTCATGGCCAAGAAGATTGAAGAAATTGAGGGGATTGGGCCCGCTTACGCGGAAAAGCTCAAGGGCGCGGACGTAACCACAGTGGAGGGGCTTCTCGAAGCGGGAGCGCAGCCTGGTGGACGAAAGTCGATCGCGGAGAAGAGCGGTCTTTCCGAAAAGCAGATTCTGAAGTGGGTCAATATGGCCGACCTTTTCCGAATCAAGGGAGTGGCGGAAGAATATGCCGAGCTTCTTGAGGCGAGCGGCGTCGACACCGTCGTCGAGTTGGCCACTCGCAACGCTGCGAACCTCACGAAGAAGATGGCGGAGGTGAATGAAGACAAGAAGCTCGTTCGCGCGCTTCCGAGCGAGAAACAGGTCACCGATTGGGTTGCCCAGGCGAAAGACCTGCCCCGCGGCGTTCACTACTAGTACTCGGAACCGTACGAGCGAGGTTCAATAGACCCCGCTCGCCGAGGTCAAAAGGCCCACCCTGTCGGTGGGCCTTTGTCGTTCGAGAGTGCGAACGAAATTCGCGATTTGAGTGAACGTGTTTCTCGTCGAAAATCGAGTGTTTCGATCGGAATTAGACCCGGAAAAATGATGTTCTCTCGACGCTTTCGCACCACCGCGAATGTGGTCTGAGGTGACTCATGTCTGTAGGTAGAGGGTGATTGCCATACGAGTCCTACGTGAGGAACGTTCGTGAATATAGAGCTTTTGCAACAGCTCCGGGGTTGTCCTGTCAGAATCTCCAAAGCGGAACAGGGAATGTTCTATGTGTCGAAGCGGCCGGTCAGTTCACTGTTCAGCGAAGTCGGACAAAGTTTGGTCGCCAAGCGCTGGAAATCCCGCAAAAGAAGTGGAAAGGTCGACAACGTCGTTCGCAAAGTGGCGATGGTTCACAGCTGTGCACGACTTTTGCTTAGGTCCAAGGGCAAGCGGTTCGCCGCAACCTACCAAGGAGCTAATCATGCAGACCCATTCTTCCGAAATCCGACTTCTCGACGAAACCCCAAAGAAGATGACCCGACGCGAGAGAACTACCCAACGCATCCTTGACGCTGCCATGCGCCTCATCGACGACAATGGTTTTGAGAATCTCACCATCGCTCGACTCGCTGATGAGCTCGACTACGCGGTTGGTGCGCTCTACCGATACTTCCGTGGCAAAGACGCGATCCTCGCAGCCCTTCAGGTACGTTGTGTCGAACAGATTTACTGCGACATCGAGGCTGTCTTGGAGCTTGCTCGGATCCACTCCGAAGAGGAAAAGCTCTCCGAAGAGGACAGCAGTCTTCTCGCTGCGATGTGCGCCGCGGGTGCGTTCGAGTCACTGTCATGGCGTCGCCCGGAAGAATCCCGACTTTTGGCAATGTCGATCGGTGATCCCCGCCCGCTCATCACGGACGAGCTTCTCGACGCTGGTGTCCTGCCTGTCTTCCGAAAGGCCTTCGGAACGCTGGCGAAGACCATCGCGGACGCAGCTTCTGCCGGTGCGCTTTTCAAAGATGATCCCACCGAGCGGGCCGCCGTCGCTTGGGGGGCAACCCAGGGCGTGATGTCGACGCAGAAAATCGGTCGCGTTGAAGCGAGCTTCTCCGGCCGCGCCAACGTCACCGCGCTCTACAAGACGATGTTCATCGGCTGGGGCGCGAAGCGCGAAAAGGTCGAAGCCTTCCTGCCGCTTTCAGCGGATCTTCTTCGTCGACTCGGCGACGGGGATGTCGAACAGAACTAAAGACTGTAACGCCCCATGTTTGGGCAAAAACGAATCGCGCTCCCGGAGCGCTTTTCGTGATCGACCCGTCACCTTCGAAGGGTGACGACACGTTCGATCCCTGCGAGATCCTTGGTAAGGGTCGCGCGGTAACCGAGCTTCTCCGCTCGCCGCGCGACCTCTCTCGCCTGCGTCTCGCCAACCTCCATAAGGAGGCCGCCGCTTGTCGAAAGACGGGGTATCGCCTCGACCAGAATGCGGTCGATAATCGCGTACCCATCATTCCCCGCGAAGAGCGCTAATCCAGGCTCATGATCGCGCACATCCGGCATTAAGCTCGGCCCTTCCTCCGGCGCAATATAAGGAGGGTTCGAAACGATTAGGTCGTAAGGCCCGGTGAGCTCTCCGAAGAGATCCACTTGATGAAAGTCGACTCGAACATCGAGGGCCTCGGCGTTCCGTCGCGCTACTGCGAGGGCATCCTTTGAGATATCGGTTGCCTCCACAAACCAAGTTGGACGCTCTGCCGCGATCGATATCGCAACACACCCGCTGCCTGTGCCGATATCAAGTACCCGTTTGCTCGGTGTCATTTCTCGTTCGGTTACCGAAACGTCCGCGGCGATTGGGCTGGCTTCTTCCTCAGCGGGGGAAAGCGCCTGCTCCTCTGCTGGGTCGAGCTCGAGACGGGATTCGCCCTCCGCCTCGTCTGGGTCGACGAAATCGGGAGCCCCGTCGAGTTCCAATGTCGACTCGCCCGCAGCGTGCATCTCCACTTCAAAGCCAAGGGCGGCCTCTACGAGTGTCTCGGTATCGGGGCGCGGGACGAGAACACTCGGGTTTACTTCGAAATCACGTCCGTAAAACGACCGTCGACCGAGCAAATAGGCGACGGGTTCATACGCTCGCCGCCGCATCACGAACTCTCTCGCCTTGGCGCGTTCCTCGTCGCTCATTGGCCGGTTCATATCCATGTACAAGCCGACACGTTGGATCCCGAGCGCCTCTGCGAGCAGGAGTTCCGCATCGAGGCGAGCGCTCGAAAGACCTCTCTTTTCAAAGTCTTGCTGCATCCATGTCAGCACCTTGCGCACGGTCCAGGTTTCCATCGAAAAGGTCTGCGCGTGATCAACGTGAAGCGCAAGGGTTACGCGTGTGTTCACACCCCAAAAAGCTCACGCGAAGGTAGCTCTCGAAGAACCCGCGTGACAGGCTGCGAACATGACTTCAGATCGCTGGCGGAAGAGAAGGGACGCGCTCCGAATGGTGAGCGCCGTATGCTTCTCGCTCTGCGTGTCGTTTGCATTCGCGCAAAACGGACCGGAAGCCTCCGATCCGTCCTCCACTGAGCCTGCCGAATCTCGCGAGACGCGCGTCGATCCGGAGACCGGTGAACGCTACATCGAGATCTCGCCAGAAGAGCCGCTGGCGCAAGGTCCCTATCGGGTCGAGCCGTGGATCGTTTGGTCGCTCGCCGGGTTGGTCCTCGTGGCAGGAGTCGCAGGCATTGGAACGCGATTGAGAAAACGATGAGCGAAGCCAAGCCGCCAGAAAGCGATGGTCAAGATGTCGCGACGCGCGAGAAGGGGATATTGCGCTCGGTCGTCGTCGCGACTGTGTTCGGGGTGGTCGTCGCTGCGGGCATGATGCTTTGGGGAGATGTCTCCGCGCTTGGTGATGAGCTTGCCCGATACCGCTGGTCGGCGTTCGCGCTTGGTCTTGCGGGCGCGACAGCGAACTATTTGCTTCGCTATGTGCGCTGGGAGATCTACCTGCGCGCGATCGGCATTCGTGACGTACCGAAGCTCGAGAGCCTCCGGATATTTGTCGCCGGTTTCGTGATGAGCATCACGCCCGGCAAGGTTGGGGAAGTTTTTAAGTCCCTCCTTCTCGCGGAGTCGCATGGGCATCCGGTTGCGACGACGGCGCCGATCGTTGTCGCCGAACGTTTGACGGACCTCATCGCGCTCGTGGCGTTGGTCGCGATCGGTTCGCTCGCGCTCTCCGAAGGCATGTTGCTCGCGCTTGGCGCCGGCGCACTCGTGACCGGAATCTGGGTCGCCTGCGCATGGCGACCCGTTGGTGAATTCGGGCTGAGGATGGTGAAGAAGCTGCCCGCCGGAGCGAAGCTCGAACCGAAACTTCGTGAAGCGTATGATTCTCTGCAGGAAATGGTGAAGCCGGGGCTCCTCCTGGTGACGAGTGCGCTCGCGTTCGTCTCTTGGTTTATCGAGTGCATCTCGCTCTATTGGATCGCGATGGGCTTTGCGGAAGTGGACCTCACACTTCTCGAATCCATTTTTGCGTATTCGGTTCCCACGTTGGTCGGCGCGCTGGCGATGTTGCCGGGAGGCCTTGGCGCGACCGAAGCCAGCATGGCCGGCGCGCTTGAGGAGCTTGGCGGTCTCGCACGCGCGAAGGCGACCGCCGCGACTCTCCTTGTGCGCCTCGCCACGTTATGGTGGGCGGTTGTACTCGGCGTGATTGCGCTCGTCTGGCAGCGCCGAGTTCTTCGCAATCGAGCGAAGTCTGCACAAAAAAACGCCTGAGCTTTGCGAGCTCAGGCGTCGGCGGTCAGCGGCGACCTGTCGAAATCCTAGTCGTCGAGTTCGATGCGTCGCTGCTCATCGCCGTCCGCGTCGTAGCAGCGAATATTCGAAGAGCGCTGGCATGTGGATCCGCTGTCGCCACTGATGCTGCAGCTACTCCCCGTGACGTCCTCACAGACGCTCGTCGCCTGACGACGTGCTGAGTTGTCGTGGCCTTCGACGCAGACGCGAATGTTGTTGCCGCGGAAGCCATAACATTTGGCCTCTGCGACTCCGCTCGTTCCGAGGGCAAAAGCAGCAATGAGGGTTCCCAGTAGGATGTTCTTCTTCGTCATGGTGGAGCTCCTTCTCTTCAAGACCTCTCTAGATTAAGGCCCCGACTGGGAGAAAATCAGTAGCAAAACTTCCTACCGAATATGGGGGGGGGCTTCAGCCGCTGAGCTCCAGGTTGTCGATGAGGCGAGTCTTTCCAACATGGGCTGCGACAAGAAGGACGATATGATTCGCTTCGGATTCGATTGGCAGCAGTGTCTCCGGCGAAGCCGCGGCAACGTAATCCACGCGATCCATATTGGGCCGAACTTCTGCCTCGACGATGCGGCGAAGCACCTCCCCGTTTTGTTCCCCATTTTCGAAAGCCGTCTTCGCAGCGCGTAACCCGCGGCTGATGCAGAGCGCTCGGGAGCGTTCTTCCGAGCTGAGGTATCGATTTCGCGAGGACAGCGCGAGCCCGTCTCGCTCCCGTACAATGGGGGCACCGATCACCTCGATGGGCATGCTGAGGTCTCGAACCATGCGGTCGATCAGGCGCCACTGCTGATAGTCCTTTCGGCCGAAGACCGAAATGGAAGGGCCGATGATTTGAAAGAGCTTTGTGACGACGGTCGCGACGCCTTCGAAATGACCCTTTCGGTGCTCTCCCTCCCAGCGTTCCGTGATGGTTCCGACCCGGACCTCCGTCATCGTTCCGCTCCCGTACATTTCTTCCGGGGAGGGCGCGAAGACCAAATCGACGTCCCGCTTTTCGCACCCCGCAACATCGGCCTGCAGGGTACGCGGATATCGGTCGAGATCGTCATCTGGGGCGAACTGCAAGGGGTTTACGAACACGCTCACGACGCGGTAGTCGGCGCCGCTGTCTTTGGCGATGTCCATGAGGCTTAGATGGCCGTCGTGAAGAGCGCCCATGGTCGGGACAAAACCGACTCGTTTGCCCTCCCGTCGTGCAGCATCGCAACGCTCGCGGACCTCCGCGATCGTGTGTACCAACTCGGTCATCTTCGCTCCGTGTTTTACGGACGCAATGTCCGTGCGATTCGAACCTTACTCGGCCGCGTCGGCTTGCGGGCCGTATCCTGGCTTCGCGTTCGGAGAGGCCGGAAGTGCCCGGTGCTCTCCGGATTCCTCGGCGGTCTTTGGTACCCCGAACGAGTGCTTCAGCTCTGGGAAAGCGCCAGATTTTACCTCTGCGCAGTACGATTCTACGGCGGCTTTGCCGTCCGCGAAGAAGTTCGCGTATTGCTTCACAAACTTCGGCTTGAAGTTCGGGGTCAGTCCAAGAAGGTCGTAGCTGACCAGAACTTGACCGTCGCAATCGACGCCCGCTCCGATACCAATCGTCGGGATATCGAGTTCTTCCGTGATCTGCTTCGCGAGGTTGACGGGGATGCCCTCGAGCACGAGCGCAAACGCGCCGGCCGCGGCGACGGCGTGAGCGTCCGCCAGCACGCGGGCAGCGGCATCCTCTCCTTTGCCTTGCACCCGGAATCCTCCCATCGCGTGCACGCTCTGGGGCGTCAGGCCGACATGACCCACGACAGGAATCCCTGCCTCGACAATCCGGCGAATCGTTGGCGCAGCCGTCCGGCCTCCCTCGAGCTTGATCGAATGCGCGCCGCCTTCCGAAAGAAATCTTCCGGCGTTAAGGAGCGCTTGCTCCGGAGAAAGCTGGTGACTGAGGAAGGGCATATCGCCAACGATGTGCGCCGTCTTCGTGCCTCGCGCGACCGCACGGCAGTGATAGATCACTTCGTCGACCGTCACGGGGAGGGTGTTGTCGAGACCCTGGACAACCATCCCGAGGGAATCGCCGACGAGGAGCATTTCCACTCCAGCTTCGTCGAACATTTGGGCGAAGGTCGCATCGTAGGCGGTGACCATCGTAATCCGTTCACCGCGATCCTTCATCGCCCGAAGGCGAGGCACGGTGACAGGCTTGCGCGCAGGGCGGCCGTCTTTGCTCATGATTGTCCTTTGAGGTTCCGGTCGCGTACGGGAACATCCCCGGTCCACGCCTTTCGCTCGAATAGTGGCACTATAACGCTTGCCGGCTCTTCCGCCAGACGAAAACGGAACCGAGGAGCCCGATAGGAACCGCGCAAAGTGCGGCGATCCACCTTGAAATCATTCGGGAAAATGCTTCGTCGGGGGTCTGAGCACCGATCTCTCCGAAGGCGGTTTCCCAAAGATGTTCAGGGACTTCGCCGATCGCCGCGGCGGTGGTCGGAATGCTCACCGCCCAAAAGACCGTGATCGCCAGGCTCATCGCATAGAGGCTGCCGCGGGCAACGGGATCGTCGTAGGCGGTGTACGCCCCATATGTGAGAGCAACGGTGCCCAGGACCGAACCTGCCGCGAGCAACCAAGGAACGAGAAGCATTCCAAAAAAGAAACCGAGGCCGGCGGCAAGCATCACCGCGCACATGATCGCGATGGGTAACTTCGACATTACTTCAGCGCGCTGAGCTGCTTCTCGATTTCTTTCTTCAGCTTGGACTCTTTCGCGAGCGCGAGTCCTCGCTTCAGCATGCGACGCGCCTCGTCCTTTTCGCCAAGTTCAGCGAGCAGCCTTCCGGCCTGCTGATGGTAGAAAGCGTGCCGCTCCTTCATTACGCCGCGGCTAAGGATCGCGAAAAGATCGGCGGCTCGGGCAAGGTTCCCGTCTTTTTCGTGGATCTCAGCGAGGATCTCGCCGACCTGCGGCGGGATATCGGTCTGACCTCGCTCCGAGAAAATCGCCACGACATCTTCGAGGTAGTGGATGGCGCGTTTCTTCTTCCCAGCACGGTAGTAGGCAACGCCTAGGGCTTGCGTGAGAACCCAATCCGGGTTCTGCGGGTCGACCTTTGAATATCCGGCCTGCAAAACCTCTGCGGCCTCTTTCGGGAGATCGGATTCGAGTAGGTGAACCCCCATGCCGAAGTACGAGCGCGGGTCTTCCGGGAACTCTTCGACGCTGCGTTCTAGATACTCCATCCCGAGTTCGAAATCACCACCCGCGATCGAAAGTCGGGCGAGCTCTTGATACGCGCCAAGCAGAATGATCGACTCCGAATCTTCATCGAGCCGTTCGATAAATTCCTTGAAATATTTCTCGGCCCGCTTGGCATGTTTTTCACCGAGGAGGCTATGGATTCGACCTGCCTCGTAGTAGATATATACGCCGTCCTCGTCCGCGGATTCGAGCGCCGCGTCGAGAGCCTTCTTGTCGGCCTTCAGGTCTTTGGGGCTTTCCATCCGCGAATCCAAAATCGCCATCTGGACCTCGCCGCCATAACTTTCGAGCTCGGCGACGCGCGCCTCGTCCCACGAGCCTGTCGCAAGTTCCCACCGTTCCTTATCGCTAAGCTCGCCTTCGACCTCCGCCCGGGCCTCGGCATCGCTCCGCTCAAGACGGTCGATCACCTCCTGGATCTTGGTGTGCGTGGCCATGCCCCGGGCGACCTCTTTCGCGTTGGAGAGCTCTTCAAGCGCGAGCGGCACGTTGCCTTCCGCAAGGAGACGTTCGGCCTCCGCCACGCTGCCCTCGGCGATCTTATCGCAGCAATCATCGACGCGCTGCATCAGCTCTGCGACGCTATCTTCGCCGGCGTTGTTTTTCTCCGCCTTTTCAGCAGCTCGCTCGAAGTCGATCTTCGCCGAGCCGTGGTCTCCCCGCGCGATTGCATCTTCGGCGCGCGCTACGAGTTCGTCGACGGTCTTTCCGCCAAATAGTTTCGACAAAAAGCCCATCTTAGATGCCCTTCTTCTGAAGCCGTTGTTTGGCGGCGGTCTTGAGTGCGTTGGGCACACCGCGGCTGCGCGAGAGTGCCTTAAGGTCGTTGGTGCGTAGATGTCCGAGAAAGCGCATCGAAATCCCGACAGGGGTTTTCGGATTCATCACCAACGCGCGTTTGATTTCGTAGCTTCCCAGCCAGTCCTTCTTGTTGCCGATATAGCGAAGGATATCTTCCCCGATTTCCTTCGATTTCGCGATCGCGCCCGCTTCGTTTTCGGTCATGCTCGGGGAGCTGATCGCTGCGTACGAAATCAGCTTATTTGGGTCGCGGACAAGGATAGAGCGAGCGGCCGCATCCCCGACGATGCAGAGTCGAATCTTCTCGGCGTTCGTCATATTGCGAATGCGGAAGCTCAGCGGCTTGAACTTCTCCTTGAGTTCTTCGCTCCCGTCGACACGGTCGATCTCGAGCGCATCCTCGCCTTCGTCGAACTCGAGAACCTCGGAGAAAATCTCGTCGGTGGGGAGCGGCTCCTCGGTCGGCTCAGGGATCAGCTGCCCGGAGATTGCCTGAACGTGCGCTTCAAATGAGGCGATGCCTTGGAGTTGAACGCCGTTGCGCGCGCACAGCTCCACAAGGCGATCGGCGGTGGACATTCGGGTGTTTCGGTTTTTGTAGAGTGCCTCGACGATCTCAGGCGCACCCAATAAGCGGTTCTGGTTCAGCGCGATGACTTCAGAGACCCGCTCGGTGCAGCCACGGGCAATGCTCGCCAGTTTGTGATCGCTCACCTTTCCAGCTTCGATGAGGGTGGTGAGAATTGAGTCGTTCGTTTCGAAGTGATCCGCGAGCGCGTCGGCGACCGGAGGAAGGAGCTGTGGGTCGCTGCATCCTGCTTGAACAACGTTTTCTGGCAGTTTGAGGAGTGTTGCTTTCGCTCCCGCGCTTACGTCCTGGTCTGGATCGGCGCTGAGCTGGGCGAGCAACGTCAGGAGGTCGGCCCCTTTGACGGGCACCATCCCTCGCGCAGCCATCATTTTACCCGGCTTCGGCGCGTCCGGATTTGCAAAGCGCTGAATCGACGCCGGCAGTATATCGGCGGGAAGCGGCAGGGTCTCCAAGCTCATATACGACGTCTAACTTGTGACCCTCGTCCACGTCGACCGAAAAGGTGGAAAATCTCGGACGTTTTTCGCCAGCCTGCGAGCCCAAAGCCTCAGACATCCGAAGGGGGGACGAACTCTAAGGACGGGTGGTTCGACGCGAGGCCGGCTTTTCGGTACTTCGTGCTTCTCGCCAGGCCTCCAAAAGGGATTCCGCCGTCCGATAGCGATGCTCGCGATTCTTCGAGAGGCATCGCGCGACGATACGCGAAATCTGAGGCTCGGTTTCCCCGAACTCATGCAGCGCAGGAGGTGTTTCGTTCAGCACTCTTTCTGCAGTTTCTTCAAACGTTTCGCCCCGAAAAAGCCGGGTTCGACTGAGCGTTTCGTACGCAGTGATTCCGAACCCATACACATCGACGCGTTCATCGAGCTCCTCCTGAAAGATCTGCTCTGGAGCGACGTATGCCGGCGCCCCGAGCAACTCTCCATCGCCGGTAAGCCGCTCGGTATCGCGAACCCCTTTGCCGAGGCCAAAGTCGATCAGAACCGGACGCAGTGTTTCGGGAGCGGATCGATCGAGAAACACGTTCGCTGGGGTAAAATCCCGGTGGATGATTCCGGCCAGATGGCAGGCCAGAAGCGCGTCGAGAAGGCGGTCGAGGATGCACAGCGCGTTTTTCACTTCGCCGCCATAGAGCGTTGCCTCACGAATCGCGTCGTGAAGAGTTTGCCCGCTCAGCAGCTCGAGCGCCAAGAACCCGTGACCATCATCAAGCACTCCGACATCGTGAATTTGGACAATATTGGGGTGTTGAAGGGAAGTTGTGAGCCTGGCCTCTCGCAAAAAGCGAGATTGGGCTGCGGGGTTCTCGCCCAAAAACGTGAGCTTAAGAGCAAAGCGCTTTCCATCGTCGCGCTGCGCATCGGAAGCCTCATAGACAACACTCATGCCCCCGACGGCGATAGGTTTTTCGAGACGATATCGGTCGTGAATGACCGCGCCAAGCGTGCCAATTCGTGGCGGCAAAGGTGTTGAAGCTGGCATCTCTCCCTCAAATGCTAGCGGTGGACGAATCCCCTGATTGAGTGAGACCGTACCATGTGCGACGTGGCTGTGTCTGCATCTGTTTTGGAAAAAAAGCGAATCAAATTCAAGGGATCGATTCGCGGAACCCTCCGCAAACGAGCTACCTGTAGATGCGAATACAGGCCGCGTTCGAAACTGGAAGGACTTGATCTCATCGGCAGGCTGACTTACCACGGAAGCGAAAGGGCGCTTAGCTCAGCTGGATAGAGCGTCGGCCTCCGGAGCCGAAGGTCAGAGGTTCGAATCCTCTAGCGCCCGCCAACATGCCTCTCATTCAGTGACAACCGTTGGGACCATTGTCCGAACGTGTCGCCTGTGATTCATTGGCAAGCCAGGCGCTGAGAATCCTTGGTTTGGAAGACTTCGTCGATGGATTTGCGGTTCGCTTCGTATCGAGCCCAGTCTTCGAAACCCGTTCAAATTCACGGTATTTCGAATGAATCCGTATTCTTTGAACAAGATTTTGCAGTTTTTTTGTCGCCACTGTGCGCGCCGTGTACACGTCGATTGTTCCCGAGGACGGAAGCACCATGGCAGAAAACGAAATCATCGCTGGTTTGGATCTTGGCACCACGAAAGTGTGCGCCATCGTCGCAGAGTCGACCCCTGAAGGTCTTGATATCATCGGTGTCGGTTCGGTGCCTTCGAAGGGGCTGAAGAAAGGCGTCGTCGTCAACATCGAGTCCACGATGCAGTCGATCCGCGCCGCGGTGGAGCAGGCAGAGACGATGGCGGGCGTCGAGATCAACTCGGTCTACGCGGGAGTCGCCGGCAGCCATGTTTCGGGGATGAACAAAGATGGCGTCGCCGCGATTCAAACGCGCGAGGTCACCAAAGCAGATGTCGAGCGCGTTCTTGAGCAAGCGCAAGCGGTGCCGCTTCCCGGAGACCGTCAGGTGCTCCACGTGCTTCCGCAGGAATACATTGTCGACGATCAGGATGGCATCCGCGAGCCGGTTGGCATGAGTGGTGTCCGGCTCGAGGCGCGCGTCCACATGGTCACCGCGGCATCGACGGCGGTCGCGAATCTGCGCAAATGCGCCGAACGCTGTGGTCTTCATGTTTCAGACGTTGTTTTGCAGCCACTGGCAAGCGCGGACGCTGTTCTCAGCGAAGACGAAAAAGAAATCGGTGTCGCGCTCGTCGATATTGGCGGCGGCACAACAGACCTCATCCTCTATGTAGACGGTGCGGTGGTTCATACCAGCGTGATTCCAATCGGCGGAATCAATCTTACGAGTGACGTCGCGCAGGGGCTTCGTACCCCAATGGCCGAAGCAGAACGCATTAAAATCAAATATGGATGTTCGGCCAGTCATATGGTGGATGAAGACGAGACGATCGAGGTCCCCTCGGTCGGCGGACGTCCTCCCAGGGTGATGCCGCGTCGCGTTCTTTGCGATATCATTGAACCGCGCGTTGAAGAGATTTTTCACGCTGTTCGCCACGTGATCGTCGAGACTGGATTCTCCGATATGTTGGCTTCAGGCGTAGTTGTTACCGGCGGTACAACGCTTCTCGACGGTATGCCTGAGCATGCCGAAGCGCTCCTTGGACTTCCAGTGCGTCGCGCCGCTCCGAGCGGCATTGGCGGACTGATCGACGTGGTGCGTAGCCCTGGTTACGCGACCGCAGTCGGCCTCGTAAAATACGGGGAATCACATATTGATGGCGAAGAAGTTGATTTTGTAGAAGAACCCGAATATTCCGGTGTTCAGACGATTCGATCCGGGTTTGGAAGCCGGATCGGGGCGTGGTTCCGCGAGGTGTTTTAGCAAACCACGTTTCTGATCGCGGTTTACGCATCAGAGTTCTTTCAAAAAAACTCTTTCGATAGATTTCTTTCGGTAATAAGAATCTTGAGAAAGACACGGCGACTAAGATGAGAAAGAGGACCTGTTCACAGGGCGAATTGTGAATAGGTCCAGGGCGGCGATGCCGCCTGGGAGGAATCATGGGCATTTCGATTGATTTTGCGGACGAAGCGGACCTTCAGGCTCGGATCAAGGTGATCGGTGTTGGAGGTAGCGGCGGAAACGCGCTGAATACGATGATCACGAGCGGGCTTTCCGGCGTGGAGTTCATCGCAGCGAACACCGATGCGCAGGCGCTCGACGGAAACTTGGCGCCAACGAAGCTTCAGCTTGGACCCCAGCTTACGAAGGGGCTCGGCGCGGGCGGCAACCCGGACCAGGGACGGAAGGCGGCGCTCGAAGATGTGCAGCGCATCGCGGATGCACTCGCTGGCGCGGATATGGTGTTCGTCACTGCAGGTATGGGTGGCGGAACCGGGACTGGTGCGGCGCCGGTGATTGCGCAGGTCGCTCGCGACCAAGGTGCGCTGACGGTCGGAGTTGTGACGCGTCCCTTCATGTTCGAAGGCCGACGTCGCTCGAAGAACGCCGACTTTGGCATCGCGGAGCTGATCGACGCGGTCGACAGCATCGTCACGATTCCAAACCAAAAGCTCCTCGCGCTGGGCGACGACCTCTCGATGCTCGATGCGTTTCAGCGGGCCGATGATGTTCTTCTTCAAGCCGTTCAAGGCATCAGCGACCTCATCACGATGCACGGGATGATCAACGTGGACTTCGCAGACGTTCGCACGATCATGAGCAATCGTGGGCGTGCGCTCATGGGCACCGGCTACGCGCGTGGAGAGCGCCGTACGCTCGAAGCCGCGGAACAAGCGATCAACTCGCCGCTTCTCGACGATATCTCGGTCGACGGCGCACAGGGGATCCTGATCAACTTCACCGCTGGTCCAGACATGCGTCTCTCCGAGATCGACGCGGCGGCGACCCTCGTTCAGGAAGCTGCGCACGAAGATGCGGAGATCATTTTCGGTCTCGTCACTGACCCGGACATGGAAGATGTGGTGAAGGCCACGGTCATCGCGACCGGTTTTGACGGCGAAGTCCGCGAGCAGGTTCAGTCGACCCAAGAGCGAGCGACGATCCCGATGGTTCGCACCCAGCGGACAGTTCGGCCGTCCACGCGACCGGTCGCTCGCGATTCCCGTGCGCCGCGTCAAATCGCGCAACCGGAGCCCGCGACGCGTGCATTCGGCGCAGCCGCGATGAAGGATGAAGCGCTTCTCGATATTCCGGCCTACATCCGAAAAAAGGGCGCTGCCGCACACCTAGAGTAGGGCAGTGCGCCTAATCGGCTAAGGGTTAAACGCCTGGAAACACTTAAGTTTCTGGGCGTTTTTCTCGTTTCATGAGCACGCGGATTTTTGCATTGAATAGTGCCTCGAAAGCATGCAACAAACTCAATGAAGGAATTCAAGATGTTCGCGTCCTCTATCGGGGCGCTCAAAATCGATGGGGATGTTGCCGGGGTGTCCGGCTGCGTGTAAGGTCCGCGGACCCCCATGGAGGAGAAATAATGCTTAGGCGTTTTGCACTAGTGGCCGCAATGGCGGTCGCGTTTCAGGTCGCGACCCCAGACGTGGCAATGGCTCAGGAACCCGCGACGAACGAAATCAGCGCGGGACCAAAGGGGCTGATCGGCCTCGGTTTGATCGGAGCTGAACTTGGGTTCGTGGTTCCTGCGCTTGCCGGAATGGACGGCGCATGGCCCTACATTGTTTTCCCACTTGTCGGTGGCGCTGGTGGCGCGGTCGCGGGGCATTTTCTTCTAGATCAGAACGACCTGACGGGAGCTTCTGTTGGAATGTTGGTCACTGGGCTGACGCTCGTCGTCCCAACCATTCTCCTCACTTTGGTGCTAACGGCGTACGACCCTGCGGATGAGATGGAGGACGACGAAAGTTTAGATTCCGGACCCGGGGATGGAGAAGAAGAACCTGAAGAGAGCGCAAGGGCTCGGGTTCGCCGCATTGCAAGCATGGGTGGTGGCCTGATCCGAACCGGCTACGGTGACGTTCAAGTGGGTGTGCCCGGTGTGAACGTCTCGCCTCTGTATTCGCAGGTTGAATCCCAGCGATTTGGTGTCGACCGAGGCACCCAGTTCCAGCTTTCGTTGGTAAGCGGCGCCTTCTAAGCCTGCCGCTCGACCGAGCCGAAGCGTCCCTCCGGGGGCGCTTTTCTATTTGGAGCGACGATTGGGTTGGGTGCTTCGCTATCTCTTGGACTATGCTGCGCCCGTGCTTAAAACGCTTCTGATTGCTGCTCTACTGGTTCCCTTCTCGCGATGCGGCCGCGATATCCCTGACGAGGTCCAGATCAACCAAGGGGAAGCCTGCGATCGCGCTTCGGACTGTACCTCTGACGATATGTGCGTCGTGATGGATTGCCTCGCCGGCGTATGTGTACAGACCTCCGAGCTGCGCGATGATGACAACGATGGCGATCCGGTTCTGGGTTGCGGTCAGGACTGCGACGATACGAATCCAAATGTTTCCTCGCTCGAGATCGAACGTTGCGACGGAGTGGACGAAGATTGCGATGGACGCATTGACGAAGATGCCCGCGGCGTCGAAGAACGCATCAGCCTCGCGGGCTCGACGTTTGCTCTCTTCCGTGAGAGCGATTCGAGCTACGGGCTGGCAAGTGTCACCGGGACCGCAGCGTTCCGAACGTCGTATGATCAAGAGGGAAACCCACGGACTCCGGTAGAGCTCTTCCGTCTCTCTCGCGGGAGCGCATTTGTCTCGCTGCGTTCGTTCGAGTGGCGAGAGAGCGTTCTTGTTGTCGCACAGACCGATATCGGCGGGCTTCTCTACGCGCGGCGTGAGGCAGGGGTTTGGAGCAACGGCGCGGTCAATACACTGGGGCCCGTTGCGCAGTTCGATGCCGCTTATTTCGACGGTCGCTGGAGCATCGTCTATCAGTCACTCGAAGGGCTGACCGCCGCTCACTACGGGCTGGACGGAGAACCGCGCGAACTCCCTGAGCTTGGCCAATTTGGTATCGCGAGTGCGCTGACGGGATTGCTCATCGTTGCTGAGGGCGGTGTCTTCTTCTTGAATAGCTCGAGTGTGTCGCCCATCGACGCAGAGCCTCTGATCCCCCGAGGTGTGGTGGCTTCGGGGGATGGCGCAGTTCTCGCACTGGATTCCGATCAATTGATTCATCGGATTACGCAAGATGGGATCGATTCGGTAGAACCTCTCCCCGCCGATACTCGAACATTGATCGAGCTGAACGGGGCGCCCGCTGCCATCCTCTCCGACCGAGTGCTGCTTCTCAATACCTCTGGAGCGCCGCTCGAGAGCTTTGCTCGGCGGATCGTTACCGGACAGTTCGTCGACTTTGTGGGAGATGCCGGCGCCTCGGCGACCCTCACTTCGAGTCCTTGGCAGCTAAGTTTCCTCGTGGAGTGCGAATAGCCGCCTCCCGATGAGCGCAACGCGTTCCGCCGACTTTGTTCGAACCGTCCGGCAAACGATCGTTCGCCGAGAGATGCTCTCCGAGGGAAGCGCAATCCTTGTGGCTTGTTCCGGCGGGGGGGATTCGGTCGCACTCTTGCGGGCGCTTGTCGCTCTCCGAGATTCCTTCGGCTGGAGCCTTTTCGTCGCGTCGATCGACCATGGCCTTCGTGAAGCATCCAGCGACGAGGTGGGTTGGGTAGGGCGGCTCGCAGAATCACTCGGACTGCCATTTGTTGGCCGCCGCATCGAAGTGGGAAGCGGAAATCTTCAGGCGGAAGCGCGGGAGGCACGCTATCGAGCCTTGCACGCCGTGCGCGAGGAGACTGGCGCCAGTGTGATTGCGACCGGTCATACGCTCGATGACCAGGCGGAGACGGTTCTCTCCCGAGTCTTTCGCGGCCGAGGAATTCGCTCGCTGCGCAGCATCGCGCCCGTCCGAGAAGATGGCGTCGTTCGGCCGCTGATCGATGTTTCGCGAGCTGCCGCAAGAGGAGCGCTTGATGGTTGGCAACAGAGTTTCCTGGAAGACCCCTCCAATGCCGATGAGCGGTTCGAGCGCGTTCGCTTTCGGAGGCTCCTCGCGACACTTGAGGGAGAACATCCGGGGATCCGAGCCCATCTCGCTCAGCTTTCCGATGAAGCGCGAGGCTGTGCGGAACTCCTCGAAAGGGGCGACATGGTGGAAGCCTCGAGAGGAGATGTGTCGGAGTTGAAGCGTCTCAGTCCTGAAGCGCGATCGCTTCGGATTCGGGATTGGGCGTCCGAAGTCACCGGCCGCAGCCTTGGAAAACGTCACGTAGCGCAGCTCGCGGACCTCGTGCGGAATTCTCGGGGAGAGGTGCTCCTCGGCGGGGGATGGCGGGCCATCGTCGACGCCGGAACACTTGTCTTTCTGGAGAGCGGAGCGAAGGGTCGAAGCGAACGGGAGTAGGTTGAGGCCGAGTTTTGTTCGGCTTAAACATTGAAAAAGATTGTCGAAAATCGCGCTTAAAGGCGGCGGTCACTCCGCCAGCGTCGTTCTATCTCAGGGTTGGGTAACAATCTGCTCACGGCCTTCGGCGCCAACGAAATGAGACGTTGACGGACGCTCCCTGTGCCCCGGACGCGAGCGCTTTCGTGAAGTTTGAATTTCACCGACCTGAGGTTGACGTCAGAAAGGCGCAGATGGGTCTTGCGTAGGGGTGCAAGGAGGTCTACCAAAGTAAGAACGTCTATTTTTCGGCGTTACTTCCATGGTGAACTCGTGAAACAAGCCCACAAGACACTCTTCCTCTGGGTGTTCCTCATCCTCGTGTTCGTGATGATCTGGACACTCCTAAAGGGTGAAGAGCACGCCTCCACTGTCTCCTTTAGTCAGTTCTCCCAGCAAGTACGCGCGGGAGAAGTCACCGAGGTTCAAATCCAGCCGATGGATGAGAACGCGCGGTACCGATACGAGGTGACCGATCCTGATTCGAATCAGAAGGTCCGAAAAGAGGCGATCGGACGCTTGAGCGACCGAGTCGACCAGATGCTTGAAGACAACAACGTATCGGTGGAGTGGCTGCCCGCAGATCAGAATGGCTTCTGGACGAACCTTCTTTTCATGTGGCTTCCCATGCTGCTTCTCCTCGTCATCTTCTTTGTCTTCATGAGGCACCTGCAGGCTTCTGGCGGGAAAGCGATGAGCTTCGGGAAGTCCCGCGCGCGATTGCTGAACGAGTCGCAAAACAAGGTCACCTTTAACGATGTCGCTGGGATCGACGAAGCGAAGGACGACTGTGAGGAAATCATCGAGTTCCTCAAGGCTCCGAAAAAATTCCAGCGCCTCGGAGGACGCATCCCGAAGGGCGTGCTTTTGATGGGCGCGCCAGGGACCGGTAAAACCTTGCTTGCGAAGGCGATCGCGGGAGAAGCCGGCGTTCCCTTCTTCTCGATTTCAGGCTCCGACTTTGTCGAGATGTTCGTCGGCGTTGGCGCGAGCCGCGTGCGAGACCTTTTTGAGCAGGGAAAGAAGCACGCGCCGTGCATCATCTTCATCGACGAGATCGATGCCGTTGGTCGCCATCGCGGCTCGGGCATGGGGGGTGGTCACGATGAGCGCGAGCAGACTCTCAATCAGCTCCTCGTCGAGATGGATGGCTTCGAATCCACCGACGGCGTGATCATCATTGCTGCGACCAACCGTCCAGACGTTCTCGACCCGGCGATTTTGCGACCTGGCCGAT
This sequence comes from Myxococcota bacterium, assembly GCA_020629955.1. Taxonomy (GTDB): domain Bacteria; phylum Myxococcota_A; class Polyangia; order Polyangiales; family Houyiibacteriaceae; genus JAHDCI01. The sequence goes on along the minus strand of JAHDCI010000017.1, from coordinate 4,001 downwards.
TCGACCGACGGATTGTCGTGCCGCGACCGGACCTCAAGGGCCGAACGGGCATTCTTCAGGTGCACACCCGAAAGGTACCGCTCTCTCCGGATGTGGATCTCGAAGTGATCGCTCGTGGCACGCCTGGTTTCTCGGGCGCGGACCTCGAGAACCTCGTCAACGAAAGCGCGCTCCTGGCTGCGCGTCAGGACAAGAACGAAGTCAGCATGATCGACATCGAGATGGCGAAGGACAAAGTCCTCATGGGCAGCGAACGGCGATCCATGGTCATCTCGGAAGAGAACAAGCGGACAACGGCCTACCACGAGGCAGGCCACGCGCTTGCCGGGATGATTCTCGAGCACCACGACCCGATCCATAAGGTGACGATCATTCCGCGCGGACCCGCGCTCGGCGTGACGATGGCGCTCCCGGAAGAAGACCGTCTGAACGTCTCTCGCGTCGAGGCGCTCGACCGTATTGCGATGGCGCTCGGTGGCCGTATTGCCGAAGAGGTCGTCTTTGGCCAGCTCACGAGCGGCGCCTCCGACGATATTAAGAAGGCGACTCAGCTCGCCCGCGCAATGGTCACGCAGTGGGGAATGAGCAAGGAGCTCGGACCGCTCGCGTACGTTGAGCGCGAGGAAGGCGGCTTCCTTGGCGCCTCCTACCACAAGGACTATTCCGAGAAGACGGCGAACCAAATCGACGCAGAAGTTCGCCAGATTATCTCAACCCAGTACGATCGCACGCATGCGCTCATTTCTGAACATCGCGAACAGCTCGATGCGATTGCCGACGCGCTCCTCGACCGGGAGACAATTGGCCGCGGAGAGCTTGAAGCGATCCTTAAAGGTGAGCCGCTTCCCCCGCGCGAGCGAGTTCATATTCCGAGCTACGCGGACAAGCGCCGTGAAGCAAAAGAGAAGCGCTCCGGCGCCATCTTCCAGCCGCGTCCTCGTGAAGCGCCATCGGCGGGATAGCCAGAAGATCGAAGAACGACGATTCAATCCGGGGAAGGGTGCCGCGCGAGAGCGTTGGCGCCCTTTTGCGTGGGCCGCGGGATGAATCGGCCTTGCGAAGTATGGGGAGTGCTCAATATCACCCCCGATTCCTTTAGCGATGGCGGAATGCATCACGCGCTCGACGACGCGTTGCGACACGCCCATCGGATGCTCGAGGAGGGTGCCGACGTTCTGGACATCGGAGGCGAAAGCTCCCGCCCGAAAGGCCCTGACTACGGGGATGGCGCGAAGCGTGTTTCGATCGACGAGGAGATACAGCGAGTGCTCCCGGTGGTGAAGGCTCTCGCCGCGACCGCGCGTCTCTCCATCGATACCGTTCGCGCAGAGGTTGCTGCTGCGTGCCTCGACGCGGGCGCGGCGATCATCAACGATATCTCCGGCGGTACGGATCCTGAACTCTTAAGAGTTGTCGCCGCGCACGGCGAGTGCGACCTTGTGCTCATGCACAACCGTGGTCGGGGGGAAATTGAAGGCGCGCAGACGACGTATGAAGATGTCGTCGAAGAGGTGCGTCTCGAACTTCGGCAGGCTGTTCAGCGGGCAGAGGATGCTGGGGTTTCTCGGGGGCGCATTTGGGTGGATCCCGGCATCGGATTCGCGAAGAAGCCACGCGATAGCGCCCGGCTGGTTTCCACGCTCGCAGAGTACTCTGGAGGGTTGCCGGTGCTCTTTGGGAGCTCCCGAAAGTCGTTTATCTCGCATCTGCATGTTCCTGCATCGCCTTCGGAGCGGCTTGGCGGCAGTCTTGCGACGGCGATTTTGGCGGCCCAAGCTGGCGCGGCTGCGGTCCGGGTTCACGATGTATTCGAGACATCCCAAGCGCTTGCCCTGCTTGGCGCCTGTGGGGAGGCTTCGTAGTGGATGCTGTGATCGAGTTCTTCGTCGAGATGTGGTCGTCCCTCACGCTCGGGATGGGTGCGTTCTTTGATCGCGGCGCAGGAGATATCGCCCGAGACTGCCTCGATATTGGACTTGTCGCGGCGCTCATCTATGCGGGCCTCGTCGTGCTCAAGGGCACCCGAGCGATGCAGATGGCCGTCGGGCTAGGGCTCGGAGTCGTCGGCTATCTCTTCGCGCGGCAGCTCGGGCTCATCAGCGTCCTTCGGATTTACGATTCACTTCTCACCAACTTCGTTCTTGTCGTCGTGGTGATCTTTCAAGCCGATATTCGCCGTGCCTTGATGCGAATGGGTCGTGGGTCGCTCTTCCAACGTTCTCGCACCGCTCGAGAGACCGCCGTCCTCGAGGAGGTCATTCGCGCTGCCGGGGAACTCGCGCAAAAGCGCATCGGTGCGATGGTCGTTTTTGAACGGGATGCTGTTCTTGAAGAGTTCATTGAACCCGGCACCGGGCTCGATGCGGAGGTTACTCGCGAGCTCCTCTACAGCATTTTTATTCCGAGCTTTGAAAACCCGATGCACGATGGCGCGGTGATCGTTCGGGATGGGAGAGTCTGGCAAGCGGGCGCCGTGCTCCCGCTTAGCAGCGGCTCTCACGATCGTTCCCTCGGGACGCGGCATCGCGCGGCGATCGGCATCACCGAGGAGACGGACGCCGTCGCAGTCGTCGTTTCCGAAGAGCGCGGTAGTGTCTCCCTCTGCTTCAACGGAAATATCGTTCGTAATCTCGATGGAGATTCGCTTCGGGAGGCGCTCTTTGGGCTGTTCTACAAGCCGAAGGAACCCGCCACGTCCTCTCGAACGACGAGCCCCGGCAGCGCAAGTGCGGCTGTCGCAAAACCGAAGCCGAAGCCGAAGCCCAAAGAACGCGTAACGTTGCCGGGAGACGATCCAGAGCTGGCCGCGGAACCCACCAGTGAGCTCGATTCGATCGAGGAGCCGATGGTATGACGATTCGCGAGCGACTCAAGAGCCTCGTCACCCACAACCTTGGGCTCAAACTCACCTCGATTGCCGGCGCGATCATGATGTTCTCCGTCGTGCGGGGCGCGGAGGATGCGCAGCGTTCGGTCTTTGTGGACGTCGTCGCCATTCTTCCTCCACCCTCGGCGGGAAGAATGCTCGTCAGCGAGCTCCCCGATCGGGTACGCCTGACATTTAAGGGCAGCCGCGTTCAGCTAAACGCGATTCAGCCGGAGCTTTTGCCCTCTGTTGAGATCGACCTCACCGATACCAGCGTGCCCTACTACTACTTCGCCGACGATGAGTTCGAAGTACCGCCAGGCATTCAGATTACCCAGGTTGCACCCGCGTCGATTCAGCTACGGTGGGCGGAGCGCATCGAGCGAACGCTGCGAGTTCAGGCAGATATCCAAGGCGAGCCACCGGAGGGGTCTGTGCTCGCAGAGCCGCCGAGCGTGCGGCCGCAAGAGGTTCGCCTCGTCGGGCCAGCGGAGCTCGTTTCTTCGTTACGTGTCGCACGGACACAGCCTGTATCTCTGGACAATATTGACCTCGGCCGTCATACGAGGCGCGTTCCGTTGGCGAGCTTGCCAGAGCATGTTCGGGCGTTGAACAACGCCCCCATCGCGGTCGAGCTGCATATCGTCGAAGACCTGACTGAGCGCACGCTCCCCGGAGTGAGCGTCACGTTCGAGGGGGGAGAAGCAACTTCCGAGACGGGCGCGGTCACCTTTACGCTTCGCGGCCCACCATCGAGCGTGGATTTGATCGACCCCGCCTCGCTTGCTGCGATTGCGGACGTTAGCGGTCTACCTGAGGACGGCGGATCCATCGCTCTCGTAGCGCGCGGCGTTCCGGCGGGTGTTGAGGTCCTCTCGATTGAGCCGAGCCATGTCGATGCTACTTCCGCTTCGGAGTAGAACTCGTGCGTGATTCAATTCGATAGAAGGGCCCTCTTCCGCCAAGGAGCGCCGATCCGAGCTTCGCTCTTCCTTCGAACTACTCGGCATCTCGTTCGTCGATCGAAGGTTGCCTAGGCGCTCCTGACGAAAGATCATCCCTTCCATCGATTTGAGCCCCGCTAGCGCATCCAGCGCGGCGTATTGACCTACTCAAACCCCATCTATCAAAAGTC
>JAHDCI010000185.1 GCA_020629955.1 Myxococcota bacterium | reverse complement strand
AGCGACTCGGGAAGAACGTCGCGGCGCCAACGGAGCCCTGATTCTTCGGTAGCCAGACGCTTTGCTCTCAACGTGCTTTGCAATTTGCGGAAGCAGCGCTTGCGGAGGCAGCGCTTGCGGATGTGCCAAACCGCTCACTAGGGAAGTGATATGAGCCCTCTTGACGAAAACGGGTTGAGCGCCGAAGCGAGAACGGTGCTCGATGGCGACCTCCTAGCGCGGATTGTCGAGGCGTGGGGGAGAGGGCGCGCACTCATCCTGAATGCGAACAAGCCAGGCTACTCGGAAAGGTTCACAATCGAACGCGAGCAGTATGCGCTAGTTCGAACCGCGATTTACGAAGCGATTCGAACGTATCAAAACGAGCGCGGTGAAGTCCTTCTCAAGGACATCGTGGCAAGCGTTCAAACAACCCTCGAGACACATGCGCGCTTTCCAAACGGCCGGCTGACGAACTTCACCCGCTACACCAAGACCGATCTTGAGGCGCGCGGAGAGCTCGAACGGATTCCGAAATCATCCCCTCAGCGTGTCCGTCTCGCTCGGGCGATGCACGACCTTGTGCGTTCAGATCGCATGTAGACGGCGAGGCATCGGAGGTTAGTCCGTGGCTGCTTCTCGAATCGCGTGATGTAGATCCCGGAGAGTCTGCTCGAGGGTCTCCGTGGTTACGCTGGGTGCATCAAGGTGATAGACGGCGTCCATGATGAGGTCCCCCTGATCGGCCTCGTAGAAGACGATCGATCCTTCGTTGGTATCGAGAAAGCCCGGACCTTCGCTGAGACTCCAGCGCACAAATAGCTGACCTTGTTTTTCGGCAAGGCGCCAAGCGAGCTTAAATCGGACGGTGACGAAAGCGTCGACCACATTCTCGATTTCAAAGCCTCGGTCGTAGTCATTCGAAGGTTCGAGAGGGCGGCTTCGCCACTCGTCGACGCGCCTGTGATTCACGACGACTGCTGGCTCTAGCGCGTTCGCGAGCTCCTGAATCGAGCCAGGCACAACCCCGCGAGCGTGTGCGTAGAAGCCGCCTGCCTCTCTGTTTCCGGATTCGAGCGCGAGCTGCTCTCGTGATTCTGGGAGGTCGAGCGTCACTTCCCCGATCGGGTGCATCGATGAATCGAGTTCCCTTGGGATGGGCTGAGCGCAAGCGGTGAAAAGAAGCAGGCTTAGGGAGACGACCACGGTTCGCATGGTGTGAGCTTTTGCACGCGCTATGCCCGTGCTGGATCCATCCGAAACGTTGGGCTTTTTTCGGGCAATCGCTGAGCAATGTCCGGCTCCGGGACCCGGAACATCACTTCAACGTCCGAAACATCGGACGGGTTCTCTCGGTGGCGGCTATCCGCGGTCGTGCTCGAGCCCTTGTAAGGGCGGCGTTGGGTTCTCGGGATCCCAGGGTTCCGGTGGCGGAGGTGGGGGCTCCTCGGCAGGGTTTACGAAATGCAGACGCAGGATTCTCGCGTTCCCGCTGGGTTCGCGCATTTCTCCGTCGAAGGAACATGTCCGCACGTCGGCGGTGATATCTCCCGCACATGCTTGGCCCGAGACTTCAAAGGTTCCAGCACTGACTTCCAGAACGAGGCGGCGACCAGGTTCGACCGGCAAGAGCGCGCCATCTTCCGCGTGGCAGCCCTCGTCGGAGCAGGACCACCCATCGGAAAGGTGCGCCGCCGCCGAAACGCGGACGCCGAGCGTTTCCAGCATTTCGAGCCCGCCTGGCAGAGGTTCGGGCGTCCCGAGGAAGCGTTCGATCAAAGGGACCGCTCTTGTTGAACCAAGACGTGTGAGCGCACCCGCTTCGGCGATCCTGGCAGGAAGGTAACGTTCGTCTTCGAACTGGCGGAGCAATGTCTCTTCGGCGTCGCTGCCCCCTAACACGCCGAGAGTGCGGGCTGCGCATGGACGCAAGTTGGGCTCGCTCAGGACCTCACTGACGAGTGAAACGCTGGCGCGTTCTCCGATTCTCTCGAGCGCGAGAATGGAAGCAAGCCGGATGTCGGTCGGGGTTTCCCCCGAAGCGAGTAGCGTTTCGACATCCCGACGTGCACGCGCATCACCACGGGTCCCAAGGGCAAGCGCCACTCTGCCGCGCGTCTCCTGATCGAACGTTTCGTTGTCGCTGAGCGAGCGAGCGAGCAGGTCCGCGGCAGCGTCGGTGGCGTGCGAGAACTGCAATGAGGCGATGGCGGCCTCGATGCGGACGATGGGCGCTTCGTCCTCAAGGAGTCGTGCGAGAGGGATTGCGGCGGGGGCATGTTCGAAATGACCGAGGCCTCGCGCCGCCGCAGCCCGGAAACTCGGCTCGGCGTGGCCCAGCAGCGGGAGCAACTCCGGGGCTGCGGTCGCGTCTCCTAGCTCGGCGCGCGCCAGCGCCTCCGGCCACGCGCTATCCTCGAGTCCCAGCGCTTCGATGCGCGGAGTCTCCGCTGCGAAGCGTGAGAGCGCCCCCTGAAGTCGGCGGAAAACTTCAGGCGATTCGCCCGCGATATTTCGGCGCTCTTCCGGATCGCGTTCGAGGTTGTAGAGCTCGCAGCCGGATACGCTGCAAATCGCTTTATGAGCTCCGTCTGTTGCCATACGAAGCTCGCCAACCGAAGCGAACGCAAACAGGTCGCTTCCGGGTGGTGCGCCCGCGAGCGCGAAGCCAAGGTCGTCCCCTCGCATCCGTGCGTCGGGCGGAATTCCGAGGGCCGAGAGGAGGGTGCTTGGAATATCCACGAGTTCGACCGGTTCCTCGCGTAGTCCGGGCTCCACTCGCCCTGGGGAGGAAAGGATGAGGGGGACGCGCACCTGTTCGTCGTAGAGCGTGGTGCCATGATACCAGCCGCCGTGATCATTAAACTCTTCTCCGTGGTCGGCCGTTAAGATCACGGTTGCGTCGGGGCGGGCAGCTCGGAACCGCTGGACCATCTCGCCGATCGCTGCATCGACGCGAGCGACCTCAGCATCGTATCGGGCTCTTCGGGAGTCTCCGCGAGCAAACTCGGGGATCGGCTCGTAAGGCTCATGCGGCTCGAAGAAATGTACCCAAACAAAAACGGGTCGGCCCGGATCGACCTCTTCAAGGTACGTATCCACCTGCGCGACGCGCGCCTCGGCGGAGGCGAACATGACCTTTCGATACTCGAACCCAAAGCCCCCGTCTCGAAGGGTGCGGAAGCGGTCCCCATCGACGAAGAACACCGCGGGAGGATAGAAGGCGGCCGTTCGGATTCCATAGTTTCGAAGAATCTCGGGAAGCGCGACATGCGATTCTGGCGCATCCGGCAACGCGAATACCTCGCGCAAAAACTTCCCGGTCAGCAGACTCGTGAGCGCATACGATGTGTGCGGCGTTGGGGAGTAGGCGTTGCGGAACGCGGCTCCTTCGGCGGCTAGCCGGTTCATCGCGGGCGTGAGCGTTGCGTCACCGCCGAATGCCTGGAGGGCGTCGGCTCGGAGGGCATCGACGGTGATCAACAGGGTATCGCGACCGCGGAGATCGATTCCTTCCGCGCGGTCGGGAGCGGCTCTCTCGGCCATTGCAACGGTCTCTGGCTCAAGGCTCCCCGCCGCCTCGGTACCGGGGAAGAATGCGAGAACCCTTCCGGTGTAGGGAGCAGAACGTTCGCTCAAAAAGCGCGCATTGGGAGCCTTCGCGAGCGCTGGCCACGCCCAGAGCCCAAGGCCGAGAATGCCCGCCAGCATGAGGCCCCCAGCGAACGCCAACTTGGGTTGTGGTTTCGCATGAAGCGAGACGCATGAAAGAAAGAAAGCGCCCCACGCGGCCAGGGCCAGCGAGAAATGAAACGCCGGATAGAGCCGCGGTAAAACCGTTCGATCAATGACGAGCGCGAGGATGCCTAGCGCGAAGAGCCCGACGCATGAACCGATCGAGCGGCTTTTTGTGATCCGAACCGTCACCGCTTGCCCAAGAGCGGCACCGCTCAGAGCAAACGCAAAGATGCCCGGGTAGCGGAGCGCGGAGTCGTGAACGCGTCGTCCCTCCGTCAGCATGTAGCCGAGAATGACGAGGCCGATAGCGAGCGTTCCCGTGCCAATGGCCCAAAGCAGCTTCGGCTTGGGAGCTAGCCGCCTCGCGAACAGGCTCATCGCGGCCGTAATGAGACCTACCGCGCCTGCAGTGCCCAGCGCTCCATAGAACACGCGCCACCGTTCGGTCGTCGTCAGGTAGGCATCCCAAGGGAGCCCAATCGCGAAAACGACCTCGGCGATAAGAACAGCCAGAGCGACGAAAACACCGTCGCTGATTGCGTTTGCCGGGGCCGCGATTTGGCCCTGGCGATCGGTCACGTTACTTCCACTCGACGTCGACGATTTCGTAGGTGCGCACGCCTTTCGGGGCGCGGACCTTCGCTTCATCGCCGACTTCTTTGCCGATCAACGCCTTCGCGACGGGGGAGGTGACGCTGATCTTTCCGTCGTTCACATCCGCCTCATGGCGACCCACGATCTGGTAGGTGACCTCTTGCTCCGAGTCGATATCCTCGAGAACAACGGTGGCCCCGAACATCACCTTTTCGCCGCTAAGCTTGGTCGGGTCGATGACATCCGCTCGCGAGAGCCAGTCTTCGATATCTTCGACGCGGCCTTTGACCATGCCAAGCTTTTCGCGGGCTGCGTGATACTCCGCGTTTTCTTTGAGGTCGCCATGGTCCGCTGCGATGCCGATCTCTTCCGAGATCTTCGGCATCTCTTTTTTCAGCTTCTCAAGCTCTTCTTTGAGCGCGGCGAAGCCGCCAGGAGTCATCGGTTCACGTTCCATTCGGCCGGCGTAGCACGCACTTGGCCCCCCGAACAAGCCGTGAGTTTCACTCAGTCACCAAGAACTTCCGAAGGGGATCCGTCCGCATCGATGGAGCCATCGACGATCCGGATGACCCGATCGCATCGCGCTGCGAGAGAGTCGTCGTGTGTGACGATCAGAAACGAGGTTTCTTTCTCGGTATGCTGGCGTCGCAGGAGTTCGAAGACGCGGTCGCTCGATTGGGTATCGAGGTTTCCCGTCGGCTCATCCGCCAAGATCAAGGGGGGCGCGTTCATCAACGCACGTGCAATGGCGACGCGCTGCCGCATGCCGCCGGAGAGCTCTCGTGGGTACTGGTCCGCGGTGTCTTTGAGGCCGACCGCATCAAGGAGCTCGAGCGCCCGCGGACGGAGGGCTGCGTCGAGCCCGCCTTTCAGCACCGCGGCAGGCAGCATTACGTTCTCGGCGACCTTGAGCGCCGGTATCAGGTGGTGGAACTGAAAGATGAAGCCGAGTGTTTGCCCGCGGAGGCGAGTGACCTCGGTATCGTCCAGCCCGGTGATGTTTTTGCCTTCGAGCGAGATCTCTCCGGAGGTCGGTCGGTCGAGAAGGCCGATCTGGTTGAGTAAAGTGCTCTTCCCCGAACCGGAGGGACCGATGAGGGCGACAAACTCGCCCCGGCCGATGCGTAGGTCGATACCGTGGAGGATTTCGACGGGTCGTTCCTCGCCGAACGATTTTCGAACCTCTCGAAGTTCAACAATGGCTTCCTTCATCCGGCCCCCTGGATGGCTCGAGCGGGGTCCATCTTTGCGGCTTGACGTGCAGGCAGGAACGCGGAGACGAGCCCGATGCCGAGTGCGATGCCGGCGGCACTTCCCATCAACGCGGGCGTGACCGGAATATCGAAGAGTGCGACGCTTGCGAGTCCGCGGGCGGCCAGCGTTCCAAGACCGACGCCTAACATTGCGCCTCCCAATCCGAGCATCGCCCCCTGCCAGAGAAAGACGCGTCGCACGATGGCCTGCGGGGTTCCGATGGCGCGGAGAATCCCGATCTGACCGCGGCGCTGTACGACGCTTACGATGAGCACGCTCGCGATGCCCATGGCGACGGCGAGGAGGACAAACGCGGAAATCATGAGAGAGGATGCTCCCTGCGAGGAAAGTGCAACGAGGAGCTCGCCGTTTCGTTCGGTCCAGGTCTCGATTTTGACTTGTGGGATCTCCGGGAGAGTGGCGGCGACATTGTCCGCCTCGAACGGCTCATCGATTCGAAGCCCGATTTCGGAGATGTCGCCGGGACGGTCGAGCAGGGTCTGCACGCTGCGAAGCGAACCAAGCACCCAGCTGCCGTCCACGCCTTCGGATCCAAAGTCGAAGATCCCGGCGATTCTCACGAGCTGCTGCTCGTCTCCGATTCGGATCGCATCCCCGACGCGAGCCTGCAGGGTTTCGGACATCGAGTCTCCGATAAGGACCTCTCCCGAGCCTAGGCGGAAACTGCCCGCAACCATCCGCTCCCGAATACGCGTCAGATCATTGAGACGGTGAGCGTCCGCGCCGATGAGCACCGCACCAGAGCGAACCGCGCCGCGTCGTACCTGAGCGGCTCCCACAAGCCGCGGGCAGACTGCAGTAAAGACCGGGTTGTCATCAAAGCGCGGAACCAATCGCTGCCATCCTTCGAAGCGCGTCGAGCGATTCGATTCTGCGCTGCTCACTCGTGCGTAGGTCGCGTCCTCTTCACCGAAGATGCCCTGTCCGCGCGAGCGTTCTGCCGTGAGGGTGATATGCGCTTGTGCGCCGAGTGTCTTTTCGAGGAGATTGACTTCGAGGCCGGCCATGATCGCATTGATGAAGACCATCGCGGCGACACCGACGCCGACGCCGACCAAGATCAACAGTGATTGTGTTCGGCCCTCCATTAAGAATCGCCAAGCGAGTTGTCGAGAGAGGGACATCAGCGACGCACGCGAACCGGGCGGTCGAGCTCGACGCGCTCTCCTAGGGGAATGACCTCAAGTTCGATCGATGGGACCGACTCTCCCTCTTTGGGGAGGATTTCGATCGCATCTTGTCCTTCAATGCCGAGCTCGACTTCCAGGCGGGCCGCGCGCCCATCTTCGACGATCATCAGCCACGGTGATGTGGTGCGGTCGCGAACCAGCTCCGGCGCCGCGATCAACGTCTCTTGCCGGCGGTCGACTTCGATCTCTGCGGTCGCCGTCATATCCGACCGAAACCCTTCGAACTCGGGAAGGGAGACATGTACTTCGACGGTCCCGCGCTGGGCGTTGACCGACTGAGCGATGAATGAGATTTGACCCTCGAAGTCGCGCTCCGGAAATGCGTCGAGTCGAATCGCGACATCTTGCTCGAGGGCGATCAGGGAAAGCACGGATTCGCCCGGCTCGGCGACGAGCGTAAGCGGTCCGGAGTCGACGAAATGGACCAGCGCGTGTCCCGGGGTGACCACCTCGCCAACCTCCGCGTGAAGCTCGAGAACGACCCCATCAAAGGGCGCACGCAGCTGGGTTTGTTGGAGAGTCGCGGTCGCCGCGGAAACGCGTGCTTGGGCCTGCGCCAGGGCCGCTCTCCCGATCGCAATATCGGACCCTCGAGAGGCGACCTGTGTGCGTTCAAGCGTCGCGGACACTCGCCGGCTCTCGGTGGTTCGCGCTTGCCGTCGGGCGCGCTCCAGTTCGGCTTCGGTGACGGCGCCCGCGCTGAAAAGCTGCTCCTGTCGTGCGAGGTCACTCTGAGCTTGGTCGGCTGCGAGCTGTGCTTGTTCGAGGCTCTGATCCGCGAGCCTCCTTCCGACGCCGCGGGTTCGGCGAAGTCGAGCCAGCGCATCGGCCCGCAGGGCCTCGGCCTCCGCCAATGCTGCTCGGGCGCTTTCGTCTGCGAAGCGGATCAAGAGATCCCCCTCGCTTACGGTTTGCCCCTCCGTGACGGCAACTTCCGCGATCGTACTGTGCGAGCTCGCTCCGAGGTCTGCGCCTCGCTGATGCCGGACCCGGCCACTCGTGAGCACCGTTTGAACGAGCGGTCCGCGGGAGAGACGTTCCGTTCGCACGCGCGGCCCTTCCTTTTTTTGAAACGCGAATACGCCGACGCCGCCAGCGATGGCGAGCGTGGTGATGAGAATAAGGATGTGTTTTCGGGTGATCTTCACGGGCCGTACCGAGGGCAATGGTGGGTCTCTTGGGCCAAAACCGCCAAATCACAAGTTCTTTGTTAGCCGAGATTGTCACATCGTTTCCAGCGCTGAGAGCCCTGGAGGCAATGACGGCTTCGCTCACAGCGGGCGCAGGGAAACAAAGGCAATCGCCAGCGTATCTTCGCTTAGAACGTTTGCGGTCGTTTCTCGAAGAGTGGCTCAAGGGCAGCGGGGACTTCTTCCGGCTCGGTCTCTTCGAGCGCCGTGGCGACGCGGCAGAGCAAGCGAGGGTGAATCGGGGGGTAGAGTTCCGACTCATCGATCGAGACTCCCGATAGATTGGGGATCACTCGGACTTGCTTCACCGGCAGCTCAACATCGTGCGATTCCCAGGCCTCCGGAAACCGGAGCGTTTGTCCCTCTAAACGGACCCTTCGCGTCTTCGGATCCTTAAAGCGCCAGATGGTCTTCGCCTTGATAAACGCTCCGTACGCAACGCAGAGGGTGAGGGCGCCGAGGCCCCAGCTTTGGGTCAAAAGAAAAAGACCAAACGCGGCCATCACGATCGCGAGCCCGGTATAGAAGCGGAAACTTACGACCGGGAAGGGGAGTTCCCAGTAGGGCTCTCCTCCTCCCTCCGGTGGCTCGTCGAACTGTGCCGGATCCTCGTTCACATTCGTAGTGTCGCGCCGCTTCTCTGGAACAACAAGCCGCTTCACCCAGCCGGGACAAAACCTCGGTGTGCCGAGAGGCTCTCAGCAGTTCGACCGGCCGCTCGTGCGGGGTTCAGATCGATGGAAGGGATGACCTTTCGTCAGGCGCGCCGAGGCGAGCTTCGGAGAGCGGACGATATGCTGAGTATATCGAAGGTTGAGCGAGGCTCGGCTCGGCGTTCCTGGCGGAAGAGCGCCCTTCTAGCGATTCGAACCACGCACTAGCGGCCAAGCGAGTCTACGAAGCCATCCATGCTTCGATATCCTCGGCGGTCTTCGGAATATCCTCCGTTAGATTTCGACAGCCACCTTCCGTAATCAGGATATCGTCTTCGATTCGAATACCGATTCCGCGGTACTTCGGGTCCACGTCGGCATCCTCCGCGATGTAGATCCCCGGCTCGATCGTCATCACATGACCTGGCGCGAGGGTTCGAGAATCGCGGCCGATATAGTACGCGCCAACATCGTGCACATCCATGCCCAGCCAGTGTCCGGTCTTGTGCATGTAGAAGGCTTTGTAGGCTTCCGCCGCAAACGCCTCGTCCTTGTCCCCACTGATGAGACCCAGATCGACGAGCCCATCGCTGATGACGCGCGCGACCACCTCGTGCACTTGGTCGAAGGTCGTCCCCGGTTTCGAGATTTCAATGCCTGCGAGCTGAGATTTCAGCACCAGATCGTAGATTTCCCGCTGCGCATCGGAGAACTTGCCGTTCACGGGGAACGTGCGCGTCACGTCGCTCGCGTAATAGTCGAGCTCGCATCCGGCGTCGATGAGGAGAAGGTCTCCATCTTCCATCTTTCGATTGTTCTTTCGGTAGTGGAGGATGGTCGCATTGGGACCGCTGCCGACGATCGATCCATACGCCGCACGTTCGCAGCCGTTTTCGCGATAGACCTGCTGGATCACAGCTTCGACCTGGTACTCAAAATCGCCAGGCTTGGTCGCTTTCATCGCCGCCTTGTGGGCGTCACGCGTGATCTCGCATGCGGCGCGCATTGCGGCGATTTCGTCGTCGCTCTTCACCATTCGCATCTCATGCACGATCGGTCCCGGATCGATGATCGCGCGCGGAGGGTGAACGCGCTGGCGTGCGCGTCGTTTGACTGCCTGAATGCCGCCTAGGATTCGCTTGTCGTGTGCTTCGTGCGAGCCGAGGCGGGCGTAGAGCGAGGGGGCGTCCTGGAGGTAGTCCGGGAGGAGCGCTCCGAACCGCCGAACGGGGAACGCGGCGTCTGCGCCAAAATCTTTCACCGCACCCTCGGTTCCAGCGCGCCGTCCGTCCCAAATTTCGCGCTCTTTGTCACGCTCACGGACAAAAAGAACATAGCGGTGCTCGGGGTGGGAGTTGCTGAGAACAAGCACGCTGCCAGGTTCGTCGAAGCCGGTCAGATAGAAGAAATCACTGTCTTGGCGATACTCGTGTTCCACGTCGTTGTTTCGGATGTGGACCGGGGTGGCAAAGAAGACGGCGACGCCTTCTCCCATTCGGCGTAGGAACTCAGTGCGGCGCTCCGCGAAGGTGCTCTTCGTGATGGACATGCGGGAAACATAGCTGACGCGGAAAATTATGCGCGTGCTTTTT
>JAHDCI010000184.1 GCA_020629955.1 Myxococcota bacterium | reverse complement strand
CTTTCGAAGCAGACGCTGAGTTTTCTCGAGCACTTACCGACGGATTTTCATCATTTGACGTCGAACTTCAAATCGTCCCGGACGGGCCCGAAGGGCTTGACGCCGCAAAGAACAAGCGGCCGGACTTGATCCTGCTCTCGATCGAGCTTCCGACGAACGGGTTTCGCGTTTGCAAAAAGATCAAGAAGGACGCTGATCTCAAAGAGATCCCTCTGATCATCCTCTCCAGCGAGTCGAACGCGGACGAGATCTTTCAGCAGCATCAAAAGCTAAGCACCCGCGCGGAGGACTACGTCAAAAAGCCCATCGAGTTCGACGGACTGATGGAACACGTTAAGAGCTTCGTTGAGCTTGCCGAGGCGGTTCCCTCCGAAGGTGGCGTCGACGACGAGATCGATGCCTTCGCCGATGACGCCTTCGACGCGCTGATGGTGAGCGAAGAGGAAGAAGAGGCGGCCAACGCGTTCGAAGAAGAGGACCGCACCGTGATGGTCTCGATGGACGAGGTCGCGATGCAAAACCTGGTCGACCCACCGAGCATCCCACCCGCCGCGCGCACAGCCCCGCCGTCCGTGCCGCCGATTTCCGAACCTGCAACGCCTCCCTCGATTCCACCAGAAGCGGCGGCTCCCGAAGAGGAGAAGGTCGACTCGCTTCGGCTCGAACTCGAGGCAGCCAAACAAGAAGCGGACAAAGCGGCTTCGCTAAAAACCCGCGCAGACGCCGCCGAAGCGAAGGTCTCGGCGCTCGAAGCAGAGGTTGCCCAGCTCAAGGCTGGCGGCGGAGGCGGGGGCGGCGTATCGAGCCGCGAGTTCCTCGACCTGCGCGAAAAGCTCAACACGAAGGACAAAGAGATCCTCGATCTGCGCGACCAGGTCAGCGCTCGAGACAAAGAGCTCGTTGAACTTCGCGACAGCAATATTTCCGCCGAGCGCAAGATCGCGGATTCCGAGGATAAGCTTCTCGCGGTGCAGCGTGAGCTGGAGACCCTCAAGGAATCGGAAGCCACGCTCAAGCAAAGCGAGAGCTCCCTAAAGGCGAAGGAAACCGAACTCGAAGGTTTGGTATCCGAAGCGAACGCAAAGAACGAAAAGTTCGAGGCGGACCTAGCAAGCCTGCGCGCAGAAAAGGCCGCGGCGCTCAGCGACGCAGAAGAACGCCTGAAGACTGCACAGGAAGAAGCGGAGCAAAGCCTCGGTGCCAAAACCCGCGAGCTCGAGACCGAACGGGAATCCGCGCTCGCGAACCTCCGAAAGGAACTCGAGGAGCTCGCGGAGGGCGCGCTCACCGCACGCGTTGCCGAATTGAACAATGAGCGCGACGCGGCGCTTGCCGAAAAAGACGACGCGCATGAGCGGGAACTGGCTGTGCTCGGCCGGAAGCTCGCAGACTCGGAGACTTCGGTCGCCAGCGCGAAGGAAGAATCGGAAGTCCTAAAGCGGGAAAAGAGTGAGCTTGAGGCGGCCAAGGAAGCGGTCGAGTCCGAGCTTCGCGGGAATCTGGAGGCGCTTCAGGCTCAGCTCGAAGACGCGAGCCAAGCGAAGGCTGCTCTCGAAGCGACGCTTGAAAAGGCGAAGGCGAAGATCGCCGACGACGACGCGCTTCTTGAGCGAACCCGCCGAGCCATGTCGATCGGACTCTCACTCCTCGAAGACCAGAAGAAGAACACCTTCGAAGCCTAGCGCCACCTTGCGAAGTGGAAGCCGCCTTGGAGTCGATGCTCCGAGGCGCTTTCTATTTGGGGAGGCGGACCAATCCGTCTCGGACACGATCAGGATGACCGCGCGCAAGTCTGAATTCGAAGGGCAGTTGTCGGGGTCTACAAGAGAGCGCGAATCCAGGTGGAGGCCTTGGACGAGGGGTGGTCAAATCTTCTCGGCGTGCGTCCTCGCACTCCGTGCGCTAAGCCTACAAGACCGTGAGGGGGAATGAACTTCCAGCCAAAAGAGACGTGATTCGGGGCTTGCTCCTTCGAGGCAGCGTTTTTGTGCACCTCGATCCGAGAGTTCGAGGAGTTGAAGTTCCTCGCTACCTAAAGAACCGACCGCAGCTCGTCCTGCAGGTGGGCCTCGATATGCCGGTGCCGATTCCCGACCTGCGTGCGGCAGACGATGGCTTGGTCGGAACCCTTGCGTTTAACCGATCTCCCTTCCGCTGCTGGGTTCCGTGGGAAGCGGTGTTCGCATTGGTAGATGATCAGGGCCGCGCCATGCTTTGGCCCGAATCTCTGCCGGACGAGCTCCAAGCCGAGGTCGAGCGAGAGATGGGGGTTCGCGCGCCGGATGGCCTACGTGTTGTCGAAGGCGGACGCGACAGTGTTCCCCCGGTTGAACTCGCTCCCGAAGGCGAAGAGACCCTCTCAGAAGTGCCAGCACACGGCGGTAGGGGCTTGCCGCCGTATCTTCGAGTCGTGAAGTAGCTCTCGCTCAACGCGGAGTTCGATCTACGCATTTGGAGACGCGATATTCCCCAAACGGGGTAGAAGCTCTCCGATTGTGCAATCCTGACCTTTCAAATCGGCACGAAAGCACAAATCGGACACCCATTTTCATTGATCTTTTCACTGGCACATTATGTGCTACACTAGCGGCAAGGTCGAAGCGCCACTCCCCCCCTCCTGAGCGCTTCGACCCCAATGACGACCTGCAGGTGCCCCCCAACCGCAGGTCGTCGACCTAATTGAGCCGCACAACTCCGGATGGCCGCGAAGCCGGAGCCAGCGTTGAAGAGAAAAACGGGCGCTCGCTTGTCTCCTTGCGGACGCCGGCTATGGTCCTCCGATGCACGAGCGCCCCATGGATACGCGAGACGCATTCCTTGTCGTAGAGGACGCGAGCAACCTGAC
Source organism: Myxococcota bacterium (assembly GCA_020629955.1). GTDB lineage: Bacteria > Myxococcota_A > Polyangia > Polyangiales > Houyiibacteriaceae > JAHDCI01. The sequence continues at coordinate 7,438 of JAHDCI010000184.1, read as the reverse complement.
GATCCACGAACTTCGACAAGGTCAGAAGTGCCAAGTCGGAGGACGCGGGGCTGATGTCTTCCTGAGCGCCGCCAGCGACGTCCGCTTCGCGCTTGAGTGGACCGGGCGACAATTTCAACTTCGCGTCAAGACCGGCGCGATCTTCGTTCAGGGAAAGCCAGCGGATGCGCGAATGGCGCTGCGCGCGGGCGAGGAGATCACCACCGGAGGAACGCGCATCGCTCTCGGCGTGTCGGTACCCCTTCATGCTCCGAAGCGTCGCGCGCTCTCGCATACCGAGTTCCGTGAGCGTCTCTACGAGGAGCTTGCCAGAGCCCGACGCGCAGATCGGCCCACGACCCTCGGGATCGTCTGCACGAAGGTCGGCGATGGAAACGGGGTCCTTTCGCGAGCCCTGGAGAGTTTCCGCGCAGGAGACCTCGTCGGCACCTTCGCGCCGGACCGGCTGGAGATTTTGCTCCCGGATACCGATATCCAAGCCGCGCAATCCGTCTTTGGGCGAATCTTCGCAGGCCTGAATGTAGAGATCGGTCTTGCGACCGCACCGCAGCACGCAGAATCCGCGGAGCGCCTCCTACGCGCGGCCATGAGCAGCGCAAACGAAGCTCGTAAACTAGGCCGAGACGAAAAGACTCCGATCGCGATTGCGACGAACCCGCCCACGACGACGCATCGGGGTCCGGTGGAGCTCGTCACACAAGACCCTCGATCCGCAGCCGCGCGCGATGCTCTCGCTCGATCGAAAGCGAACGAAGAACGCTTTGTCCTGCTCTACGGAGAACGCTCCGCTGGGAAGTCGGCATTCGCGCGTATTCTACATCAGGATTGGGACGCGCCATTCGTCTTGATTCATTGCGCACGGGTAACCGAAATCGACGCTGCGATGGCCGCGGCCGCGAGCGGAGGGTCGTTGCTCCTAGATGAGATCACCGACCTCTCTCTCGAAGCGCAGGTGCGACTCGCGGCGATTCTCAAGGGAGCTCGGTCGGTGCGTCGAGTCATCGCAACAACCGACGCCGTGCTCTCTTCGCTGGTCGAACGTGGCGTCTTCGCGAAGGAGCTTGAAGCCCTCTTTGCAGACTGCCGAATCGAGATTCCATCCCTTCGGAGCCGAACCGCAGATGTACTGCCCCTCGCTCAGAGTTTCGCCCCGGACTATCAGTTTTCGATCGGGGCCGTGGCGCGCCTGCGAAGCTATCCGTGGCCGGGCAATGTGCTCGAGTTGCGAAATGCAGTGGAACGAGCCTGTCTGCTCTCCGACGAAAAGAAGATTCTCGGAGAGCACCTTCCGGCGGAACCAGTCACCGCGGCGGCGGATGAAGGCCGCCTTCGCGCGCACGTCGATAGCGTCGAACGCGCCGCAATTGTGAAAGCCCTCGCCGATAGCAACCACAACCAAACCCACGCTGCCAAAAAGCTGGGAGTATCGCGACGCGCGCTAATCTATAAGATGGAGAAGTACGGTCTAAAGCGCCCTCCGCGCGGAAGCCGCCGCAGCAAAGCCTGAGCCCAGCGCAAGTCGAGCGGGTAAAAAGCAAAGCCCGAGTTGTCACCTCGCGTTTTGATCGCGCATCCTGAAGATGTGATTGCTTGCCTTCTTGGAAACCGACTCTTTCTCGACGACGGGCGGGTCTTTGCGGGGAATCCAGGAGCGTTTTGTTTTTCAACGTCACCCACGGCAATGCAGACCCACCTCTGGGTTATGGGCTTCGGGGCGCGAGACCCCCACCGGCTGTTGGCCCGCTTCCAAATCAGTATCCCCGTCTCCCGGATCGTCTCGATCTCGGCCCGCGTCTGGCCAACGCTTGAGCTGAGATGGCGCGAACGTGGCCAGCTTCATCGCCGCGTCTTCGGCGCTCCGTGGTCTCCCAGCGAGTCCTGGACTCCAACTGCCGCACACTTCGCCACAGAACGCACGGTCGAATCGCTGGTCACGCTCGCCGAAGATGAAGGGTGGCCGGGGCTACGAAGAGGTTGGTGGGATGAGCCATCGGTGCATTGGGAACCTGCGACGACATTCCCGAGTTCAAACCCGAACTACCGAGTGCCCGCAGATTCTGTGATCGCGGAAGGGCGAGGCCTGCGAGGCTGGCGTCGATTCTGGCTCGATATGCGCCACCACGCGCGAAAGTCCGCACCAGAAAGCGTCATGGTCACACCATCGCTCGTTTACGCGCAATTCGACGGCCAGGTTTTTCGGATGCCGCGGAGTTTTCTCCGCCAACGATATGAAATCGGGCGCTTTCGACTCTACCGATTTGGACGCCGCACAACACTGGTCCTCGATCGCACTTCCGTCGCGACAACCGCGCTCGATGATCAACTCAGTAGGCGCGCTGCGACGCGTCGCCGTCGCTCCGCTTAGAAGCGAGCGGCTCAAGTGTTCGCCCAACACTTGAAGGAAAAGAGGGTACTGCGCGAAAGCCTGCAAGGCTGGTGAGAAAGGGACGATTTTGATTCGCTGGATTTTAGCGTGCGCGGGTGCGTCCGATTTTAGGTCTCGTATTGCACACAAGTGGCGAGAATTGGATGGCGTTTGAGTGCGTGAAAAAGCCGCGAAGCGGTTCGGACGTTTTTCACCAGCCCGCTATTCGAAGATCGACGCGATCGCATCGCCTTCGAGTGCATACTCAACGTCACAAGGAAGATCATCGAACGTGCCTCCGTTGACGAGCAACGCCGGAGCACAGAACGATCCCGCAACAGGCGCGATACGGACTCGGCTCGTACCCACCGCGCGGAGCTCACCGGAATTGGTTCCCGCGTCGCTCACGCCTGCGTCCTCACCGGCATCCGATCCGGCATCGACGATGCCACCGTCTTCCATGTCCATCGAGCGGCCGAGAACCTGAACTTCGATGACTTCAGTCTGCTCAAGAGTGCAGCCGGGAATCCCATTGGCAGGGTCTTCGGCGGAGATGACTCGCTGTTCGGCGATTTCGAAGACAAACCGATCTCCGACTTCTCGGCCATCCGTTCGAGACTGCCCGGGCGTTCGCCACGTCGCATACCCGGAACCGTTTGCCCGGATCTCCGCTTCGAAATCGAAACTCTCCATCAGCTCAAGAGCGGCATCCCCACACGAGTTGGAGACCAACGTGCCGTCCATCGCGAAAGAGCCAACCTCTTCCGTCTCGACCGGCTCGGTAAAGCAACCAAAGAGCGGAAATCCGAGGAAGAGGAGCGAGCCTAGGAAAGCGACGCATTTTCCGGAGCGAGATAGGACCATGCTGGAGCCTGCGCCGGAGCCTGGAGCAAGGTCAAAGAATCGACAGGCTCAGAAATCGTTCGTACGACGAGACAAGATCAAGTCGCAGATCGCCGAGCGCCCTTCCGCGCTTCGGGCGATGCGGGAACCAGAGACGCTGGCAGGTATGCCCTCGTTATCTCCCACCCACACGATCGTCGCACCTCGCGCGCCACTCAGTAGCGCCTGAATATCCCGGAAAGGCGCGATTCGATGCCCGGCGTCCACGATGACGACATGAGGGTCAAACTTCCGTAAAGCTTCACGAAGCGATGTGCGAGTTCCCGCCAATCGGACCCGTGCCTGATCCATCGAAAGCATCGTACGGAGCTCGATGAGCAGCGCGTCGCTGCGAGATGCCACCACGACGGATACCGGGAGATGTTCGACAACCCGTATCGACTTCGTCGTCTCTTCCTTTTCTCGCTTGGCAGCCGGAGGGGGACGCGAACCCGCGGCGATCAGAGGCTTAACCCGCGCCATAAAAACGTCGCGAGCGCTGGGACCGAGCGCAGCATCAAGTTCCGCTGCGATCGAGTTACAGAGCGGAATAATCTCGTCCATCGTTCGCGGCGCACGATGCTTTTCGAGAACCGCCGACAGAATACGGGTACGCTCTTCGAGTGCCACGAGGGCATCAAGGCTGCTTCGCACAAGGTGCATGGCGCGCTGAACGTCACTCACCCTCGTTCTCCCGGCCGCTGCCCTTCACCACTGCCCCTCTAGGGGAGCGACTGCCAGAAAAGAAGTTGGAAAGCAGGTGCATCGGATAGAAGCCTATACCTCAAATGAGGCAGGGGCATAAGCACTTTTCCGTCGCCATCGCACGTTCAGGAAAACGCGGCTTCGCGGCGATTGTTGATGTTTTTGACCAACGCGGGCACACTTATTCTATGTCTGCGGCCACGGATCAGATCGGCGTTGGTCAATCCGTCGGTGATTATGAAGTCATCGAACGTCTTCGCTCGGGCGGAATGGCGACGCTTTTCCTCGGGCGTCGCCGCGGAGCGGCAGGCTTCTCACGTCCGGTCGCCCTGAAAGTCGTTCATCCACATCTCGCTGAAGATCAGAACTTCGTGCAGATGTTCATCGACGAGGCGTTGCTCTCCGCGCGCATTCAGCACCCGAACGTCGTTCACGTAGAAGAGCTCGGGCGCCACCAGGGCACGTATTTCCTCGCGATGGAGTTCGTCAACGGATGCTCTATCTCGCAACTCATCAAAAAGGTAGCGTCGAAGCGACGCCAGCTGAGCCCCGAAATCGCGGTGCATATTGCGATCAAGCTATGCGAGGGACTGCACGCTGCGCATGAGACCACAGACGATGAGGGCCGTCTTTTGAACGTTGTCCATCGGGACATCAGCCCTCAAAACGCGCTCGTGACTTTCGACGGTCACGTGAAGCTGATCGACTTCGGTATCGCCAAGGCGGAGGGACGTCTTCAGGAGACCGAGACCGGGACGATCAAAGGCAAGTTCCGATATATGGCGCCTGAGCAAGCACGCGGAACGGGCGTGGATCGCCGGTCGGATATCTACGCGGTTGGCATCGTCCTTTGGGAAATGCTCACCTCCCGCAGGTGGAACGGTGCTTCTACTCAGTTCGAAGCGTATCGCTTCGCAGCCGAGCCATCGTGGCGTCCACCGAGCGAATTTGCGCCGGAGCTCTCCGCAAGCTTGGACCTCGTCATTGAAAAGGCGCTCTCCTTCGACGCCGACGACCGCTACCCAACCGCCCTCGACCTTCGCCGCGCGCTCGCCAACGCCCTCCCCGACGCCATGCTGCTCGACCCGAGGACTCTCTCGGAGCTCGTACGCAGCCTGATGAGGGAAGAGGCGGAGGAAGCTTCGGCACGTCTCAAAGAGACCAGCCAGGTGACCCACTTCGGCAGCCAAGAGGCCGAGCAAGCCCTGCAGACCCTCACCGTGAGCGCGAGTCAGGTCAACCTCGCCGACTTCGATGTTGACGGCACCCCAGCGGCGCCAAAACCCGCCCGCGAGATCGTTGTTCCAGCGGACGCGAAGTTGAGGGTCTCCCTTGACCAGGTGGATCGTCCACGCCCTCCGGCAGTTACCGACGTCGTCGAAGCGCCACCGGGAAATCGCAAAGTGCTCTTTGGTTTGCTTGCAGTCGCCCTCCTCGGACTCACGATCGGCGGCGTGCTCTTCTTTAACAACCAAGACGAAGAGCCCAATGAAGCCGTTCACACGGAACCTCTTCCTGAGACCACCTCGCCAAACGCCCCCGTCCCGGAGGAGCCCCCAGTTGCAGCTGCGCCTGCACCGGAGTCTCCGGAAAACGAGACGGTCAGCGAGCCCGAACCGGAGACAGTGGAAGCGAGTGTGATGCGCGTGCGACGCCCCAGGACGCGGCCTGCATCGAGAATGGCCGAACCATCCACGCCAGAGACTCCGACAGCAGCAGAAGCGCCCCCACCTCGGCGTCAAACCCCGCGCGTGACCCCTCGAATGACGCCGCGGATGACCACGATGCGAGTGACGAGGCCGAGCGGGCCAATCATCGTAGACGACGCGTTTTAGACGCGGCGCACGAAGACGCACCACGGTTCGAAGCCACCACAGGTGGCCAATCACAGAGAGTGCCCAGGCTCGTCGAAGAACATCCAATGTGGGGCTCTCGTCGATGGAAGGGACGAGCGGCACGCCCGAATGCGCTGTCAATCACGATGACAGCGTTCCGTGGATGTGTATCCTCCGCGCTATGATTCGCTCTCCGAAACGCGCGCTCGCCGCTGTCCCTGGCTTCCAATTCGGTGCCGTCGCCTCTGGCATCAAGCAAAGCGGTGATCTGGACCTTGGCCTAATCCTCGCCGATGATCCCGTGGCAGCAGCCGCCGTATTTACACGCAACAAAGTAAAGGCAGCGCCCGTCCGAATCGCCGCGTCTCGGGTCCGCAACGGAAGCGCTCAAGCGGTGCTGGTCAACAGCGGAAATGCGAACGCGTGCACCGGAGAGGTCGGAGCGGCCGCGACGCGGAAGACCACGCGCGCCATCGCCAATGCGCTCGGCATTGCGTCGCGAGATGTCCTTCCAGCGTCGACAGGGGTCATCGGCGTACCGCTTCCAGCCGAGAAGGTGATCGGCGCCGTCGATGCGCTTCGCTCGTCCCTCGGTGGCCGAGCAGATCATTTTGCGAAAGCGATCCTCACGACGGACCGCGGGATCAAAGTGGCGCGCGTCGAGTTTCCACGGGGTCAGAAAAAGGTTCGAGTGCTCGCGATCGCAAAAGGCGCCGGAATGATTCATCCGAATATGGCGACCACCCTCGCGTTTGTCGTCACAGATGCTCACATCGCCCCAGCGCTGCTCAAATCGATTTTGAAAGAATCCACTGAGTTGACCTTCAATCGCATCTCAGTCGATGGCGATACGAGCACGAACGACAGCATCATGCTCCTCGACTCCGGACGCTCTGGAAAAGAAGTGACGAGCCGAAAGAGCCCGGTCGCGCGCGAGTTTGCCAAAGCCTTGCAGGACGTTCTAAAGGCGGTTGCGCTCGACATCGTTCGGGATGGAGAAGGGGCAGAGCATGTGGCGAAGATTTGCATCACTGGCGCTAGCTCGAACAGCGCGGCGCTGAAAATCGCGCGCACCATTGCGACGTCGCCTCTGGTGAAAACAGCGCTTCACGGGTGCGATCCCAACTGGGGCCGGTTGCTCGCCGCCGCAGGTCGCGCGGGCGCTCGTATCGACGACGCGAAATGCTGCGTCTGGGTCGGGGAAGAGCTTCTCTTCGAACGCGGCGAAAATCGAATGACGCCCTCGGTCGACAGGCGCGCCACGAAGGTCATGAAATCCGACGAGTACGATATCCGTGTCGACCTCGGGCTCGGAGAGGGCGCGGCGCACTACTGGACGAGCGACCTTGGCCACGCCTACATCAGCGTAAACGCAGACTACCGCTCCTAGCCGTCCGCGGATTTGTTCCCGTTGTCGTATCGCGGGAGCGGGTATGTGCACAGATGCGTCCGATGGAAACCATCGATCATCGATATCCGGCGGAAATCAGATGCTATTGAGTGCGAAAAACGGGCCGCGGAGCGAGATTCCGCATGGGTCATCGCGCTGCGAGATAGGCGCAGCCTTGTGCGGAGGGGAAACTGACGCTAGAACTTTCGGAACGCGCGGGGCGCCCCTGGCTGAGAAGTACCCGTTGAACCTGATCCGGAT
>JAHDCI010000183.1 GCA_020629955.1 Myxococcota bacterium | reverse complement strand
CATCTCACAATGTTTTTGAGTTCTGATTCAGTTTTCAAAGACTGCCTTCGGCGTCACCCTGTTTCCAGGTTCCCGTCGAAGGGAGAAGCGTCTTAATGCTTCGTTTTGTGTGTGTCAAGAACTTTTTTTTGCCCGGCCCTTGTCTCTCCGAGCCCCGCGGTTTTTCGTTTCCGACCCCGTGGGGAGCCGATCTCTAGCATCGGCAGAGGGGCTGTCAAACTTGATCGGAAAAAAGATCGATCTTTTTTCCGAACATCCGATTCTTACCCATAAACCTTCTCCGAAGTGCCACTCGTGACTCTTTTTATCGCAGTGGCAGCGACCAAACGTCTTGACCGAGGGTGACGCCGAGATGATCGAAAGCGGATTCCGCGGCGGAAATCGTATTTCCTGTGCAAATCGCAGGTGTCGCGATGGCCCGAAACCAGGGTTTCGAGGGCAAACTGGTGGCGATCAGGGCACGATGGGGCGCCTCTTTCCCTTCCAAAGCGATCGCTTTTCGCTGTTTCGCGGCCTGAACGAGGGTGATTTCGGAGGTTGGCGCGACGAAATGCGGTCCTCCATCGAAGGGATCGACGCGGTTCACATAGCGGAAGCCGATTCTTCGAAGGAGTTTTTCGACGCCGCGGGTATCCGGACCGACTTGTCCGATCACGCCCTGCGCCGCGGGAGGCAAAAGAGATGCGTAGATATCTCCGAAAGGAAAGAGCCCTCGGATGAACTCTTTGTTCTCCCTCGAAAGCCGATCTGCCTCCCGGTAGTCCATATTCGTAAACTTCCGGCCAACCGCCTCCCATAGGTGACTTGTGCCGTCTTTTTCAAGAGGGGGGAGCAACTCGGCGAGGACGAAGTTTTGAAACCACTCCCGGTGCATCGCGATAAATAGGAATCGCACATAGGAGATCTGCATGCCGAGGCGGTGCGCTGTCCGGCGGTAGTCTGGGTGCATGACAAGGCCACCAATCTCCGTAGGACCATCAAAACTGTAGCCAATCGAGAGCACCGGATGCCGGAAGTGCCGATCCAGCGTCGCCGAGTAACGTTCCTCTTCCCGAACGGAGAAGTAAATATAAGGGGCATCTCGAGTGCCGAGCTGACCGAGAATCATCGAGGTACCGACCGCCGCCCCGGTCTCGAGGTCATTGAGCACAAAGACGTAGTTCCGTTTCGGCGGTTCGGCGATTTCTCCCGAAAAGCTCGCATTCGAACGCGAAACGATGGGCGCCATGGCGGTAGGGTCGTGTGGCAAGTTTACCGAGTTCAAATGCTCCGCGAGCGATAGGAGTGGCTCAGCATCCGAATCCACCACGCCGCGGATTTCGTATTGGATCGTCAAAACGTCTTCTCCGTATCGATAAGGATCGTGACCGGTCCCCACACATTCGCGTCGACCTCCATCATCGCACGAAATCGTCCGGTCGCGACGGGCAGCCTCTCTTGCACCTTGGCCGCGACGTATTCGTAGAGCCGATTCGCTTCTTCTGGAGGTGCAGCGCCGCCGAACGAAGGTCGTCGCCCCTTTCGGACGTCCCCGAAAAGCGTGAACTGGGAAACGATGAGCATCGAACCACCCGTATCCTCCACGGATCGCGACATCTTCCCTTCTTCGTCTTCGAAAATCCGAAGACCGATCAGCTTCTTCGCCATCGTCTCCGCGCTCTTCTCATCGTCGCCATCCCCGACGCCGAGATAGACGAGCAAACCACCCTCGATCTTGCCGACGACCTCTCCATCCACGCGAACTTCGGCTCGGCGAACACGCTGCGCAACCGCCCTCATAAGTCGCTCCGTTCAGCCAAAAGAGAGGGAGCACGCGCCCCGAAAAAGTTGTTCATGAAGCGAATATACGCGGCGACTTCACGAAGCGCACCACGCTTTGTCCGGGCTCGTCATCCGTCGAGCCGCTGCGCGCTTCCCTTTTCGAAGCACGGGAGGTTTGCCTGCGAAGATGCATGCGATTTGGAAATATCAACGGCTGCTAACGGGGCGCCAGCGCGCAGAGCATTCGAAGCCCGTGGATTCGATCCTCTCTGACGCGTAGCTCAACGCCGCTCACCCTCGTTCCACTTGGGCAGAGATCTCGAAACCCGTTTCTGCCGCCAGAAAGCGTTTCTTGATGGGGAGGCGCGTCCGCACAGATGGGCCGGATCTGATCCACTAAGTCACCTTCGCGACCTTCAAAGCCAATGACGGCCGAGCCTTCTGGACAATCAACCCGCGTCGGCTCCGTTTCGAGGGTCGATCGCTGCTCCGGGTCTTCAGAGCCGCAATGCAGGGTCAGCCCACGCACGACGTTTCGCTCCCGATGTTGGGTGATGCCGTCGACAGGGGAGTCGCACTCAAGCGTGACCGAAGCAGCGCCCGGAGGCTCGCCTCCCCGCCAGGTCCCGCGGTCCACGTAGATCCAAAACGGGAGAATCAAAACGCAAAAAACCGCGAAAATAAGCGCGAACATCAGGACTCGCTGAAACGTATTGAGGCGCTTACCGATCTTTGCCCGAACATTCCGTAGCTCTCGCCGCCCCGGCTGACCTTTGGGCGGCGCAAGCCCAAGTTCAGCGCAGAGTTCCGCAAAGAGCTCGGCGCCCTCGCGACGAAACCCTGTCCGTAGGAGAAGAAGCGCCGATTCCAACGTTCGGTGCTGCGTTTCCGCGAGATGCTCGTCGGTCACAGCACCCTCCCGGATGCTTCGCCGTTCGCATCCTCCGTGTTCTGAACCTCTTCCTCGACATTCACTTCGCCCGCGGTTGCCGCGTTTTGCACCTCGCCCGCTGTTGCCTCGTTTTGCGCGGCTCCACTCTCTCCCGGTCGCTCCGCTTCACCATCGACCGCGCTCGCCCCTCGCTCCTCGCTACTCGGTAACGGGTCGCTCCACTCCGAGAGCGCGACGTACGGAAAACCGCGGGTCCAGCGGTGCGCCAGGCTCTGACGGGGCGGCAGCGAAAACCGCGACAGTTGCTCCTGCTCCACCTCTCCGAAAGCGATCGAGACAAAGCGGTCATCCCAAATGGTTGTCCGATGACGCGGCATCAATCGATCGAGGCGCGCACGTTCGGCCACGGAGATGTGCGCCAGGTCGACGAGAAGAACGCGAACGTCGTCGTCCCCCGGAACCTGTTCGTGAATTCCGTAGGATGGGTGATGGGGAGCGTCGAGGTAGTAGAACGCCTCAATACGCAGCCCCTGCAGAGAGCGGTGAATGACGTAGGAGGTCTCGCGCGGGTCAAACTCGGAGGCGACTCCAAGGACAAAGCTGAGCTCCGCATCCTGATCCGGCGGATTCGCAAAGGATCCATGACCGAGCCGCACCTGCTCGAGCCACGTCTCTAGCGCAAAGGGCGCATGAAGTAGAAGCGGCGCGGCGATGCAAAGGCCGCCGAGTGTCTGCGAAACAGGCAGCCGCCGGTTCGGGCCGCCTTGCACACGCTCTCGAATGCTGCGTTCAAACCACGCTGACGTCTTTTCTGCGGCCGCCCCCAAGAGCAAGAGTACCCGCGCGGTTCCGACCGCGATCGCCGGCAAAAAATAGTAGCCCCAGTAGGAGTGCACCCAGCCGGCCTGCTTAAAGACCGTGATCTGAATGACCCCCGCGAAGCAGAAAGCGAACGCGATCGTATCGACCGGCTGCAAACGCCTTCGAAGCGCGCGGATGGAGAGGGTGAAGACCGATAGGAGAAAGCCCGCCAGCGGCAGCGCGCCGTAAAGCACCAAGTTACGCTCGACCAACCGGCCCCAATACCCATCCGGCGAACCGCTGCGAACGGAGAACGAGCTTTCCATGTCGGAGAGGTCGCCCAGCGTGAAACGCACCCACGCGAAGAATCCGACAAAGTTTGCGAGCGAAAAGAAGCAGAACACGACCCACAGGGGCCACGTCTTCCGCATCTCCGGATCGTTGACCATTCGCAAGAAGTGCACCGAGGCGACGGCGAACGCGATGTAGTAGCCGGACCAGTCGAACTGCTGAGAGATCGACGCGCAGAGGATCATCGTGAGCGTGCCGAGCCAGAGGCGCCGGTGCTCGAGGAAATAGAGGTACGCGCCAATGGTCATCAGGCACCAGAACATGCCGCCCGGTTCGTGGTTGATGAAGTTGCCGAAGATCAGGAAGATCGGGGCAAGCGCGTAAACCGCCCCGCTCACAATCGCCAAGCGGTCGGATGCGTAGCGCCGCAACAAGAGGACGAGCAGGAGCCAGGTAAGGATCGTGTAGCCCGCTGAGATCGCCCGACCGAGCCAGACCTCTTCACCACCGAGCGCGAAGGCCGCGATCAGATGAAAGTGCAGCATCGGAGGATGGTGCATATAAATCTGCGAATCGGGCGGAGGCCACTCGCGGCCGAAGTAATACTGAACCTGGGGCACAAAGTCGTGACGCAGGGAGTTGCGGGCGGCGTGCGAGAACGCGGCTCCGTTGAATCCATCGTGTCCCCACCGAAACGGCGCGCTCACGCCGCGCGCTTGAGCAACACAGACAAAGACAAAGAGAAGAAGATATGCGCAGCGAGTCGAGAGCTTCATCGCACCGCTACGCTCGGAGCGCGTCTCATGAAGCCCCTGAAATCACAGCACTTTCCGAGGTTCATCAAAAGAGCATTGCCCTTTTTCTGCACGTCTAAAAACTCTGTGAATCCAAACATCTACGCTCTGTCGACCCGGAGTCTCGGGGCATTCCCGAACGGCTTCGTCCCCGCACCTCCGCTCAGCAACTTCCTTGCTGGCTCCAGCGGTGGATTTGAGGATTTTTTCTAGCCTATCAGACTCACCTTGCTCCGCTCGGGATCTCCCGGCATTACATGTCAGCATGCCGCCGCAAAGTCCATCCCTAAGTGTCGTCATCCCGGCGTACAACGCTGCGGGACACCTGCATGCTCGGATGGCGCGATTGGTGGAGGGATTGCGCGCCGCCGACGGCAGCGCCGAGGTCATCCTTGTGGACGATGGAAGTGTGGACGACACCTACCGGGTCGCCGAAGAGCTGCGTGATGAGTTCACGGATGAAAAGCTCGCGTTCCGATGTCTTCGTCTGCCGCAAAATGCCGGCAAGTTCGCGGCCATCCGCGAAGGGATGTTGGCGTCCGAGGGTGCGGTCTGCGCCTTCACCGATGCGGACCTCCCCTACCCCGTATCGACCTTGCTCGAGATGGCGCGCGAAATCGCGGGTGGAAATGCGGATGTTGCGATCGGCGACCGCACTCTCCGTGGAAGCGAATACGTGAGCCAGCTAACGTATTCGCGTCGCGCAACCACCTGGGCGTTTCGAACCCTCGTCAACCTCACGTTTAACGAGGAGCTTGGCGACACCCAATGCGGCTTGAAGGTATTCCGCGGCGATGCTGCCCGAAAACTCTTTGCGCGAAGCCAAGAACCCGGTTTCGCAGGGGATGTCGAGATTCTTTGCTTGGCGCTTCGCTCAGGCCTGCGCGTTCGCCGGATGCCGGTGAAACTTGAGCACGGCGAGACCAGCACGGTTCAGCCCTTCTCGGACGGCCTACGGATGTTATCGCGCTTGGCGATGATCCGCCTTCGTTTCGCGCTGAGCCAATACGATCTTGTGGCGGCTCGCCCCGAACGTTGATTCCTCTGAATCTCGCTTCGAAATCGACCGCTGACGTCGAGTCAAATCACGCAAGGTCACACACTTCGGCTATGCTCCATCGCGTGGACGAGTTCGACGACAAAACGCAGCGCTCCCTACCTCCTTTTGTGGAGGTTGAGGTCGTCTACCAAGCCGCCGGACCGGGAGTTCAAAGCGAACACGCCTGGAGGGCCTTCGAGGTCTGGACCAAAAACCGGGTCTATTCGTGCGACTGGGCGATGCTTTGCACTCGCGTAGTCGATCGGAAGACCGGCAAGATGGATCCCAAACACTCGCTCCTGGGTGCGCGGCTCTCCGGTGGGCAACTCCAAGGAGAATCCGGCATCGAGATCTCCTACCCATGTCCGCGCCCGGGTTACGAAGCGGTTTTTCAGTCGAAACATGGGCGCGGTTACACCACGACCAGTGAAGTCACTCGAGTTGTCTTACGACTACGCGTGCTCACGGTCTCCAATAACGATCTCGTTCCTGCCTGGGACGACCTCACCTCGGGCTCGGGATTGCATTCGAAGCCGGACGCGATCTAACAAGCGGATGGAAACCGTCCGAAACCGCTTCGCGGATTTTCACGCACTCAAACGCCATCCCCATTCTCGCCACGTATGTACAATACGAGTCCCATCATCGGACGCATCTGCGCACGCCAACATCAACGAATCATAAATCGGCCCTTTTTCACCAGCCTGCGAAGAGCCCGTTGATCGATTCCGGCGCAGCCCGTCGATTCATCTCGAATCCCATCACCGAGTGCGTGCACTCAACGAAACTATGACCGACACGAACGGCTCCACGCAGACCTCAAAAGACGAAGGCTATACCGTCTTCGCTCGACGTTATCGTCCTCAAACCTTTGAAGAGATGGTTGGGCAGGAACATGTCGCGAAGACCCTGCGCGCCGCCATCGAGTCGGGACGTGTTGCGCACGCCTTTCTATTTACTGGCGTTCGTGGCGTCGGAAAGACCACGACCGCGCGGCTGCTTGCGAAGGCGCTATGCTGCGAACAAGGGCCGACCCCAACGCCGTGCAATGTCTGCGACGCATGCGTCGAGATTGCGCAGGGAACATCGCTGGATGTTCAAGAGATCGACGGGGCTTCGAACAATAGCGTCGACGATGTACGACGTTTGCAGGAAACCCTCCCCTTTCGGCCGGCCAAAGAGCGCTTCAAGATCATCATCGTCGATGAAGTTCATATGCTCTCGACCGGTGCATTTAACGCGTTCCTGAAGACACTCGAAGAGCCGCCCCCGCATGTGAAGTTCATCTTCGCGACGACGGAAAGTCACCGAATTCCGATCACGATTCGCTCACGATGTCAGCGCTATGATTTCCGCCTGATTCCGCAGCGAGTGATTGCGGAAAAGGTGCGCGAAGTGCTCGCGAGCGATTCGCTCGAAGCGGACGAAGAGGCCATCGAGATCATCTCGCGAGAAGCCTCCGGCTCGATGCGCGACGCGTTTACGCTTCTCGATCAGCTCGTCGCGACCGGGAGCAATAAGCTCGAAGGAGCGAGCATTGCGCGTCACCTTGGGCTCAGCTCGCTCGGTTCGATTCGAGCGCTGATGAAGGCGATGCTCGAGGGGGACCCGAAAGCGATTTTGCTCTCCCTGCGCGACGCACTTGGCCGCGGCGCATCTCCGCTACTTCTTTCTCGTCAGCTCACCCAGCATGTCCGGGACTTGGTCGTCCTCGCGACCACGGGGGAGACGGCGCTTGTCGAAATGGGAGAGGAAGCCGCAAACGATGCGCTCTCGCTCGCGAAAAGCGTCTCTCCATTGCTGCTCCAGCGAAGCTTTGCCGGGCTTGCGAAACTCGTCGACGAGGTCGCCCACGCAAACTCACCGGAAATGATCTTGGAGATGGGCCTGATCCGGCTCGCCTCGTTGCCCGATCTAATGCCGATGCGCGCTCTCCTCGATCGCCTCGAAAAGCTCGAAGCCGCGCTCGGTGGCGGAACCGGCGGAGGCGGAACCGGCGGTGGCGGAGCCAAACGAGGAGGCTCACCCGGAGGAAGCTCCCAAGGCGGCTCCGGCGCTCGCAGGATGCAGGCGGCTGCTGCGCCGGAGGCGAAACCAGCGCATACAAGGGGAGCGAGCGAAGCTGCCAAAGACGCAACGAACGAAACCGTAAAAGAAGCGACGAGCGAAACCGCCAACGCCCCCGCGCAGGCGTTCTCCACTCCACAATCGCCGAAGGTCGAAGCACCGAAAGTTACGACTCCGACCGTCAAAACAGCGGCTTCATCCACGCCGGACGGAGCCCCCCCCGCGCCGGCACGCCCCGGGCCTCGTGAGCCAGTTCACGCTACCGATTTGCAGAGAACGGAGGAGGGCCGCCGCAAACCTCCGGCTCAGACCGCTTCACGCTTTCAAGGCCCGCCGAGCGCCCCGATGGACGAGCCGGATATGTCCTTCATGCTGGAACCCGAAGAGCATGGTTTCGGCGGTTTTGAGCGCGGGCCTGAGCCGCGAGACCCGCGCGGGGCCGCGCCTCGATCTCGAGAGCAGCGCTCCCCACGAGAGGGTCGAAGGGAGCCCGGCCGGCATGCGCAACCCGGCCGCCCTGAGCCCCGTCGCGAAGACCGCGGAGATTCCCACGAGAAGCGTGGCCGCACGCACGAACGTCCCGCCCAGATGCGCGAACGCCAGAGTCAATATCCCGCGACGAGAGACGGGCGCGCGCAGAGCCATCCGCCGCGGAGAGAGCCTGCTTCCGAGCCTGCGCCTCGCCCCGCCCGGGGTGCTCCTCCGGCCTTACGACGCGCAGCGATTCTCGAATGGGAAAAGATTGTTGGTGCGTTGCGCGAAGGGAAGCCCGCTCTCGCGGCCGTTCTCGAGCACGCGTTTCCGCGCGTCGTGGACGCAGAGAATATCGTGATCGCGTTCCCAAAGGATTCCTTCTATGGCAGGCAGGCCGATAGCTCCGCCTCAAAGGAAGCGATCGGGGATGCCGCATCCCGAGTCTTTGGAAAACGCCCCTCTGTACTGGTCCGCTTTGACGCCGAAGCCGGTGGCTCGCGCACCGTTGCGGAGATCGAAACTTCGCGCCGGAAGCAGGAGCAGTCTTCACGAAGACGCGACGCACTCGCCCACCCGCTTGTTCAGGCCGCGCTCGATGTATTCCCGGAGGCGCGCTCGAGCGTCCGGGTTCAGCTCGAAGACTGAGCAAACGCTCGGCGTAGCATGAGTCGCGACCTAAAAACGCCAGCGGTATCTCACCTCGTCCTATTCAAAAGTTTCGATATCAACTTCGGACTGACGATCGGTCGAATCGAGGCTTCTCGCGAAGAGCTGACATTTCGCACGATCGGAATGTCCTATCCAAGCCGGTATTTCGAATTTGAGCCGATGGACGTCATCCTCTCCAAACCCATACCCTTCGTGGTGGGCCTCACCTCCGGTCACGTCACGCTCTGGCTCTACCTACGAAAGCGGGATGCACTCTATGAGCAACTCAAAGAGCTCGGGTACCCGGTGAAGTGAAGCAGCGCTTCCCTGGACGAATCCAGATCGCTCAGAGCGCTCCGGCAACAAAGACCGCAACGCGTCGTGAGGGTCCAGCCAGCGAGGCGGGGATAAGGAGGACGTTCATCTCGGGTGTATTGAAGACGGTCTCCCCATTCACGTAGAACCCTTCTTCGTTGAAATAGCGGCGATCGGGAGGCGAACCTGCCACGCCACGCTCGTCGATGGCTTGTACGTGACGAGCGTCCACCAGATACTCCGCCACCTCCGGCCGTAGAATCCCAACCAGCGCGCCAGCTTGTATCCACCGGCCGTCTGGGGAAATCGTCCCCATTGGAAAGCTGGCGGTCTCGCCATCGACACGTGTCATCGAGGTGATCGTGCCGCGCGCGTCGAAGGATACAATCGACTCCCCCTCTCCCTCAGCGACGAAGCGAATTTGAAAAGGCTCAAACGGCGAAGCCTCGGCATGCATCGGTTCGGCGCCAAGGTTCTGGCTCGTCTCTGGAACCTGATTTCCCGTCGACGGAGGCGAGGCCGCGCTCTCTGAACACGCGAGCATGAAGAACGCCGCGTAGAGAGCGTGTTGCGCCGACGAAATCGATCGAGAGGAGGTCATAGCCGAGGCTATGATCTTCGCTCGAATCGTCGCTTCCGCAACCTCCACCGTACTGCGCAAAAGGGCCACTCCAAGCGGAGCAGCCCTTGCGACAAACACTTCGGTCCGAGGACTACGCGACCCGAGCTCCGCCGGTCTTCATCGCCTGGCTCTCGCCCTTGAGCTCGACGCTCACGAGCTTCGAAACGCCCGGCTGCTCCATCGTCACACCATAGAGTACGTCCGTGAACTCCATCGTTCGCTTGCTATGCGTGATGATGATGAACTGGCTGCGGCTGGTCATCTGACGAATGGCCTGCGCGTAGCGAGCAATGTTGGCTTCGTCGAGCGGCGCGTCGACCTCGTCCAAAATACAGAACGGGCTCGGCTTATAATCGAAGATCGCGAAGATGAGTGCGACGGCTGTCAGAGCCTTCTCGCCGCCGCTCATCAGCTCGAGCGAACCGAGCTTCTTTCCGGGTGGCTGAGCGATGATATCGACGCCCGATTCCAGCATATTCGAAGGATCGGTGAGCTTGAGCTCGGCCTTCCCGCCGCGGAAGAGCTCTGGGTACATTCGCTTAAAGCGCTCGTTCACCGCGACAAACGCTTCCTTAAACATGCGCTTGCTCTCGCGGTTCATCTCGCGAATCGCCTTGTCGAGCTTCTTGAG
>JAHDCI010000182.1:1239-10393 GCA_020629955.1 Myxococcota bacterium | reverse complement strand
TACGTCGTCTCCTCCAAAACCATTCGAACCGGTGTCGCCATACCCCCGTCATCGGTCGCTCAGCGCTCGAGTTGCGCAAAAAAACAAGCTCGCGACCGTGAACGCGATTCAACGGTCCTGTTTCCCAGCGTTCCCGTGTCCATCGAAAACCCGAGGCTTTCCGGTAGGCGCGCTTCTTGCTGTAGGCGGAGGCACCAACCTAAGAGACGCGACCCCACATGACCTGGCTCCGACGAACGACCCTAATTCTAACCCTAACGCTCAGCGCCTGCGGCGGCGCTCAGTACGCATCCGATTGCACGTGGCGTGGCGAGCGCGTCCCCCCTCGACAGGTTCCTCGAGGCGAAACACCGCATGCCGACTTCGAGGCCATGCGCCCCTACCGTTCGTACTTACGCGTCCTCGAAGAACAACCCTACGCGCATCGATTTCAAGCCTACATGCGCTGCCTCGAACCGATCTCCAACACGTACGTGCTACGGCCAGGATCTCAACACATTGTGCTCGAAGGTGGAATGTGGGGCGGCGTACCCGGAATCGAAAACCCGGACCTCCCCGCCGAGTTCGAGTTCGTCCGAGACCAAATCCGCGCCCACACCGACGATTGTCCGAGCGATCTCGTGGTCACCTATCTCGGCGCCTACAGCACCATTACCTTCGAAGAGTGGGTTCTTCTGCAAGATGCCGGACCAGTGAACCGCCGCCTCGCCTACCGAGTGCTCCGCCGGCTCCGTCTTGATGAGGACGGGCACGTACTGAGCGAAGGTCCGAGCGAAGTCGGACTCACGATGCCGTGTCTCGGCGGCCATTGTGGAACGCCCTCAAGATGGCTCACGGAAGAAGCCAGCGTCGGTCCACGCTTAAGCTCCGGGGAGCTGAGCGGTGAAGATCTCATGACGCTATTTCGCACCCCTTCGCCCGAGACCACGCCTTTGCCATCGCCCATCGAACCAGAGCGTCTCCTACCCGAGATCGAACAACGCCTCGCGCTCGACTTCACGGTGCGCCTTCAGCACCTCGATCCGGATGCCGAAAATCAGCAGACGGCAGAAGCGCATCAAGTCATCTTCGAAGTGACTCCAGCTCAGCTACTACAAGGCGTCAGCCAAACGCTGCAGGAAGTGATCGATGGCGAAACGATCGAACTGCGTCTCCAAGCTCGTGCGACTGAAGCAGGAGAACACGGCACGGACGCACGCGAGAGCGCGCTCGAACTCTCGCTCGAACTTACGATCATGGCTCGCGGCCAAACACAATCGATCACCGTGCCGGGCCGAAGCGTCGCGCTTATCGACGGGGATCGCGTTACCTTCGCAGACCCCATCTTCGAGCACGGACACCATCGTTTCGACCTCGACGATCGCACGTTCATTGGCATCTACCCCCCAGGCCGTCCCCAAGTTCAGTTTCGTCTCCCCGGCGAAGCGGCGTTCCGTTAACCGACCGATGACCCACGCATCAACATCGTGCGCCTTCGTCCTCGTCGCTCTCGCAGCATGCGGGGGCCATCACCCCGCAACGACTCCGGAACGCAGCGGAGACGAACCCACGGAACTCGAAACCGGCGCCGGGCCATCAATGCGAACGATCGACCCCGATCGAAGGCTGTATTCCTTCGACGATCCGATAACCCTCGAAATCGAAGTCCAGCACCATTTACTCCCGCCCGGCGGTTGGGGCCCTCGCACTTCGAGTCCGCCGAAGCGGGTTCATTTTTCGGCGAATCTCTTGGAACTTCTAAGCGGAAGACGATTCGAACGAAACCTCACGGTTCAAGAAGCCCCGACAAGGCTGGTGCTGAAGCCTGCGAGAGCCTTCGCGTCGGAAACGCATCCCGTGCGTTTCGGCAAGAGAACGCGAACGCTTCACTACGTTCTTTCCATGACCCGCCGGGGCCAAACCTTCGAGATGCCGATTCGGTGGCGAACCCAAATCCGAATTGGGCAAAAGCATTTCTCATTCGCGAATTTCACGCGGGTGAGTCGGCGTCAACATACGAGGATTCTCGATTTCCGAAATCAACTCACCCTCCGTATCCTGCCAGTCCGGATCGGTCGCACGTCCTACTCAGAAGGCCGGGCGATGCAGCGCGCCGAGAACGGCGGCACGGGAGGCGCCGGTCGCGTTTGGGATTCCGCTCGCTAAACCGGCGAGGGTACGCAACGCGATCAACGCCATCGCGACCGGTTCGTGATGACTCGGCGCGAAAGGTCCGTCGTCGACCGCGTGAACCGGCAAAGCAACGCGCGCGCGAATTTCCTCCAGGAGCACTGGATTCTTCGCCCCGCCACCACTCACGAGTATATCGCGTAACCTTGAGCGTTCTTCGAGCGAACGCACGATTCCCTCTGCGGCAAACGCAAGCGAAGTGCGAAGCGCATCTCGAGGATCGGTTCTTTGTTCGTGAACAAAGCGGCGCAGCCAAGGTTCGAGCGCGGACTCACCGAACTCGGATCGTCCCGTTGAAGACGGCAACACTCGTGCAAAGAACGGGTGCTCAAGCGCTGCGGCGAGCGCTTCTGGCACCACTCTCCCTTCGGCAGCGATCGCGCCATCCCTATCGAAGGGCCGCTCGAAGTAGCGCTGTGCGATCGCATCCGACCACATCATCCCCACCCCGACATCCGAAGCGAAAACATCCTCCAGACGCTCGCGGACAATTGTAATATTCGCGATCCCGCCCACGTTCACGACGACTCGGCCAGCACACTCCGGCGGGGTGAGCTGCCAATGTGCGACCGGCGCGATCGGCGCGCCCTCGCCACCGAGCGCGATGTCAGCAGCACGAAAATCGGCGACAACCGGGATCCCGAGCAAGCTCGCGAGCGTCGCGCCGCAACCAAGCTGAATCGTAAAGCTCTCATCCTTCGGGTCAGAAGATTCGTTCCGGCACGAAGGGGGGCGATGCAAGACGGTCTGGCCGTGACATCCAACGACCGAGATATCCGGCGCTTGAACCATCTCAACCTTCGAGAGCAATGTTTGCACACATGCTGCGTAGAGGCGTGGCAACCGTCGATGAAACGAGAACGCTTCAGGAAGCGACAACATCTTCGGCGCGAGCAGCCGCCTTCGAACATCGGCGGGATAAGGCTCGAACTGGTGAGCGACTACCGTCGCCGCGCGCGCACTTGGCGACTCCATTTCGAGAAGCACCGCGTCGACCCCATCGCACGAAGTCCCGCTCATGATTCCGATCGCGAACATCTCGGGAGTATCGAGGCCAACCTTCGGACGCGCAAACGCGATCCGGACCATGTTATGGTCAGCATATGGCGGAAGAAATCACCCAGACGACCGAAGTCGCAAAACTCGGAGATGAAGCCGTTGGCGCATACGAAGTCAATCGCTTCGCGATTCAGCGCGTCACCCCGCCCGGCGAAGTATGGTCCTCCGAGGGAGTTGCCTGCGCTATCGGCAGCCACCCTTCCAATCAGCTCGTCATCCAAGACCGAACCGTCTCTCGCTTTCACTGCGAGATCCGCGCAGACGAGCGCGGCGTGCGCCTGGTCGATCTGGAAAGTCGCAACGGAACCATTGTCGACGGTGTCCGCGTTGAAGCGGCCTGGCTGCGCGAAGGAAGCACCATTCAGATCGGCGAGTCGACGCTCCGTTTTCACCTCATTCCAGAACGCGCAGCGATTCCGATCAGCGGACGCGAAGCGTTTGGCCCTCTTCTCGGTCGCTCGGTCGCGATGCGCTCCGTATTCGCGATCTTGGAACGCGTCTCGCGAAGTGACTCCACGGTCCTCATCGAGGGCGAGACAGGAACCGGCAAAGAAGCGACCGCCGAGGCGATCCACGAAGCGAGCCCACGAGCCGATGGCCCTCTCGTCGTGGTCGACTGTGGCGCGATCCCGGGCACGCTTCTCGAGTCGGAGCTTTTCGGTCACGAGAAGGGAGCATTCACCGGCGCGGTCGCGCAGCGGATTGGAGCGTTCGAAGCCGCGAATGGCGGCACGGTCTTTCTCGACGAGCTTGGGGAGCTACCCCCTCAGCTCCAACCGAAACTTCTTCGCGTACTGGAACAGCGCACGATTCGGCGGGTCGGCAACACCCAGCGCGTCAACGTCGACGTGCGCGTCGTCGCGGCAACCAACCGGCGCTTGCGCCAGGAAGTCAACGAAGGGCGTTTTCGCTCAGACCTCTACTACCGTCTCGCGGTCATCAAGGTAGAGCTCCCTCCGCTTCGCGAGCGTCACGGCGATATCCCCATTCTCGCAGAGGCCTTTGTGAAGCAACTCGGCGCAAGCGACGAGGTCATGGAGCGATTGCTGGAGCCCTCTTTTGTGCGGCGCCTTGAGCAAGCGGCTTGGCCCGGCAACGTCCGCGAGCTTCGCAACCATCTTGAGCGTTGTCTGGTGCTCCAAGAGCCTCTCCCGCTCGCGACCCGCAATGGTGCCGCCGACGCGGGCGGGATTTCGGTCGACCCCACCCTCTCCTATGCGGACGCGAGACAGCGCGCGATCGGTGCCTTCGAAGCCTCCTACCTCAAAGCGCTTGTCGAATACCATCACGGCAATGTCTCCAAGGCGGCGCGCGCGGCGGATATCGACCGCGCCTATTTGCACCGTCTCCTTCGGCGCCACGGTCTGAGGTAAGGGGAACTACTCCGGTTCGCCCTCGAGCAGATCGTAATAGTAGGGATCGAGCGATCGGCGCCGCAAAAGCCACGCGACCCGTCGACCCGAGATATCGCAGTCGTGTCCCGCGGCGTTCATGACCTGACGCCGGCCGGTTGCCAGGTTGAGCAAACGGGTTCCTCCCTCGGTCCAGCTCCCACCGCTTCCATTGAGCTGCCCGGTGCCAGACCAGCACACAAGGTCGCCCTCGATGCGGCCAAAGAGCGCGCCTCCTCCTTCTTCGAGCACGCGTCGCTCACCGGTCTCAAGGTCAAAAAGGTAGAGGTCTGCCGTGCGCGAAGGTGCGCTGGAGCCATGTTCGCGATGCCATACCACCCGCGTCCCGTGAATCGTCGGTCCGACATGCCATCCATCCGGTAGCCCGTCAGAAAGCCGGATCCGTTCGGCGGTGGCGAGATTCCAAGCCTCAACCTGACGACCGAAGATCGTATCGCTCGGAGGCGCCACCTCCAGCACCAACCAATCGCCAAAAAGGTCCGCGTTCATCTCACTCTGATCGGGATCCCCCACTTGGTCGACCCTGCCACTTCGCGGTTCCCACAGAAAAACATCAGCATCGCCGCGGCCGGCAACCTCCGCCGAAAAGACCACGACGCCTTCGTGCACGCTTGAGTTTCCGACCTGCGCCAAGGGCTCTGGCGGTTCAAAGCGGTCTCCCGTTTCAAGGTCGTAGGCGCGTACATTCGAGACCGAACTTCCGGTCGCGTTCCAAGAAACGAGCCTGCCGTCGATCGATGCAAAACGGGCGCGCTCCTCCGGGTCGTTCAGCTGAATCTCGTCCCCGGTCTCCGTCTGAATCGCAAAGACATCGCCGGCGCGGCCCCGGAGGGTCACATCGACGATCATCCATTCTCCATCGATGCGAACCCGCGTCTCATGTCCTTCGCCAGAACGCGCTCGAATGACGCACCCCTCATCCACAACCTCGTCGCAATCGTCGTCACGCTCATTGCAGATCTCTTCGGGAACCGGACCACACTCACCGCATCGATTCGTTTCCTCATCATCACAGAAAAGCGCGTCAGGGCTCTCACACGCATAGAGCCCGCAGATACCGCAGGCGCCATCCACGACGCCGGGAAGCATCGCAGTGCCGCCGCATTCATTCGGCTCCGCGATAGGCGTCTCGCTCTCTTCCGGCCTTCCGAGGTCGGTTCGCGCGCCGCAGGCGGTGAGGAACGCAAAGAGGAGAAGTGAATATCTCATCGCCGAATCCCTTCGGGCAAAAAGTCACCTTCCGCGAGGTCGCTCAGATCCATCATATAGAGGTCGTAATGATCGTTGCGGTCATCCACCCAAACGAGCAGATCATCCTCGAGCTCCGCGCTCGTGGAGTAGCGTGCATGATCGGTGATCTGGAGGACTTCACCGGACACACTGTCCCAAAGATGCAAGTCTGAGCGACCATCAGGATCTTCGATCAATACCGCTCGTCCATCCGAGAATGCAGAAGCGGAAAAACAATCGAGGGAAGGTTCGCGAAAGGCCATCGTTTCATTCGATTCGACATCGACCACGATGGGGCGGCACGTCCTGGGCTCCATCGAATCAACGGGCCCAAAACTCTCCATTGTGAGGAACTGGCCTCGATCAAAGTCGCGCAGGCTGCCGAGGAGCCGGTCGTCGCCGCGAGCGTGAACCACCGAAGGTTCGGCACCATCTCCTTCGAAGGCAAAGACATCAAAGAAATGCAGTAGTCCGACCGTATGATGACCAAAGCGATCATCGCGATAGAGGACCCGCGCCTCCTCGCCAACGGGGCGGGATTCGATCACTGGAAACTCCGCGATCGCCCCGTGTGGGGCCGGCGCCATCAACCGCTCTTCAGAGATCGAATAGACACGCACCTCGAAATCTTCCTCCGTGCCGCGAAGGCGCTGGCTCCACGCGAGCGTATCGGGGCCGAGGCTTGGCGCCTGAACAAAATCCGCATCGCTCGTATCCATCACGCGTAGCTCCGATGTCGAGAGCCGAAGCAGGTGCACCCGGGTTCCTTCATCGGTCCGGGCGAGGTACGCCACAAAATCACCGTGCAAGTCGGGATAGCTCCCATCGGCAATTTTCCGCACGCTCCCATCCCGCTCGCGAAGCCAGATCTCCGCTTCTCCCGGCATGCCGACAGGGCGTCGCATCCAAGCGATTCGGCCTCCCTCGACGCTCGGCGCAATATCGTCCATCGGGTTCTCGGTGAGCCGGATGGGACAGCCTTCATCCTCTTTGCCATCGAGATCGTCGTCAGCGCCATTGCACTGCTCGGAACGCCCGAGCATCGGCGCATCGACCCCAGCATCGGCTCCGGACGAGGCGTCCTCCGGGATGACGCCGCCGCCACAATCACACGCCCCAATCAATAGAAGCGCCAAACATCGAAGAGCGAAAAGAGGGCGCTCGCCATTCTTCATCGCATACGAAAGCAAGAACATACGCGATGGTGTAGCAGCAGATTCGACCGCCTCTCAACTCGTCCAACGCGAACATGGAAGCAGAGCCGTGAACTATTCGAGTAGCCCTTCCGCCTCACTCTCGCTCACCGAGGGGGCGATCTCTTCGAGAGTCCGAATCGTCTCATCATCGATGATCATCGTCGGACTTTCCTCTTCAACGCGGAGCGTGTGAATCGGGTAAGACACCTGAATCGATCCATCGAACTCTGGCGCCTCGAGATGATCGAGAGTGCGTTCAAGGCAGGTCCGGAGTGCCTCCTGGATTTCGCCATCGACCTGAACCTGACCCACCTCTCGATTCGCGATCGTGAAGCGATAGGTGACGTTCACGGCGTAGTCGGCGCGCCCGCGTCGATCCTCGCGAAGGCATCTCCGTGCCTGAGGAACAACATGCGTTCGCAAATACCCAAGCACGGTCTCGCGAGGAAGGCTTCGCGGAACTTCGTTTGGCAAAATCGGCATGGTGGTCTGCGCGCAGATGGCTTCGCCCGCGTGCGCGATCGGATCGATATGGGGTGAGCGCCCTGTCGCATGGAAGGGCGCGGGCGCAAAGCAACGATGGGAAATCGCCGGGGGCGGGGTCTCGCGCGCGAGCGCCCGAAGCTCATCTTCTCCGAACGCGACGAGAGGCATCGGGGCTTCTTGATGGCGGTACATCGCCAAAAAGAGCTGGGCCGCATCCGCCGACGCCCGGCGGGCTCGTTCGCCACGACGCCGTGGCCGCAGCGCGATCTGAACCTCGCCATGAAAACCTTGGGGCGCCGGCGCGGAGAACAGCGATCGAACGCTTCGAGTAAGATCTTGATGACCGGCGAACGCAGCGTCGGTCGCCTGCGAACCAATCGCCAGGTAGCGACCTCGGCTTTGTTCCGAGAGGCGCAAGAGCGCGTCACTCTCGGAAGGAAGCGAGCTATCCGCGATGTTCAAAACAAAGAGCCTTCCATCCACGTGCGCGGGCAAAGCATCGGCCACATCTCCATCGCCGATGACGAGAATGTCCCCGCGGAGATTCGCGATCGCTTGGCCGAGCCGGGTACGTGCGCCGAGCGAACTCTCCGAACGGCTCCGGTGTGAATACTCCGTCGCTTGATCGATCCAGCGAGAGGGAACCTCGCCTGCGCTCGCGTCTCCGACTTCCGCGACCTCGCTTGCAAAGGCGCGAAGCCGGATGCGGGTCTCGCTTGGCAGCGCCGCGATCAGTGCTCGAAGCGCCGCAACCTGAGCACCTTCTTTGCCGACGACCGAGGGCGAACGATCGACGAGGACGTGAAGCTCTTCGGGCATCTCAAATGCCGCAGGGCTCGCCTGCCGATCGAATACGCAGCGGCCCGCGCTACACGGGAAAGAGAGCAAGGTCCGCGTGCTCCGCGGCGATAGGTCCGCAGAGATAGAGAAACTGCGCCATGGATCGAGGGGCGTTCCAGAAGCTTGCGTCGCGATACTCGACTCGCCCACGCGAACCTGCGTCAAATCCTCGCTAGAGACCGATACCAGCGCCGGACGAATCCGCAGGTCATGACCGCGCGCGGGAAGAACAAACGCTTGATGTCCTGCCTCCGCCTCGAGACGAACCGCGTAGGTATAGCGAAGACGCAAATGCTCGCCGCGGACGATCGGAGCCCCTGAGAGAACGGCATGCCCGTCACGAATAACCGCCGACGCGATGGGGGTGCGAAGCTCATGCTCGGGACCCGCATTGCGATCGGGTCGAGGAGGAGAGGTTCGAATCGCCCGATCGTAGAAGGTTTCCGCAAGCCGGGCGCCCTCCGAACAGCGCGGCGTCGAATCATCGCGGCTGGCGCAGATCTGGAGGCCAATCGGGGTGATATCGCCGTTTGGCAAAGCGAGCCGGTAACGAATCTCCGCAGGGAAGCGGGCGCGGGAGGCCAGCGTCGTCTCGAAGCGAACAAGGGCAAGACCCGGCTCCAGCGCAACATGCACTTGAGCGCCAATCTCACGGATCCCCGGAACGGCGGAGAGAACCTCTCCTTCAGTCGGTGGAACGCCCGGGGCAACCGGCGCGCGGTTCAGGTCCGGCCCCGTTTCGACATCTGCGAGAGATTCGAG
>JAHDCI010000182.1:0-1139 GCA_020629955.1 Myxococcota bacterium | reverse complement strand
TCGTGACAACAGATCGCTTCAAAAGTTTCGGACGCACCGCCACAACAAAAGCCTATCTCATAACGGCGCAAGAGCCCGTCGAGTCACGCCGTTTCTCGGTTGCGTTCACGATCGAATCGGGTGCCGCCGTGTGCTGCAGCAGCGACACGACGATGCGACGCCAACTCTGACGGGATTGACATCAAGCGGCGATGAGCACTGCCAGTTTGTCAGCTGGAGCGGCATCGCGGAGGTGAAAATTCGCGCATTTTTCATAAAAGCGGGATTGGAACGCGTTCTGCATTGTTGAACCCGTATGTCCAACACGTCACGACGCAACTTGAAGCCAACGCCTCAGACCAACGCCTCGCGCTGGTGGATTCCCGCACTCGCTGGAATGACGCTGCTCATCTCGACCGTTGCACTCGCGGATGCGTTGGTGACCACCGAGGAAGAATCCCTCGAAGAACTCGCCGACGCGATCGGTGCCGATCCCCAAAGCCGATTCGATGCGATCGCGCTCTATCTTGAGCCGGAGCGCCAGTCGGTCCGGGCGCGACTCTTCGGTGAGCGGGAAATCTTCGAAGATGAGCTGCTCGCGATGGACGCCATTCGAAATGCTGCCGAAGGAGATCTGGATACGATTCAGTCGAACGTGCAAGTCGCGGACGATTACGCGACGGTCGCCGTTCGGCTTCGCGACCAAGAAGGTCCGCTCGACGTGACCCTCGGGCTGCGCAAGCGTGGCGAACGATGGCTCATTCACGAAATGACGGTCCGCTGAAGCGAGCGAGAGCACCAAGCGCCGAGTCGCTTTTGAGCGCCGAGAGATGGAGCGCCGAGAGATGGAGCCGGGGCGCGCGCAGAACGGCCGATGAGACCGTACGCTCTGACCTCCGTTTTCGGGAGGTCATCATCGGCGCCGGGTCCAACCTTGGCTCGCGAGCCGCCATCCTGCGCGGAGCGGAGCTTTGGCTAAACCATATCGGCCTACGGGTGCTTCGTCGCGCGCGCGTCGTCGAGAGCGAAGCCTGGGTGTTGCCGGGACAGCCCCCTGGGCCGACTTTTCTCAATACCGCATTTGCGATTCGAACCGCTCTTGGCGCTGAACAGATCCTCGACCGATTGCAAGCTACGGAGCAGCTCTTCGGCCGAAAACG
>JAHDCI010000016.1:24478-51288 GCA_020629955.1 Myxococcota bacterium | reverse complement strand
GCTCCGTTGTGCAGATTTTTAACCGGGGCGAAAACACAATGTTCTCTGCTCCGGCGACGGTAGGCACTTCGGCCTCACTCAGCGACGACGGACTATGGGGAGCCTTTGGCGCCTCTGGTGACGCCACCAACGCGACCGGAATCAATCCAGCGAGGACAGATCAAAGCGCCGAGGATTCGGGCGCGGTCTATCTCTACCGGGAGAGCAGATAGGGATACACAGGATGTTGGTCATCGACGATGCGTTCGCGATAGTATCCCCCCGTGAGTGAAACGGAGCCCGAGACAAGCGAGAACGAACAGTACTCCTACGGTGAGCGCACCGAGGAGTACGATCAGAAAAAGGCGTTCCGTCCTGGGGAAGGACGCATCAGCGGCTATATCTCAGCAACCCTTGGCATCCTCAGCTTAGCTTCGGTGCTCTGCTTTATCTTTCCGAGCTATCTCACAACGCCGGAGTTTCGAGAGAGCTACGACGTCGATGTTCTTCGATGGCTTCTCCGAGCGGGATGGATGACTTCCGTCGTCTTTGGGCTCGGCACATTTGTCCTCAACCGCCGAAAACGGATGGGCGCCGTCGGTTTGGTTTGCTGCGGCATCGCCTACCTTCTCGGCGGCTGGAACGTGGAAATCGGAGATATCCGTGGCAACTTCGCGCTCGGCGTTGATTGGATGGTTCTCGACTTCCTCGGCTCCACCATCCTCTTTGTGTTTATTGAAAAGCTCTGGCCCAAGTACGCCGACCAACCGATTCTGCGGCCGGAATGGCGCCTCGATCTTTGGTACTTCGCATTTAATCATTTGGCCATTTCGGTCTTTTTGATCGCGGGTCATACCTTCGCCACTCGTGCATTTGGCTGGGCTCAGAACGACACCCTCCGTGAGGGCATCCAGAGCCTCCCGATTCCGGTTCAGGTGCTTCTGCTGATGCTCGCCGCCGACCTTGTTCAGTATTGGGTGCACCGCACGTTTCACGAGGTGCCGGCGCTGTGGCGTTTTCACGCGGTCCACCACTGTACCGAAACCATGGATTGGCTCGCTGGCTCGCGAAATCATATCGTTCAAATCTTGGTCGATCGCTCACTCGTGACGGTTCCCCTCTTCCTGCTCTCCGCCGCCAAACCAGCCTTCGATACCTATGTGGTGATCGCCGCATTCCAGGCCGTCTTCATTCACGCAAACGTCAGCTGGAACTTTGGACCGCTTCGCCACATCTTCGCGACGCCACAGTTTCACCACTGGCACCACAGCCGGGACAAACCCGCAATCGATACGAACTACGCGATTCACTTCGCATTTCTCGACAAGCTCTTCGGCAGCTTTCACCTGCCGGATGACCACTGGCCGAAGGAATACGGGACGACCAAACCTCTGCCGAGCACGTTCCTAGGACAGCTGGCCTACCCTTTTACGCGTTCGGAGAGCGAAGAATCGCCCGGCGACGCGCCTGCAGAATAGCGGACGAGTGCGGGGATTCGGAACAGCACGCCGGCCGAGTATATCCAAGGAAAAGCGAGGCGTGGATCGGCGTTCCCGGCGGAAGAAGGCCTTTTACGCACTAAAGCCTCTCGTTTAAGCCGGAGAGGATACCGCCTGCCGTGTAAATGCGGACCATCGGGTCTTCATCTTGAAGAAAGGGGCGCGCTTCGTCGGGACGCGCTGCATCCTTGGCGAGTCCACGCGCCGCGATTCTTCGCAAGAACGTATTCTCACCCGCAAGCACCGCCTCCATATGGGAGAGCGCCGCTTCTTCGTCGTTGGCGCTCAATAGGAGTGCGGCTTGCAGACTGGCCATCGGAGAGCGGTTCGCGTTGTCGTCCGTGACGAGCTCACGGAGCGTCGCATTCGCGAGCTCGTCAAGAGAGCTCCGGCGAAGCGCTCGAGCGAGCCCGAGGCGAACCACTGGATTGGTCTCGCGTTCGAGCGAAGCAGCAAGCGCTGCGGAGGAGTCATCGCTTTCCGGCAGCGAGACGAGTGCCACAGCGGCTTGTGAGCGGTCGATGGGATCGGGCGAACGAAGGGCCGAATGCAAATATTCTCTGGCGCGCGCCGCAAGCTCTTCGGTGACCAACACACCTGAGTCATCGCCCGCCCGCGGCGTCATCGAACGGAGGATGGCGAGCCGCGCGGCTTCAACCCCTTCCCGGCACGTTGGCACGGAAACCAAACGCTGAGTTTGCGTCGTCGCTTGTTCAAGCGACGCAGTGAAGAGCGCACGGATCGCCGCTGCTCGAACCGTCCCATCCTCGTCTGACATCCGGTCGACGAGCACCGAAGCGGCGCCCTCACCGATCGCAGCGAGAGCTCGGACCGCTGCCGAGCGAACTCGCGGACTTGGGTCGTTCCGTGCCCGCTCTGTCAGCGCGGGAAGAAGCGATTCATCTCCGGATTCGAGGCGCCGAGCCGCGGCTTCACGCACCTCTGTCGGTCCTTGCTCAAGAAGTGCGACAAGACGCTCCTGGTCCTCCTCCGCGCGTAATGAGATGACCGCCGCGGCCGCAATCTTCGGGTCTGAAGATTCAAGCAGAGAAAAGAGATACCCGCGGTAGCTTTCCCGGCCGCGCCGAACAAGATGGGCAAGTGCGAGCGCACGCGCTTCCGTAACGCCCTCTGCGTCCGCAATATGACCAAGCGCGGGCAGCCCCGCGTTCCCCGCACTCCGAAGCTGCATGACAGCAGTCCGCGCGAGCAATTCATCTTCGCCCATCGCTGCTTCTTCAAGCGCGAGTTCTGCGATTGAGGCGAGCAGCTCATCGTCTGCTCCGTCGGCGTGACGAAAGCGTTCATACGCAGCAGAAGCGCCATGGAGGTCCCGTGCATCGATCGCGCTCTGCACGGGACGACGAAGACCTCCGCACGCGATGAGCGACGCGCCGATCAAAACCATCGAGGAGCCCCGAAGGTGATCGGAAAGGAGCGAGAAAATGTTCACACCGACCGGACCGAGATCAGGTCCCGGGCGGCGGCGGCGGCGTGGTCACTTCGACGAGCCACGCGTCGGAAGAGATGAACTCGATACCCTCTGCTTCCGCAACGTCCGCGAGATCTGGGTGGTCGGTGACAACACGCTTCACCTTTGCAGCCTTGGCCGCCGCGATGAGCGCTTCCTGCCATGAGTCCGACGCTCGATCCTCTTTGTCGCAGACTTCCACGAACCGACCGATGACCTCCATCTGTTCATCAACGCGCTCTTTCTTGAAGGCATCGAGCTGAGAGAGCATCGACTCGACGGTGGAGAGAATCCACGCGCTTGTCTTCGACTTTTGGCCTGGCCGCAACACCCGACGAACCACATGTTCGGGCGCGCTCCCTAGCGCCACCGAGGCATTCACATAGACGTCCGGTCCCAATACGATTTCATCCGACATACCTCCATTTGCACAGGCCCAGCGCTGCGCGTCAAGTCTCACCTTCTGCCGGCCGCGCTTTCTTTTCTGGACCGGCAATCGCGGAAGATCAGGAGGCGCAACGCCCATCGATTACGACCGTTCCTGAGCACTTGTTTTTCGATGGGGCTCGATTCGGAGAGCCGAAAGCGCCAGCGATAGCACGACCAATTGCAAGCGGGCCGCTCTTGAGAAAGAAGCGGCCCGCAGCTTTGTATCAGATCGGATTCTAGATCGCTTCGCAGAGAAAGCTGTAAGGGCCTTCATCATTGGAGCGCGAAATCAGCCAGTTTTCCTCCCCTACGGCGACCTCGTAGTTGGTTGCACCCGCAGTCGCGCTCTCGACTCGAACGGACGAGACATTGTCAGCCTCCCAGGCGCCCTCCCAAGAGGTGTACCAAACCTCGACTTCATCTTCCTCGTCGAGCTCGTTCTCTTCGAAGAAGAGCTCAACCGCTAGCACGGCCGATGAGGGCAGTCCGCCTGCTGCATTTCCAGGGTTGATGTTGGTCTCGTGTCCCTCCGTCACCACGTCCGGACGAGCCATCTCGGTGATGTAGAGAATGCCGCACTCCGTATCTTCGGCGCCGCACGCTTCGAAGCTCGGGCTCTGGTTGTGGTGATAGCTCGCGAGCACGACTCCTGCCGCGTCCACGATGAAGTCCATCGCGTTTTCATCGCCGCCACCATCAACGGAGACGACGAAAGCTCCGGTGTCGAGGATTTGCCAGCTCATCTCGGCCGTCGCAGGTTCGTCGTAGTCCCACTGGAAGTACTCATTAAACGCATCTTCACCGCCTACAAAATCGACATAGGCTTCAAGCGCATTTCGCGCGGGAGTGGGAAGCGGGCAACGGTCCGCGAGCGCGACCTCAGCGCTGTCTCCCCCGATAGCGGCGCCAGCCATTGCAGCGATGAGATCGTAATCACAATCGTCGGTCTCCGGCAGGGGCGCGTAGACACTCGGATCACACTCGCCAGGCTCAAGGCTCGAACACCCCTCACCTTCACAAGTCCCGCTCATCCGGAAGTCGCCACGCAGCGCCGCCTTGTAGCCCTTCACAAGCACTGAATACTCGCCAGCGCCGAGGTTGAGTTGCATGCGGGACCCAACGGAGTCTTCCGCGTCATCATTGCGTTCGATGTAGCGCCCCCATCGGGTCTCGCCGGGATCGCGGCGATAGAGGTACATCACGGTGTCGAGGTTGGGGGTGTCGATCAGGACACGAAGATCAACATCCGCATCCCCACTCAGATCGAAGCGCCAGTTGTGAAAGAGCATCTCATCTTCAAGAGAGGCGCGAGATTCCAGGCCGAAGATCAGTGTTCCATGCTCGGTCGGATTCCGGAACGAGTCCGCTTTCGCCTCATCGAGGTTGGCCACAAAGTCCGCGTCGTCTTCGGTCCCTTTCGATTCCGCGGCGCACGCGATCGAGAGGGCGAGGAGGAGCAGGGATGCGCTTTTCAAAAGTTTCATGCCGCTCTCGTATGCACGAGGTGTTCCGCAATTGGGCGATCGCCGCGGAGGTGTCACAAACTCGTCATAGTCCATGTTTCGAGGGCCCCTCCCGTGATTTCCTCCCACGTTTTACCCGCGTTCGGCGCAAAGTCGACCCCCAGCTGGCCACCCGAACTTCCGATCGGGGAACAAGAGTCTCCACCCCCACGTGGCAACCTTCGAGCGTCTCGTGTATCCCCCGCGCATGCGTCCCGTCCTGATCCTCGACTTCGGTTCTCAATACACGCAGCTCATCGCGCGACGCGTCCGAGAGCAGCACGTCTACTGCGAGATCCACCCCTTCTCGATGCCCCTCGAAAAGATTCGCGACCTCGACCCGTGTGCGGTCATTCTCTCCGGCGGACCCGCGAGCGTCTTTGGCGATGGTGCACCGACGGTCCCCGCGGAGCTTTTCGAGCTGGGACTACCAGTGCTCGGGATCTGCTATGGGATGCAGCTCATGTCGCACCTCCTCGGCGGAAAGGTGGAGCGGAGCGACCATCGCGAGTACGGCGGCGCGACGATTAAGCTCGAAAGTGCGCGCGGAATTCTCGCCCCCTTCGCAGGCGAAACAGAGCTCAACGTGTGGATGAGCCATGGCGACCGAGTTGCGGAGCTGCCGGAGGGATTTGAGCGGCTCGCTCACACTCCGAGCTGCCCATTTGCCGTCGCGGCGAACCAAGAAAAACGCCTCTATGGAGTGCAGTTTCACCCCGAGGTGGCTCACTCCGAGCGAGGCCTTGAACTGCTCGCCGCGTTTCTCTTTGAGGTTGCTGACGCCAAGCCCGATTGGACGCCAGCAGCCTTCGTCGAGAGCACGGTCGCAGCCATCAAAACCCAAGTGGGAGAAGGCCGAGCAGTCTGCGGCCTAAGCGGCGGCGTCGATAGCTCGGTCGCCGCGGTATTGGTCAGCCAAGCCATCGGTGAGAACCTGACATGCGTCTTTGTCGACAACGGATTGCTTCGTCAGGGGGAAGCGAAGCGCGTCATGGAGATGTTCGATGGCAACCTCAACCTGAACGTGGTGCATGTCGACGCCGCCGAGGAATTCCTAAACGCACTCAATGGGCTCGACGATCCAGAAGAGAAGCGAAAGACCATCGGTCGAGTCTTCATCGAGGTCTTCGAGCGCGAAGCGAAAAAGCTCGGCGGCGCGGACTTTCTGGTGCAGGGGACACTCTACCCGGACGTCATCGAGAGCGTGACAACAAAGGGACCAAGCGTGGTGATCAAGAGCCATCACAACGTCGGCGGGCTCCCGGAACACATGAAGCTTGAGCTCGTCGAACCGCTCCGTCTCCTCTTTAAGGATGAAGTCCGCGAGGTCGGCGCCGAGATGGGGATCCCGCATGACGTGTTGTGGCGACAACCTTTCCCCGGACCAGGACTCGCGATCCGGTGTCCCGGAGCGATCGACGCTGAGAAGCTACGAGTTCTTCGGGAGGCAGACGCGATCCTCGACGAAGAGATCCGCGGCGCAGGTTTCTACGAATCTCTTTGGCAGAGCTTCTGTGTTCTCGTTCCCGTGAAGACGGTCGGTGTGATGGGCGATGAACGCACCTACGATTGGGTGATCGCGATACGCGCGGTTGAGTCCCAGGACGGAATGACCGCCGATTGGGCGCGCCTCCCCTACGAACTCCTCGCGAAGATCTCGACGCGCATCATCAACGAGGTGCGGGGCTGCAATCGGGTCTGCTACGATATCTCCTCAAAACCGCCGGCGACGATCGAATGGGAATGAAAACGACAAAATGGGCGCTGCTCTCGTTGGCCATCGCGTCAAGCCTCGCACACGCCCAGCGAGCCCCAGTCCGAGTGCACCCGGCACGCTGTCAGGGACAGACCATCGAGGTTACGGTTCGCGTCTCCGGAGATGTGAATGCAAACCAGCTCGAGGCGCGGCGGCTGTCCTCACGCGAACGAGCTGAGGAGCAGGCGCGTGTGCAGCTCCATCGATTCGTAGATGCGCACCTGGCGACGCACCGCACTTCAGCACCAGCAACCGCTCGCGCCCACGCATGGGTGGACGAACACCTCAGGCGTATTGCCTCGCGGCCGCTCGTCGACGGGGGAGTCGTCGCTCGCTACCGACTTTCCCTCTCGACGGCTCCGAATATCGGGCTAGCGTGGTGCTCAGAATGAGGACCTCCACTTTCCAAGACTCGCAGCAAACAACAAGACGCCAGCTTGTGCGTGGGGCGATGATGACATTCGCGTTGCTCGCGGCTGGCTGCGGTCTGCAGGGAGTGCGGCGGACACCTGCGCGATTGCAAGTCGTCAGCGATCCGCCGAGCGCCCGAATCTTGGTCAACGATCGCCTCGTCGGCACTGGCGAGACCCTCGCCGAGGCCCCTCATGAAACCCGCCCCGGCAGCTATCGAATCACGGTCGAAGCGAGTGGTTACTTTCCCCACGACCTCGAGCTGGAGCTGCCCGCAGGAACGACCACGATGCAAATCTCCCTGCGACCAATTCCCGAATAAGCGTCGACTTTACGAATCAACCCTGAACGAAAAAAGCGTCGCTCTCGCGACGCTTTTTTCGTCCTTTCGGAGTTCTCTTCGGCCGTTATTCAACGACGGGAACGTAGTCCGTCACTTCAACATAGGAGATCGGCGGAGTGATTGTGCGCGAGAGCTCCTGCACTGCGCCGCCGCCAGCGCCGCCCGTTTCGCCACCGCTGAGAAGCGCACTGAGCTGGTACTGCGGAGGTGCCGCTCGGTCGACGCGGTACGTCTGACGAGACCCCAAATACGGGTCCGTTTCCGTCGCTTCTCGAGTATCGAGACACGTCGGACGACGCGTCACGCTGACGCCCATGATGAGACGGTTGTCGAGGTTTCCATCCGTCTCGGGGCCGATGTTGGTGACGTCAAAGACGCCAGAGCCGGCGACCGATTCGAGTGCCGGACGAGCTTCCGTCGCTGCGCCACCTTCGCTCTCGTTGTCCCGAAGGTATTCGACGCCCCAGAGTCGGCTGAATCCAAAGTCACAGGCATTGGCAGGATCTTCCATCGAGCGGAACGTTCCGAAGAACACCTTTGAGTCGAAGAGATCGAGCGGGCCGGTCACCTGCTCACCCGGTTCAAGCGTGATCTCCCAGTTCATGTACGCCGTGACGTTGGTGACGTCGCCCGACTCATCGAAATCGATTTCTTCTCGGAGGGAGACAACGCGGTTTACCGAGGTGTAGTCCTCGAGATGGTCAACGTCGCCCGTCGCCTGAAGGACGATCAGGTTATCGTTATCGTCGACCGAGAGGACAGGGGCATTGTAGGCCGGCTGTCCGCCCGCCCAACCGCGGCCGTGGAACATGTCGTGGAATGGACGGATGGCCCAATCTTCCGGACGCGGCTGCGAGAGATCGAGACGCCACATGATGCCGTCCGCGTCGTTGAAGAACGCGCGAGAGGCGATGGCACCAATCCCTGCTGGGAAGGAGGCCATCCCGCCGGTGACCGGAGCGCCGAGGTCATCCGGTCCCCACTCACGAAGGACGGTACCGGTCGAAAGGTCGAGCGCGATGAGGGAGCGGCCCGTCGTTCCCCAGCAGCGCCGGTTCCGACGCGGGCCGGTCGCAGCGCGTTCGGTGCGCTCGGGGCGATGGTCTGTCTCTGCTTCGCATGCGCCGCCGGTGGGGGCAGCGTATCCCCCCTGAAGAAGCACGATGCCACGCTCGTGGGCCACGCCGCCAATCTCAACACGCGCCTGAAGGATATGCGGCTCGGCGTACGTCTGACCGAAGCTCTCGTGCGAGAATTGCCACAGGAACTGCGGATGGGTTGGGTCCGATACGTCCATCGCGAAATAGCCCGTGCCGCCCTGGCGGAAACCGCTGACCAAAACCGTATGGTAGCGCGCCGCGTCGACGCTGCTCCCAAGCGGCCGCGCGTCAAAGACTTCCTTCACAACGGGGGTCGCGTCGGTCATCCACTGATGTCCTGCCATGAGGCTGTTCATGCGGTTGTGCAGCATCGGAGGGATAAAGCCCCAAAGCTCCGTACCCGCGTCCACCGTTGTGCCCGCGAGTTCGTGACCAGGAGGATACGTGTGGTCGTCCGCGGCGAACGCATGAAGGATACCGTCGTTCGTTCCGACATAAAGAATCGTCGGACGGCCCGCGACCTGCGGGAGCTGGCGGAACGCGTTGAACGAGTCATCCGGCACATCCTGCTGGGGGGCGGAAACAACCACCGGTGAGGAGTGCACGATAGCGCCGAGAGGGTTACTCGCGCGGTCGGTGTGGTCGCCGTGAAGCCAATCGATAATGTCGGTGCGACGCTCCGCGCGCCAATCTGCCGGGCGGTCCGCGGGGATCCCGAAACGCTGCCACGCGAGCATGCTATTTCCAGAGTCGATGCGATTGGTGACGCCTTCGCTCCAGCCAACGTTCTCGCCCGTCTCACCCACCGGTCGTGGAAGCGCCGGAGGCAAGTCCGCCGACATCGCGGCAGTCGAAACGTGATCGGGAACGGCACCCGTCGCATCCATCGGCGGGATGACGGTGTAGAGACGTCGGTCGGTCTGGTCTCGAAGCTGAACGTGGAACCGATCACGGTCCTCAATATCGCGGCGGACAACATCCAGCCCTTCGCATTCGAAACGGCGGCGCTCGAGGACACCTTCCCACGGTTCACCCGGAACGGTCGAAACCTGGAATCCGGTGTTGAACTGGTGCTGCGCTCCCGAGTTTGTACCGGTGGAGGTGACGTTGCCAAAAGCGGGAACGGTACGCGTCGTCGTTCCGGGGGCAGCGCTGTCGAGAATACGGACCAACGCCTCGTCGAGCTCTTCGCGATTGTTCGCAAAGATGGCTTCCGTGGTGTTGCCTGCAGCCGCGAGATCGTTGAGGTCAGCGACGACCTGGTCTGCGTCGGCGCGACACTCAGCGTCACCAGCCGGGCAGGACTCGGGGCTAACGCTGAAGCCAACGACGTAGAGACCTTCGACGACGCCATCTGCGACAAGGCGTGCGGCCGTGTTCACGGAAGTATCGTAGGGGCAACCGCCTTCGCCCACACCGGCCGCGAGCGCGTCGCAGTTGTACGGAGCGCCGCGCATGTCCTGGTTGGGTCGACCGTCGGTGAGAAGAATGGCGTACCGGCGACGGCAGGAGTGAAAGCGATCACCACCGACAACGCCGCCAACAGCGCTCCATTCGCGAACATCGACGTGGTTTTCAACGTAGTACTGGACGTCCTCCAACATGCCGGCGATCGGAGTGGCGCCAAAGGGGCGAACGGTGAGCAGTGATTGTTGAATCTGTTCGTTGATGCCGGCAAGTTCCGGAGCGGCGAGGTCCGAGCCACCGACGGAAACCATCTGGCCGTTCTCCGCCGACTCGCTGCGCATGCCGTTATTGATCATGTACGGCTCACCGCAGCCGGGGAAGCTGAACGGACGGGCTTCACCGTAGGAGAAGCCGCCTGGGCGGGTGAAGCTCTCGGGGAGACGCGCTTCGAACTCACGGCGCGGCATCAACTCACCCTGGCCGGTGAATGTGCTCGTCGCATCGAAGGACATAAAGGCGAAACGAACTCGGTCGCGGTACACGTCGAGGATACCGTCCGGTTCCTGGCTTGCCATCTGGCGCTCGATGTGCGGGAGGTAATAGCGGTAGTCGTAGCGACCACTCCAGCTCGCCTCGCTTCGATTCCGACGTACGCAGCGGTACTCGTTCATCGTGCCGGTCAAAGACTCGACGACCGTGTTCCACCGGTTTCGCTCAGGCGAGAGGGAACCGCAATCTGGGAGACACTCTTCGCACGTCGGCGTCGAGCACTGACAGTTGCCAAGCTTTTCCATGGAACCTGAGGTGTCCATCAGAAGAAGCACCGTGGGTGCAATCTCCCGGATATCCGGACTCTGCGCGCTCGCATCGTTCGAATAGCCAAGTCCAGCGAAGAGCAGCGCCGTACAAAGCAGCGCGCGCACCAACACCAAAGACGTTCTCACTCGGTTCATTGTTTCCTCTTCTCTCACAGGCGGGGCCAGGATTTCCGCTGTCAGATCGTTTTGAGCCAGGAGTTCCTTCGAAGTCTTCATCAGGGGTCTCCCGGGGTATTCATGATGGCGCGGGCATCGATCGCGCTCTCGTGCCAGCCGCGGTCACCTTCGATTCCGCTGGTCACGTCGGTGGGGGTGTCAAACCGGTCGCCGAGTCGAATGCGGCCGCGAGACGTTGCGACGACCGTGGTGCCGCTGCGCGCGACGTCACGCCCGGCTTCGGCCATATTGTTCTCACCGAGCGAAACCACATCGACAATGGCGCCGGCAGACCAAGACTGACGCGGACCGACCGAAGAGGCCGTCTCAAGCGTAGTGCCTGCGCCCCCAGCAAACAGTCGATCGAAATCGTTCTGGTACTTCCGCGTAATCGGCGTTCCGGCAAGAGGTGCCGGTTCGAACGGTGCGAAGTCAACTCCGGGGGCACCCGGCTGAAGATTCGGATCTTGGTGTGCTCCACCAATTTGGCTGTAATACGCGGCCGTCGCCTGAAGCGCGGATTCCGCGACGTATTGGGTCTGCATCGCACGTCGCGAGTGTCCCGAAGCGCGCATCTCAAACGAAGTCGAGTGCATACCGTAGAGCGCAGTCGCGGTGCCCATGAGAAGGATAAACATCACCACGAGCATCGCGGCGCCCTCTTCGGATGCGTTCGTCTGTCGGCGGGTGAAATGGGTCATCAGTTCGCGCCTCCATTCGGAAGGAAGATTTCGGTGCGCATCGTGCGCACCCGGGCCGCACCAGACATGGCCGGATTGACTTGGTAGCGGGAGAAAGGCTGCCCGGCTTCACGCTCAACCCAGGGGAACTCCCGATCGTGATCGGCGGTTCGCGCGGAGAGAGTGACAATCACCGAACGGATGCGCTCTGCATTCGTATCGACGGATGGAGCCGGGTCGGCGGCGCCAGGGTTGTCGACCGCGGGCTCCCGTTGGAAGTTCGGGGGCAGGCCAGGCGTCACGTTGTTGTCGACCACAAACTCAAAGTCGAGACCCGCCGCGTACTCCATCACAACTCGTTCGGTGCCCGCGATTGGGTTGTCGTCGAAGTCGACTTCTTCGCGGATCAAGATTGCGTTCGTCAGCCCACGCGCATCGTCGGTCGCGGTCGAGAGATTTGCGAAAGTGGCGTTTGGCGCCACAACGCGGTAGCGAACCCGAGACATCGGCGAGATCATCGCTTGCGTGGTCCGTTCGCCAGCGCACTGAAATCCAGGGTTAAAGCGAACGGTCGCGTTCGCACCCGACGAACCAACGATCTGCGCGAAGAAATGTCGTCGCCCGGTCGTACGAAGGTGCACCATTCGTCCAGGCTGAAAGACGTCTTCAAAGAAGTCGCTATTGGTCGGAACGCCGAAGGTACGCCGGAACCCCTGCCACTGCGTTTGTACACGGACCATGCTCGGTCCCGCGTCCTGGGCATAGAAGACATCCGAGGTCACGTAGTTCCCAGTGAGGATAAGAGAGTCCGCTTCGGTGCGGTTCACGGCCGCATTCGGGAGCGCGGCCGTGCTCCCCGAATCGACAAACTCCATCATGGAGAAGTGCCCACCAGGCGGCGCGACGTTCGCACACATACGAGCGGTCCGCGTGTTGGCGATGCCACCAAAACCGGCACGCTGAACGTCGCGGCGAATCTGTTCCATCGCCATCCGGAGGGACATTTGTGTCTGCGAGATTCGTTGCTGCGCGTGGAACGTACGCGAAGATGCAGTGCTCAAAGTGTAGGCCGCTGCAATGGCGAGCAGGCCAGCGGTGAGCGCCACCATCAACTCGACCAGCGTAAAGCCGGCGGTAGCACGTCTTCTGCTGCGCTGTACAAAAGTCATAGCGTTGGCCCCATCCAGCGCACGGTGGTCGATGCGTACACGGCGTGCAGGCTCGGTACGTCTGCCGCCTCGAGCTCGTTGGTCACCGCGATCTCACGTCCAACCGCACATCCCGCAAAGCGGTCGTCGAAGGCGCCCCGCTTCGGCCACCAAGTTCGAACGTCAACGCGAACCAGCTCGCCTGGGACAACCCAGGTCAACTGGAGGTTCGTGCAGAAGCGGCCATCCGCGATGGTCGCAACTTCGTTGCCATACCAGTCGGAAGCCGGCGAAGCGCCCGTGAGCGCGCTGACCGGCGGCGTCACCCAGCCCGATGTTCCTGGGCCTTCCGGAAGCGAAACCAAGTATTCCGTCGTTCGAACTCCCGACATCGCGTTGTTTTGCCAACCCAATGCGTCCCGCCGAACCCGCTCGATCCAGCTGCGCGTAACCGTTGTCGCCGTCGTCATCTGACGAGCGTTGCTGTTGCCGTTAATCGCCGCGCGCTGCAGCGAGAGAATTCCGAGCGCACCGACGGTGAGCACCGCGATCGCCATCATCACTTCGACGAGGGTGAAACCTTCGCGCGTGCGTGCTTTCTTCCACATCACGCTCATCGCTGAAGCCTCGCATCGGAACCGAGTGGGAGCAGAACCCGGCGGCGAACCCCTTCTTCAACGCCTTCTCGGAAGCGTTGAACATTGACGAGGAACCCTCCTTGAACGTTCACGCCGCCGGAGACATTCGACTCCGAAAACGTCGGACGCGGATTGTTGCAATCGTTCGCCCACGAAGTCACGCCCGTGGGCGTGGTGCACAGGCAGAAGTCGCCCGAATCGGATTGAAGCCGATACTCCGACGATCCGTTGTCCCGGTCGGTTGCCACGATCGTGTCGATGCACATCTGGTTGCCCGCGCAATCGCCGACGATGGCGCTCCAGTCTTGACGGCAAGAGTTGTTCAAGCCTCGGAAAACATCGACGCGATCGTTCGCATCCGAAAAACGAATAAAGTGCGCCCGCCCGTACGCCGCGGAGGCGCTCCGCGCGTGGCGTACCGTCCGGACGATGTCGAGCGCGATTTCGTTCGACTTCGCTTCCGCACGAGATCCAGCAAGCGTCGGCAAGGCGAGTGCCATCACGACTCCGACAAACGCGGCGACGACCATCAACTCCAAAATCGTGAACCCCGACTCCGAAGAGTCTCCACGTCGCACGACGAAGGCGGGCTTCTCGGCGGCAAGTTCAAGTTGGGATGGGATGTTCATCAGAGTTGCGGTTGGGCAGTGGATCTGGTCCAAGCGTTCCTGATGCAAGCGTCGATCCGCCGTAGCACGCAGATTCAAAGTGCATGAATTATTCGTATTTTTGAGAGGTAAGTTCATCCGGATCCCGCATCTGATGCAAGGGTATGCAAACTTTTCCACCTGCCGAATCCGAAGGAATTCGCGGTGATTTTGGAAAATAGGTCGATGACGTCGCGCGAGATGCGATTGTCCGCTGTTTTGGGGTTCGAACGCAACTTGTCGCAGCTTCGTGCGATAACCCGTAGTGGCGATGATCGATCTCTCCTCCGCGCTCGAGTTTGCGCATCCGTGTACCCAAGCTTGGTTTCGAGCGAACTTTCCGAGCCCAACGAGAGCCCAAGCGATGGCTTGGCCCGCAATTGCCGCTGGAAAATCGTGCCTCCTGCTCTCTCCGACGGGCTCCGGGAAAACGCTCGCAGCGTTTCTTTCCGCGATCGATCGGCTCGCGTTTCCCAAAGCCCCGGCCAACGGGCTTCCCGGGGTAAAAATCCTTTATATTACCCCACTAAAAGCGCTCGGCGTGGACGTGGAACGAAATCTCCAGGCGCCGCTCCGAGGAATTCAAGAACTCGCCGCGGAGCGGGGCGAGCACTGCGCGCCGATCCGGATCGGAATTCGCTCGGGCGATACGCCCCCGGCGGAACGTCAACGTCTGGTTCGAAATCCCCCCGAAATTCTGATCACAACCCCCGAGTCGCTTTGCTTGATGCTCACGTCTCAAGCCGCGCGAACGCTGCAAAACGTCGAAACGATTCTCATCGACGAGATCCACGCTCTTGTCCCACGGAAACGCGGCACGCATCTCGCGCTCAGCCTTGAGCGACTTGAGACGCTCTGCACTCGACCTCCGCAGCGGGTGGGGCTCTCGGCAACGCAGCGTCCGCTACAGGAGATCGCCCGCTTTCTTGGGGGAATCGATCCCGAAACTCGAACTCCGCGACCGGTGGAGCTTCTAAACGCATCCTCGAAGAAGGCGATGGAGATTCAGGTCGAACCCACCCTTCAGGACCTCGCGGAACGGGAAGCCCGAATCCGAGCTGAGAAGGGGGAAGAGGAAACCAAATCGGTCTGGCTCGCCATCATCCCCTCCCTCCTCCGCACGATCCGCGAAAACACCTCGACGATGGTCTTCGTGAATAGCCGCGTCCTCGCCGAGCGAATCACGGACATGCTCAATGAAGAGGCTGGGGAATTCGTGGCCGCGGCGCACCACGGTTCACTCGCGAAAGATATCCGCGAGGTCGTGGAAACTCAGCTGAAGAATGGAGAGCTGCCGGCGATCGTTTGCACAAGTACGCTGGAACTCGGGATCGACGTCGGCGCGGTCGACCATGTTGTGCAGATCGAATCGCCTCCCAGTGTCGCCTCTGGCGTGCAGCGGATCGGTCGAGCGGGGCACCAGGTGGGCGCACTCAGCCGCGCAACCTTCTTCCCGAAATTCCGTCACGACCTGCTCTCGTGCGCGACCGTTGTCGAGCACGCGGCAGCTGGCCTCGTCGAATCGACGCGTTACCCGCGAAACGCGCTGGATGTTCTGTCACAGCAAATCGTGTCGATCGTGTGTTCGAGCCCTGAAACCTCGG
The DNA here is from genome assembly GCA_020629955.1 of Myxococcota bacterium. Lineage (GTDB taxonomy): Bacteria > Myxococcota_A > Polyangia > Polyangiales > Houyiibacteriaceae > JAHDCI01. The sequence goes on along the minus strand of JAHDCI010000016.1, from coordinate 35,700 downwards.
TTGAGGCGCTCTATGCATTGGTTCGCTGCGCGGCCCCTTTCGAAGAGCTTCCGCGCTCCGCGTTCGATGGCGTGCTCGAGATGCTAAGCGGTCGCTATCCCTCGGAGCGTTTCGGAGAACTGCGCGCACGACTCGACTGGAACCGCACCGCCGGCACACTAAAGGCCCGTAAAGGCTCGAAGCTTCTCTCCGTGACAAACGTTGGAACGATCCCCGATCGCGGTCTCTACCCGGTCTTCCTCGCGGGAGCGAAGAAGCCAACGCGCGTCGGCGAACTCGACGAGGAGATGGTCTTCGAATTCGCCGCCGGAGATACGTTTGTTCTTGGAACAAGCACCTGGCGCGTCGAAGAGATCGGAGCCGATCGCGTACTCGTAACACCGGCGCCCGGGGAGCGGGGGATGCTCCCGTTCTGGCTCGGAGACGGTCGCGGGCGCCCGTTTGAGTTTGGACAAGCGATCGGAAAGCTAACTCGTAGTTTGCTCGCCATGCGCGATGACAAAGCGCAGCTTCAGCTTCGTGCCAAGCACGGTCTGCACGAGGAAGCGGCGATCTCTCTTATGGCCTACCTACGAGAGCAGGAGGAGGCCACTCGCGTCGTTCCTTCCGATCAGAACGTGGTCCTCGAACAGTTCCGTGACGGCGTCGGCAATGCTTACGTCGTTCTGTTGACGCCGTTTGGCAGACCTGTACACGCCCCATGGGCGATGGCCATCTCGAAGGTCCTCATCGACGAGCGCGGTCTCGATTGTGATGTGACGTGGACCGACGATGGTGTGATCTTCCGGTTTGCGGAAATCGATGGTGCCCTTCCTGCGAGTCTGTTCTTTCCCGCTTCCGCGACGATCGACCGAGAGGTACGCGAGCGCGTCGGCGACACGGCGCAGTTTGCGTCTCGGTTCCGAGAGGCTGCTGGAACCGCTCTTCTTCTCCCGAAGCGCCGACCTGGGAAGCGGACACCGCTCTGGGTCACGCGTCGAAAGTCGGCGCAGCTATTGCGAGTCGCGAAAGACTTCCCGGGTTTCCCAATCATTCTGGAAACCTTTCGTGAGTGCCTTCAAGACGCGTTTGATCTCCCCTCACTAAAAGCCGTCCTCCGGGCAATTGAGAGCGGCGAGATCAGCATTCAAGAAGTCCGGGGGGAACGTGCATCCCCATTCGCGAACTCGGTGATTTTCCGAGAGACGGCCGCATTTCTCTATACCCGAGATGCTCCGCTCCCCGAACGACAGGCGTACGCGCTCACCCTCGACCACGCGCAACTTGAGGAGCTCCTTGGCTCCCCCGATCTCCGCGATCTGATCGAAGACTCCATCATCGACGAAATCGCTGCGGAACTTCGAATGGACGAACTGCCCATCCGAGACGGCGAAGATATCACCGGCTACTTGCGAATGATGGGGCCGCTCACCGAAACGGAGTTTCGCTATCGTGAGGTCGATGGGCTCGAGGCCAAGCTCGCCAAGCTCGAAAGAACGGCGGAGGTGTTTCAAGCGAAGATGAACGGGCGAAGGTATTGGTTCGCGTCGAGCGATGCGGGTCGCTTCGAAGCGCTCGGTGTCTCGGTTCCCGCATCTGTCGCCCCGGAAGATAGGATAAAGCCGCCCTCCCCTCTCGAAGACATCATCGCGCAATATGCGCGACGCCGGCTCCCCTTCGTCGTTGACGATTTGGCCGCTCGCTTCGGCTTCCCAAAGGCAGCGCTCGCCGAAGCCGCCGAGGCATTGGTTCAAAAGAGCGCTATCCGAAAGGGCGGCATTCTTCCAGAGCATCGCGCGACGTGGTCGGAAGGCTCTCCGCTTCCAGAATACGCAGACGATGCCGTGCTTGCGAGGCTTCGCCGGCGTTCGATCGAGCATCTGCAGAAGCAGGTGAAGCCCGTCTCTCACGCACGCTTTTGCCAGCAACTCTTACGGCGCCACCATATCGGCACTCCGAAAATCGAGACCGGCGGCGTCGACCTGGATCTGCTCTTCGACTCTTTGGCAAAGACCCAAGGCCAAGCGATCACGCTTTCGGCGCTCGATCGCTTTCTCAATGTTCGCGTACCCGGCGCAATGGTGCGCGATATCGACGACCTGGTAAGGCAAGGCGAGGTCGTTTGGCGGTGCGTGTCGGCAGGCAACGACCCCAAGGTACGATTCTACCTACGCGAGGACTACCCGCTGCTTGCCTCGCTCGAAGAGCATCATCCTCCAGCAGAGGCCGAGTCGATCCTGAAGGCCATGGCTCGTGGCGGGGCGCTCTTTGCCTCGGAGCTCGCGAGTGCGGTCGATCAAGCGGAGTTCGTGGTCCTTTCCCAGCTGCGCGAACTCGCGACGCTTGGCATCGTCACGTGCGACTCTCTGAAGGCTCTCCGAACCCAAAAGGAAAGCTTGCACCATCGAGGACGAAGACGGCGGCGCGGGGCGTCCGAAGGACGGTGGTCCTTGCTGCCTGAAGTCAGCCATTCACACACCTTGCGAGCGCGTCGCTATTGCGAGGTCTTGCTTGAGCGTTACGGGGTCGTTGTCCGTGAGGTGGGACAGGCAGAAAAGATTCGGGGAGGCTTCTCCGCCATTTATCCAGTCCTGAAAAAGATGGAAGAGCTCGGCAAAATCCGGCGGGGCTATTTTGTTCAGGACCTCGAACCGACTCAATTCTGCGATACGCAGGACCTTGCCGAACTACGCGCAAAGGCGCTTCCATCAACCAGCGAACAGGTCATCTGCTTGGATGCTACGGATCCGGCGAACCCGTACGGGGCGCTCTTGCCTTGGCCAACCCTCGCAGGACGTGGCAGGCCGCGACGCACCGCAGGAAACCTCGTCTTCCTTCTCGATGGCATCCCGCTCGGATACTGCGGAAAGAGCGGCAAGATGCTCGTCTTTCTTGAGCGGGGCACCGACGGCTACGAGCATCGAATGAAAGCATTGGTTCGCGCCTTTCGAACCGCGCCAAGTCAGAAGCGGAGCCGGCAAACGCGCGGCGCTGTCGCCATGGTCGTCACGATCAACGGAACCTCGGCCGAGAAGTCGGAACACGCAAAACCTTTCCGCGACGCCGGTTTTAAGGCCTCCCACCGCGGCCTATACCGATACTGATATTTCATAGATAATTTCTATACATAGCCGCAAGCAGCTTGAGCCAAAACGGCCGAACTAAGCGTTGATGCACGATTCACCGCGGGGAGCATCCGCTACACGAAGGTCCGACAAGACGCACCCACATCCGGAATCGCTCGGGCTCCACGTCATCGAATGACGCTTTGCTCTCCTCAATGAATCCGAAACGAATTCATTGAGCGCTGCTCGTGCCCCGCACCGGTCAGAGTGATAGGAACACCGTGATTCAATGCGACCCTTATTTCGCAGTCTATTATGCGCTCGCGTGATTCGACAGCGCCAGTGAACCCACCCACCCCAAGAGACGCGTGAAAAGCGAGGCCCCACGCGAAGGAATCGATTGGCGGAACCCGCCGAACCCAAAGCGGATATTGAGGGCGTACAACGTCCCCTCCAAGGTGTCCGAACCATCGCGTGCCGCTCCGAATAGCGCACCATCCGAACGCGGGAGCAGCAAACATAGAACAAACCGAATGTTACCTTCGATAATTCGTTTATTCCAATATTCGTCCTTGACGATACATCGAATCATTAGAAAAGGTATTACCGATGCACTCGAACGCTCCCGGTACCTCGCCGCTCTTTCAGAGCGCACTGCTCGCCGTCCTCCTTGGCGCGGCCGGGGCTGCACCGAGCGAAGCCGGCGCGCAAACCGCACCTGAGACACAGCCACTGGAGGAGGCTTGGTATGCGGTCGAGCCCATCCCGAGTACCCCCAGTGACGACGTGCCCGACCCACGGATGTCTTTCGAGATTGAGGCAGGGACCGGCTTTTTGAGCAGCCGGGGGGCCGGCTACTTCGGAATGGCGCGGATCGGGCTCCATCTGTTCGGCTCGAACACACTGAACCGTTTCGAGTTCGGGCTCAGCGCACTTTACGGCTCCCGTCAAAGGATTCGCGGAGAGCGCGAGCCATGGTTCATGTTCGGTCCATACTTAAGTGTTCAGCGAATTCTGGTCCCGAACGAGCACGCCGAGCTCTACGTACTCGGAGAGTTCTACTTGGGCGCGGGTGGCGTCGCGTCGGAGTCATCGTCCGGTGCCGACGCATCGCTGCACGTGGGGGGAGCGATAGGACTCGGCGTTCGCGTCGCCGCTGGTGGTCTCCGCATCGGCTTCACTGTCCGTGCACGCCGGTTGCGAGACACCATCGGAGAGACTCCCTACAGCTATTCCGGGAACGCGTTTGGGACAGCGCCGTTCATCAACACCATCTCTCTCGGGGTTTCACTACGGCGACAACCCCCGCTCGAAAATAGGCAAGATCATCATGGCGCACCGCAGTACTAGAGTTCATTCGGCACCTTCGAGCGTTGAGCACGATACAAATGGGATCCGCGGGGACGCAGACGTAGGGGTTCAGCGAAAGCACTCGTGGTCTCGATGGGGCTTCGCTCATGCGGTGATTTTTTCGGCATTTGTCCTCAGTCTTGTTCCGACCGTCGACGCACAGGTCGACGAGCTTCCGGGGGAAGAAGGACTTCGCACCGATAGCGTTTCGCATGACCCACTCACCGGCTATCCAGATGGCGCTCTCTATGTTCGCCTCGAAGGCTCTAGCGGAATCGGACGAAGCCGTGGCGCGGCGCACCTCGGGGCGCTCCACCTGGGCGTTCGGTTCCCAGTGACAACATCGGGAAACTGGGAAGCAGAAGGCGGGGTCACTCTGTGGGGAGGCGCATGGAACGAGGTAGCAACTCGAAGCTATCAGCCTCTCTTTGGAATGGGGATGTTCGTCGACGTTCGTTACGTTCTGAATCCCCAGGGCATCGCCCAGTTTTTACTCCTTGGAGGCATCGACGCTCGCATGGGAGGCCCCTTGCAACACGCACCGCTTCCGGATAGCGACGAGTGCCCAGGGACCATCATGCCGGGGGCATCCCTTGGCCTCGGCGGCCAAGTTTCTCTCGGGGACTTCCAGCTTGGGTTGACCGTTCGCATTCGTCGCAGCCGCGCTCTCGGCGAAGATATCCGCTTTGTCGGAAACCGGCGAAATCCTCCGGACGATCCCGTTGCGTTTCTTAACACGCTCGCTGCGCAGCTCACGTTCGCATACGCGCCTCGATAGTTCGCTGCCCCCCGAACGACATCACGTATCGGTCCGGAGGCCAGCATAGGGAGTCGCTTTCGTCCGGCCGCCGCTGCTGCTGCATCCCTCTTTCGGGTGACCCCTCGCGACGGAGAATACTCTCGCATGGGAGAGGTCCGCCTCCAACTTCACGAAAGCCACTATGCCGACCACTCTTGAACCTCCAACCTTCCTTTCACCGAGCTCGATAATGAGCGCGGCGACGATTGCACTGCTCGCGTTCGACCCCGATCCCAAGGCATTCGCTCAAACGGAGAGCGCAATGGGCGCGATGAACATCGAACGCACTGCCGATAACGAACCGCCAGAGACCAGCCCGGTCTTAACCGACGGCGAGGGTACGGTTTTGATGCATATGCGTGGTTCCATTCTCCCTTTCATTCGACTCGGCGTCGCGAACTGGCTTGGCGGGGGCGGCAATAGTTTCGTGATTCGTTTCGGCGCAGCGATGCCGATGGACGACGAAGGACGCTGGCTCGCTGACGTCGGCGTGAGCATCGCCCGCGGCAAACACGGAACCGCCGGCGTAGAGGAACGCGGCGGCTTCGTTCAGCTCGAATCCATCTTGGATGTTCGGTATGTCGCGCGAGAGAATGAGCGTATCGGTGTCGACCTCTACGGAGGATTCGCGCTGGGCTACGGAGGTCCAACCACCGAAGACACCGCGCAATCCGCTGCACTCCTAACGGGCTCCCTTGGAATCGGTCTCCGGACGAGGGTCGGTCCCAACTGGCTTGGTGTGGGGCTGCGACTAGGCCGGATCCAAACGCTCGGACAGAACTTCGGTTTTCGCAGCCCGCGCGACGGCCGGCCCCAGCGCCACACCTACTTCTTGGGCTTCACTCTCTCGCTACATACGACGACTGAAACCTATCGAAACCTGCGAAACGAACCCGATATTCCGGAGGGCTGGTAGTCCGAGCGAACGCCCACTTTCGAGGCACAGCCAACCATGAAATGGGTGATTCCTGCGCGTCACGGCCCATGCGAACTCGAGGGCGAACTCACCTCCTGAATAAAAAAAACGCCGCGGAAATCCGCGGCGCTTTTTCATCGTTGGGTCGCCTATTCGGCGCCTTCTGGAGCCGGAGGCTCTTCCTCGAGCGCGCCCCCTCCTTCGGTGCCTTCGGCCGGCGCTGAGTCGTCAACCGCAGGCTCTTCCGCCGAGGCTTCCTCCTCCAATCCGTCAAGCCCATCATCGAGCTCTTCGTCGCCGAGCTCGGCTTCCAGGGCGTCCAGATCGAGTTCGCCATCGTCTCCACCAAGCTCGTCACCGAGTTCGTCCTCGAGCGCATCCAGGTCGAGTTCGCCGTCGTCCAATTCGCCTTCGAGCGCATCGAGGTCGAGTTCGCCGTCGTCGCCATCAAGGAGGTCCTCGAGGTCATCAAGACCTCCCCCTCCTCCGCTCGGCTCCGTCGGCTGAATCTCTTCGACCGGCGTGTCGGGTTGCTGGCCGGCAACGGGGTGATCTCCCGCGCCTTCTTCGAGAAGCGCCAGCGAGAGCGATGGAACGTAGGTCACGATACCAAGCGCAATCACAAGCAATCCGATGTAGGGCAACACCGCTTTGTAGAGCACGGTCACGGGCTTTCCGAAACGGAAGCTTGAGATAAAGAGGTTCAACCCGACGGGCGGCGTCATGTAGCCGATCTCCAGGTTCAACAGGAAGACGATCCCGAGATGGTAGTCGTTGATGCCGAGCTCACGCGCGATCGGAAGGATGAGCGGCACGACAACAACGATCGCCGAGAAGATATCCATCAGCATTCCGACAAGGAGCAAGAAGACGTTCAACGCGAGGAGGAACATGATCTTCTGTGTCTCGGGGTCGTCGGCGGTGATGATTTCGCGGATCCACTCGAGGATCTCCATCGGAACCTGCGCCTGAATCAGATAGCCCGTAAAGCCGATCGCCGTGGCCAGAATCGCCAAGATAGCGCCAACCAATGTCATCGACTCTCGAATGACGCGGGGCAAGTCTTTGCTCAGCGTAACGTCTTTGTAGATAAAGACTTCGATGACCAAAACGTAGACTGCGGTCATCGCGGCCGCTTCGTGGATACGGACACCAACCACCAGAACCATGATGAAGAAGATGGGGAGAACAAGCTCCCACTTCGCTTCCCAGAAGGCCGCAAACGCTTCTTCTCGGTTCCATGCCTGACGTGGGATATTCGGGGTCTTCGCGCCAATATAGCCGGCGTAGACAGCGAGCGTGGCGACGGTGAGGACACCCGGAAGCAGACCGGCCAGGAACATCTTCTCCACTTCGACGCCTGCAACGAACGAGAGCAACACGATTGGAAGTGAGGGCGGGAAGAGCAAACCAAGCGAACCACCGGTCGTCACCAATCCAAGCGAGAACTTGTCCGGGTAATTCTCACTGATCAACGCCGGGTAAAGCAGGCCGCCGATCGCAACGATCGTGATGCCGCTACCGCCCGTGAAGGTTGTAAAGAATGCAGACGCCACAAGACAAACCATCGCGAGACCGCCAGGCATCCAGCCGAACCATGCTCGCGACACGCGAACCAAACGCTTGGGCGTTCCCGCCTCTGCCATGAGGTAGCCCGCAAAGGTGAAGAGCGGAATCGTGACGAGCAGCGGAGATTCCGCGAACTTCTCACTGAAAATATCTTGGGCGGCGCCCGTAATGCTCGTGTCTTCGAGCTGCCAGAAGAGCGCCATGGCGGCGCCTGCGAACACCGCGACAAGCGGCGCTCCGAGAAGAGCCAAGAAGAGAATGGCAACGATAATTGCGACGTCCATTATTCTTCCTCCTCCTTCGAAGACGCATCCTCTGAGGCGCTATCCTCGTCGTCTTCATCGGCGGCGTCATCTCCTTCGAGGTGATCTGCGCTCTCGTCTTCCTCGCTCTCGTGGGCATCGTCTGCGCCATCATCGGCGTCGCCCTCATCGCCAGCGAGCGGAGCAACCGCCTCCTCTTCTTCTTCGTGGATCCCGCCGTCGGGAATCGTCATGAGCGACGCAATGCCCTTGATGATAAACCGGACCGCGATCACGGCGAACATGGCGGGGACCACCAGGTCCATCGCGCGTTCTGGCGAGTTCACAACAACGCCAGCCGATTCCAGGCCACCACGAATGGCGCAAAAGAACGAGGAGACCGCCATATCATCGGGGATTTGATTGGCCGCCGCGTCGCAGATGTGGACGGTATCGCCCATATCGTCGAACACGCCGTAGTCGGTCGGGATGCGGTTTGCCTTCGAGATCAGAGCCGCGAGGACAACGCGAGCGAAGTAGAAACTGGTGAGCCCTGCAAAGAGCTGTACGGTCCCGCGAAGAATCGCGCGAACGATCGGCGTCGCGATCTTCTGCAAGATGTCGATCGCAATATGCTTATCGTGATGGGCCGCCAACGAGGCGCCGAGCATCGCGAGCCAAAGCGTTGCGCGCTCCATGAAGGCGTCACCCCACTCCATGGAGTGCAGGGCATCACTCGCCCAGGCTTGCCCAACGTCAGAGAATTTTCGAAAGAAGGTCTGCAGCCCCGCCACGACCACGAGTGCCAAAAGCACCACGGTCGCCATTGCAGCTTCTCCTCGCGCAAACTCCTCATCGAATTTTCGCAGCTTTTCTTTCACGTCGCTCCTTGTGCGGCCGCGCGACCGGCCCTCTCTTCGGGTCCCGTGCAGCAGGCTGCACGCAGGTTCCTAAGCCGCGGACTGTACCGTGAGAGTCCCTCAAAACGGAAGAGGTAGGCGTGCGATTCTGGTTCCCGGAAAAGGTGAAGGCTCCGTCAGGTTTTCCGGACATCGACGTGCGGTCACGCGCTGGAGGCGAAAAGACGCTCGTTCTGTGGGAATAGATTCAGCGTTTTGCCCCATTTTCTAGGGACTCGCGTTTGCTAAAGACCAACGCATCCAAGCGTGGTGAAGTAGTTTTCCCAGTTCTCGTCCCGAAGGTCCTCGAAGACAACACCGATATTGCCCCCACCGATCCCAATCGCCGGCGAGAGACTATCGCTTCCCCCGAACGACGCACGTGTGTCTGTGCCAAGTCGCGAGAAGCGTCCGTCGAATCTTGAAAACCAGATATCGAAAAAGCCGACGCGATCGTCTCCATAGACCACCAAGACCGACTCGCCGCTTACGAGAATCTCTGGCGCGCGAGACCAGGATTCACCACCGACCAACGTAATGGGCATCCCAGGCGTTCCCGATTCGACAAGCGCGCCAAGGATATCCATGTCTCCGCGGACCGTCTCCTGCTGCCAGGTCAACGCGTAAGCCCCTTCGAAAAAGGCGATGGTTGGGAAGACCGCCGACGTTCCGCCAGGGCTCACGCGCACCGGCTCTTGCAGGACTTCGCCGAGAAGAGAAACCCTCATGAAGAATACCGCCGGTTCACCTTCGCGAGTGTCGAGGAAAGTGATCCCAATCTCGTTTTCGCCCATCGCCATCCGCGGGGACTCACTCGCGGCCCGATCATCGGTAAGGCGGATTTCAGAACCGATCATCGCGCCCTCCGTATCCAAGAAGGCAAGATAGATTTCGAAGTTGTCCGGGGCGAAGGTTCGGTGCCGCCAGTCCTGCCAAGCGACAACGAACTCGCCTCCCGTAAAGAGCACATCGGGGTTGATCGACCAATCGTCGGTCCGCGTAATCCGCACATCCGGGCCAAGCTTCTCTCCCTCGGCCGTCAATCGGTTGAAGTAGATCTCCCAAACTCGATCGCGGCGGTCCTCCCAGGCAACAGCGTATTCCTCGTTCCCCCAGACCATGCGCGGCGCAAACGCGTCCCCTAGCGCGGGCGTCAGCTCGGTCGCGGAAGCGATCGGCGTTCCATCGGGCGCGAGCTGCACGAAGAACGCGCTGGTCCCCGAGCTTGAACCATCCGAAAACGTAACGCCCCATGTTTCCGTCTGAGGACTCCAAACCGGCGCTCCTCGAGACGAGGGCGGCAGCGAATTTGTCAGTCTCGACTCCATCCCGGACGGCTCATAATCGGCCCCTTCGTCGACGCGAAGATCGCAATCATCGTCGAGACCGTTACAGCTCTCGGAGCTCCCCGGAAAGACGTCGGCCCGAGTATCATCGCAATCGTCACCGCAAAGCCCAGCTTCAAAAAAACCGTCGCCATCGGCGTCGACCAAGGGGAGCGGCTCGAAAGAACAAGCGCCGCCGGCTTCTTCATCGCAGAAATCTTCGGTGCAGGGGTCGCCATCATCACACGCGATGGCCTCGCTCGCGCGGCAGCGCCCTTCCCGGCAGACCTCTTCCCCATTGCACGCGATTCCATCCTGACAATCCGCATTGCTTAAGCACGGCGGGAGTTCCTCGATGAAGGGTTTGGTCCGCGATCCGCACGCGGAGGTCAGAGCGAGCAAGAGCAGACCGAAAGGAGCTCTTAAAAACATGCACCAACCCCGGGTACATCGACCCCGCGGCAGACCAACCCTCGCGGGCACTGTCGCTCAATCGAGTTCGGATCGCAGACCGCCGCACATTGGGTTCCCGCGCCCGTCACGATGCAATGAAAGCCTGGAGCGCAATCGGTATGCCCTCTGCAGCTCTCGCTTTGGCGACCGGACCCGGAGAAAAAGCACGACGCGATAAAGACTTCCTGCTGGCATCTCCGCGTCGGCGGCTCCGCGAAGGAGTAACACCCTTGTCCGGCAGGACAGCTGCGTGGGTCGTTCGGATCACAATCGAAATTGTAGATGGGCGGGAGTTCCTCGCACGGGGGCTCCACGAATACATCGGGCTCGGTATCGGGAAGCCCGCCTCCGTCACGCATTGGCGGAGCGTCCGGTTGAGCGTCGAGCGAACCATCGAGCCCTCCGTCGCCGAGCTCACGCGACTCGGGGCACCCCAGCGATAAAAGCGATAGTGACAGAAGTAAGAAAGCGCGGAACACCTCCTCGTTCTAACAGACGCCACCTCGACGTGCCCAACCGAAGTCGGCTCGTCGCCCGACTCTGTGCGATCGCATGACTTGGCGCCCTCCGATTTGCGGAACGTCATTTGCGGAACGTCATTTGCACAATGCGCCCCGCATGTCGT
>JAHDCI010000016.1:0-24378 GCA_020629955.1 Myxococcota bacterium | reverse complement strand
ATTTGCGGAACGTCATTTGCGGAACGTCATTTGCACAATGCGCCCCGCATGTCGTTCTTCTCCCTCGTTGGCACAACCTGGCGCCAAATCGCGACGCTTTCCCTCTCGTTCGCTGCGTTCGCCTGTCACAGTCAAGATTTCGCGGCCCAAGAGCTCGCGACCCATTGCGACCACACGAGAGAACTCTCGCAGGTCGGCCAAGCGTGTGACTTTGAAGGAGTCTGCCTTATCGGTGGAGCACCTCCCGAAGAATGCGGGAACTACGGACTGATCTGCGAAGAGGGTCTCATTGAGGTCCTCGATACGCGGACGCCTTGCCCGCAGCCCCGAGACTTCTGGACCCGTCCGGACGACGAGGGGGTCGAGGTCATCGAAGCCGGCGCGATTCCTATCACGTCGGGCACGACAACAACGGCGCCAGACTGCGCGACTCGGGGATGCGTATTCGACCAACCACTCCACCTCGGTGCGCTCTCGCCGGAGATTACGCCCGCGAACATCGCATTGTCGATCGCAGCCACCCGAGGAGAAGCTCAAATCTTCTTCCGATACGACGGCGAGAACCCCCGGATCGCGCATATCTCGGAGGGTGAAGTCGAATGGGAAGAACTCGAAATGACGTTGGGCGCAGGAGCGCTGATGCTCCGAGGCGAGCAGCGTCTCCTTTGGGCACGAGGCGAGGAAGTGCAGCTCTGGGAGGCGGACGGCGAAACGTGGTTCCCGCGTGGGATGTCACTCAAGTACGGCGGCTATGAGGGGAGCGTCATCTACGACGCGGCCGGACACGTTCATGCCGTCCGCCGAATCGGGAGATATCTCGAGCGCCTCTACTTCGACGGCGTTTGGCATCGCGTGCCGCTGCGCGCGGAATGGGGACCGGAGACGCAAACCAAGATGGTTGAAGGCCCTCTTGGTCCGGAAGCTTGGACCGCTGGCTCGGGCGAAGTCATTTGGCACCACCCACAGGGGGGCGTCGCGCGTGTCCTGACCAATGCCCAAGACATCCGCGTGGGTTCTTTCTCGCGCGAGGACGGCGCCAACGTACCAAGCGCAGGGACTCTCGCGATCTTCGGAGATTTTGGAAACAACCTCTTCGTAGCAAGTTCGGACAGCGGCTCTTTTGAAGGCATCGACCGAATTCTATGCGGCGTAGGCTGCCCGCCGACGCGTCGCCCCCTCGGCATCTTCGGAAAAGAGGGCGGCGGCTGGCTCGCGATTCTCCTCGAAGAAGATCGCATCGGAGTGCGGAACCCGGAGTGCGAGGGCGTGCCGAACTGTTTGCCGAGCGTGGTGAACGCGAACGCGCGCTCACTCACTTGGGTCGACAACGAAGGCCGAACGGGCTCCCTCGGTTTCGACCCCATCCTTCAAAACGGCGTACTGTACGGAAATGCCGCGATCGACGAGGAAGGCACGATTCATATCGTGTATCGGATCGGGTTAGACCGTTTCTATACAAGCCTTCGCGCGGAGTAGGTCTTCGCGGCCGAGCGAGTCCTTCGCACGAAAACGAGAGAGAAACGATCTCTCATCGCGCACCAATATCGGTCGCCAAGACCAGCAGTGCGAAAAGGATCCCGTATCCCCAGACAACCACCCCGAGCACGCGCAAGGGGCGCGCGAGACGTTCGCCTTCCTCGTCGTCGATGTCTCCGGGGTAGAGCATCGCGCGCGTCAACTCAACGCCGCCGATGGGTCGACCCCGGCGCACTTCGAGATGGTGCCACAAACGAAACGCGAGTCTCTGCCCGAAGAAAATCAAGACAGCGAGCGGAAAAGCTCCGACAGGAATAAGCACTGAAAGGGGAAGACTAAATCCACTCATTCTCTCAACTCCTCTCGCAGCGACGTTCGAATACCCAGCATCCCAATTCGCTCCGGAACCCACGCAAGAACAGAACAACTCTCGATTCGATTGTACAAAAACGAAAGGCCTGATTTCTCAGGCCTTTGTTTGGAGCGGGCGACCGGGTTCGAACCGGCGACATCCAGCTTGGGAAGCTGGTGCTCTACCAACTGAGCTACACCCGCCTAGGGAGTCGTTTTAGCCACGGAGCTTCTTGGCGTCAATCGTTCCGATTGGGAAAAGGAAAAGCGTTGCTCCGCGACTAGAGCGATCGAAGAGACCTTCACCATTTTGGTCACCACCATCGAAAATACGTAGGGAGGCCACAACAGATCATTGGCGGTAGACCACAGGTTTCTTAGCACACTGCGGACGCCCCTGTTTTTTATAACGAAAAAGGTGCAAATCGCGGCCCGCACGGTCTTTGCTCTGGTACTCTCGCCGTCATGAAAAATGTACTTCGAGTGGTTGCGCTCGCCTTGGTCTGGGGGACCGCAGGGGCGATGGCGCAGGAGGGGCCGCCGGTCGTGGAGGAGACGCCTGAGGGCGATGCTCCGGCGAGCGCTGAGGTCGAAACGCCAGCAGCCTCCCCTTCACAGCCAGGGGCCGACGTTGCCGCCAGTGCAGACAGCCCGAATGAAGTACACCCGGAACTCGCACCAGCCGTCCGCGCGGAACTCATCGAAAACCTGCTCGCTGGAGAAGAGTTCGAGCCCATCGCGCCCCCGGAGACCCTCTTCGCCATCAACTTGGAAGATACGGCGCTCGTCGGAGAGGGAGCGGATGCGCTCAATGCGACCTTTGCGCTGCTCTCCGATCCGCCTCGGCGCCTCCGACGCCCGGAGGATGACTATGAACGGCTCCGACGCGCGTTGGTCAACGTTCTTCTCCTCTCCGATGCAGACCGGAGCGCGCTAACCCGCAACTACGAAGAAGCCTATCGCGCTCGTCAGCAAGAGCTCGCCAACGTGGCGGCGCGCGCAGAAGCTGCCAGCACCCTCGTTCAAACCCGCGCCCGCTACCTCGACGACGCGCTTACGGCGAGACGCGACCCTTCGGCGATCCGAAACGTTTCGCTGGGACAGGATGAAGGTGTTGCCGCCCTCTTTGGCCTGCTTGAAAACGGCGCAACCCGCGAACAACTCCGCGAAGTCCAAACCCAGGCCCAAGGCTTGAGCCCAGCCCGCGACGCAGAGCTCCGCCGAAATCTCGAGTTGCGACTTCGTGCTCTTGAGGCGCAAGGGATCGAAGAAGAGATCCCGATCGAACTCGACGAAACGGAACGCGCCCGCGCGGAAGCACTCGCCGAAGCCAGGCGCGCTGCAAACGAACAGGGACGCCGCGTCTCGGAAGAGCGCGCCCGTCTCTTTGGAATCCGCACCGAACAGGCCGAGTTCCGAACATCCATGACCGAAGCCCAAATGCAGGCGGAAGCGTTCCACGATCAAATCGCCGGGCTCATCGAACAGACCAACGCGCTCGACAATCGATCGGTCCTCGACGGCGATAAAACCGTGGAAGCGGAACGTCTCTACCTGCGCGCGGCAAGGCTACTTGGCGAGGCGCGACAAAAAATGTATTGGCGCCTACGTCAACTCCAAGCACCCAACGTTCCGCCAGGGCCAGGCGAAGATCCCATCGCCGATATCGAAGACGGACGCGAGGGCATCGACTCCCTGCGCGAGGAACTACTCTCGGAGGTCGCCGACCTTCGCCTGGAAGTGGACGTCGCGCGACGACAACGCGCAGAGACCCTCGACCACGACCTCGCTTCCCTCAATGAGAGCCGCCTTCTTCTCCTCACCCTCTCGGGCCCGGACCTTCAATCAGACGTTCGAGGCTTTGGTGCAGACGGCGTGCGCCAAGCACAAGCCGAAGCATCGCAGATCAACCTCTCCGCGCGCTACGGCGCGGCAACACTCCAGAGGCGTGTCAGCCAAATCCTAAGCGATCTACGCACATCGCCAGTCCCGCTCATCCTCGGCGTCGTTAAGTTCCTCTTTGTCCTCTTCTTGTTCAGGTGGTGGCGTCGACGCGCAGATACTGTCCTGCAGGAATATCAAGAATCTGAATCTGGCGGCATGTTCGCGCGGATGGCCGGATACCTCCGCCGCATCCGCTCACCGCTTGAGTGGCTTCTTTTGGCGTGGGTTATCCTGAAAGGAAGCGCGCTCGCAAACGTTCCGGGTACGCAGCTTCTCTTCAGCGCGTTCCTATGGATCTGCGGCGCCCGCATCGTTATCGGACTGATGGATGCCATGGCCAAGAAGCGGCATCGCCGACGCGAGCGGCCTGTGGATCGCCTGCGACTACGATCGCTGCGGCTCATCGGGCTGGTCATCGCGGCCGTCGGACTCCTCCTCGACTGGACGCAGATCTTGGTCGGCAAGGGAGCGATCTACGGTTGGGTGATCACCCTTTGCTGGATTCTGGTCCTTCCGATCATCGTCGTGATGGTTCGCTGGTGGCGTCCACATATCTGGCAAATCATCGAGGCACGTCCGAAGGACGATACGATCGCCAATACACTTCGTGGACGATCCACCAATCTCCTCTGGACCGCGGTTGCAGGCGGGTACGCAAGCTGGCTCGGGCTCATGCGCTTCGGCGTTGGCATGGCCTCGCGTCTTGATGGGACCCGTGCGCTTCGAGCGCATCTGCTCCGCCGACAGGTCGCGCGTCGAGCGGAGGAGGACAGCGCGAACCGAGAGCCGATCAACAAACTTCTTTATCGCAGACTCGACCCGGAACGCGGGGCGGAAAAACCGCTGACGGTAAATCACGGCGGCGTCGATGAGATCCTCGATATGGGTGCGCCAGCCGTTGCGGTTGTCGTCGCGCCCCGAGGCGGCGGGAAGACGACTCAGATGGCGCGCATTGGCGACAAGGCAGGCGGCGTTGTTGTCGCTCTTCGCGGCCCGCGCAGCGCAGCGAGTGTTCTTGAGCAGCTCCGAGAGCGTCTGGATTCCCCCGACGCGCCGCTTGAAGAACTCCTCGGGGACAAGAAACTCACGGTCTTGATCGACGATGCACATCAACTCGCGCAACCAGCGATCGGCGGCCTCAACGAGCTCGACGAACTCCTCCATACCGCACGAGAAGTCGGGGGCCTTTGGGTCCTCGCGTTCGATCAATGGGCTTGGCAGTATGTATCCCGAGCACGGGCGGCTTCGGTCTTTGACCGCGTGCATCAGCTTCCCGCGTGGGAAGATGCCGCGATCGTATCGTTACTCGACAGCCGGAGCGAACAGGCGGATATCTCCCCGAGCTTCAGTGGGCTCGTCCTTCCTCGCCAAATCGACAGCGACGAGGAAGAAGACCCAAGTCGAACCTACTTCCGAATGCTCGCGGATGTGAGCGGCGGAAATCCCGCTCTCGCGCTGCAGTTCTGGCGAGAGTCGCTCTTCGTTGAAAATGAGCAAACGGTGGTGCGCCTTTTTCGTGAACCAAGTGATGTCGAACTTGAAAACCTCGCCACCACCGTCCGCTACGTTCTGCGCACCGTGCTTCAACTCGACTGGGCCCGCGAGGAAGAGATCGTGGTCTGCTCGGACTTGCCCGCGGAGGACGTTCGAGATGCGATCCGTCTCGCGATTGCTCGCGGCTATCTTAAGAAAGACGCGGATGGATTCCGTATTGCGTGGCCCTGGTATCGTCCGATCACCGGGGTCCTCACCCGCTTGAACGTGTTGGTGTCGCCATGAAGACGAACTTTACTCTGACCCGTGCTCTCTTCCGCACTGGGGTCATCGCAGCTGCGCTTCTCTCTCCAGCGAGTGTTCTCGCCCAAGCGGAACTCGCCGGCGCGGACCCGGAGGCGTTGACCCAGTTCGCACGCGTGATCCGGTGGAGCGGCGTCGTGACGAGCATTTTCGTCATTATCGCGGCCTTCATCGTGCTGCGCTTCATCCGCAACTTCGTGGAAGGGCTCAGCGAGCAGTTCGCGTCGCGCCGTCTTCTATTCCAGAAGATCGAGACGATCGTGCAGTTCTTTGTCTACGTCGGCACTGGCGCCGGCGTGCTCGCGCTGAGCCTTCGCCTTGATGATCGGGTGCTCGCGGTCATCGGCGGTACGGTTGCGGTCTCTGTCGGTTTCGCGGTCAAGGACGTCGTCGCTTCGTTTATCGCCGGAATCATGATCATGATGGATCGCCCGTTTCAGGTGGGCGATCGCGTCGACTTCGGTGGACAGTACGGCGACATCTCCGCGATCGGTCTTCGATCCGTTCGCATGCAGACCCTCGATGACAACACCGTCACGATCCCGAACAATAAGTTCCTCAGCGAGCTCACGAGTTGTGGAAACTACGGCGCACTCGATATGCAGGTCGGGATGAACTTCTATATCGGCGTCGATCAGGACGTCGACCGCGCGCAGCAAATCCTGCGAGAAGCCGCGGTGACGAGCCGCTATGTCCACTTGCCCAAGCCAATCGTCATCTTAGTGACGCAAACCATTCGTGAGCAGTACGTTGCCGTTCAGCTCCGGCTGAAGGCGTACGTTGCGGACACTCGCTTCGAAAAAGCATTCGAGACCGATGTGAACCTCCGCGTATTGAAGGCCTTTCGAGAAGAAAAGATCGAACCTCCGGCGTTGCTTCACCGCTCTGTATAACGCAGACAGTTCGATCAAGGAGAACCGCGACACGATTGATATCGTGCCGCGGTTTTATTTGTTTTGAACAAAAATCATAAAAACAACATTTGAAACTTGACACCTAAAGAAACGACCGTTACACCGCTCTTATGTTCAAGAACTCTTCACAACACGAAAACGCGAGCGCGCCGATGGCGTCCGTCTCTTCGTGCGCGAAGAGAATGGAAGAGCTGAGTGCCGAAATGCGCTATCGCCGCGATTCCAATTTGGACTTCGATGCGAAAGCACTGCGACCGGAACCAACCACGCTTGTGGGCGGTCGTGACCTGGGTAACTGGGATCACTCGGTCCCCTTTGGTTGCTTCTCCGTTCTCGCGAACGTCCCCGTTTTTAGCGATATTTGCATCGAAAACGCTCTCCAGGGAGCCCCAGCCACGTAGGCAGAAGAAGATCACGATGATCGGAAGCCGCCTGCACACCGCAAGGCGGCTTTTTTCGTTCCTTCCGAACCATTCACCCTTCACCACAACTAGGAGTCTGCATTTGAAAACGTCTGATACCTCTCGCCAGCTCGGCATCTGTGGAATTTGGGTAAGTCTTGGGAGAGCGCCGGAAGCCAGCCCCGCCAGCTAGCGAGTCTTCGAAACACGAGCTCAGACTTCACCGGTCTTTCGAGATCGCACCGGGTCGACGATTCGAGAAAGAACAAACGTTTTTTCTCAGGGCCAAACACCTATATCAAACAGCATAGGTTTGACGCTCGGTCCATCGTTACACGAAGAGAACGGCTCTTCATTTCGACAAATACACGGATCGCGTCCCAGAGGCTGGGAAGCAGGCTGTAACCCTGCTGTCGCGCGGCGTCGAGGTTCGATTCCTTCGCGATCCACCCATTTCCTTTCCTCCACCGAACCTTCGTAGCGAAGACAGGTTCGCTCGCTCCTTGAAAACCGAAGAGATTACCAAGACACGTCTTCTCGCGTCGCCGGCGGCGACCGGGAGGACAAGCGATGTCGCGGTCCGAATACCCAGCGGACCCCGACATCGGATGGTGGTTCACGAATAGAGCCACCTTTCTGCGGAATGTACAGAGGTCTGTACGCTCGGATGTGACCCGAGCCGGTGACGGGTTCGAATCCCGCCTTTCCGCCCCTCTCCTCGTTCGTCGAAGAGTACGAATGAAAGAGACCTGTCCTGAATACGTAGGCGCCGCTTACGTAAACGGTCCAGTCCTCTTTCGAAGGGAGAGAAAATGCCGTGTGATGCATCTGGGGATGCAGCCCCAAGGCGGGGTGTGTCGCGAGTTCGACTCTCGTATGCGGCACCACGCCAGTGAACTCGAAGCCAAGAAGAGCTTCGAGCCATAGAAACTGCCGCGTTGTGCATCTGGCGATGCAGCCCCGCTGTCTCCGGGGTGAGACGAGTTCGATCCTCGTACGTGGCGCCGTGTAGAGGCCCGCTCTTTTGTGGGTGGGTGGGGGGATACACGAAAGCCGGACTCGTGCCGGCACGCACTAGGCGACGCAGCTGAGCTCCTTGAGCAAAGGCCGCTTCGCTGGAACAGAGGAACTCCGCTGAGCTGGTTCGATTCCAGCGAGTGCGACCCTGAGCTCGAGCCGCGAGCTTCGGAAGTGTTTTGTTGTCGTTTGTCGACGCGGCAGGAGAGGCGAATGGTCGCCTCTCCTGCCGCGACCGACTCTTACCGACCGATTCACCGTTTTCCGAGAACCTACGGACTTGATGTTGGCCAAGCGAATTGTCGCTTCGCTCACAAGGCGATCGCACTGCTGCGCTCGTCTCTTCTTTACCCAACGGCAGCGTGCTTGGCACGCAGGAGTCTCGTCATGCGCACGCTCGTTCTTGATCAAGGCTATCAACCTCAACAAATCGTCTCTTGGCAGCGAGCGGTCTCCCTTCTCTACGTAGGAAAGGCCGATCTTGTCGAAGAGTACGAGCACGTCATTCGATCCGTTTCTCTCGCAATGAACATGCCCTCCGTCGTGCGGATGCGAAAGCGTCACAAGCGACCGAAGCAGCATGTGAAGTTCTCACGGCTGAACGTCTTCCTTCGGGATGGCTTTCGCTGCCAGTACTGCGGGGAGCGAGGTGCGATGAGTGACCTTACCTACGACCATGTCTTCCCTCGTTCGCGAGGCGGGGCGACCAGCTGGGAGAACATCGTGACGGCATGCCGTGACTGCAACTTCTCGAAGGCAAACCGGACTCCGGAGGAGGCTGGAATGAAGCTTCGAAAGGTTCCAGTCCGACCGAAGCGACTTCCGCACGGCACAGTGCACGTTCACGTCGACCGAACACCCGAGACGTGGCGCAGCTGGATCCCGAAGCATGCTCAGGTCCGGCCGGCCTGCGCATAGAAGAGAGAGCCCCGTGCCCCTTATCAGGAGGCACGGGGCGCTCGAACAAATATCTACCGACCCGCACCCTGTTTCCTGAGCTTCGTGGCGGCGAAGCTCAGCTCGTGCAGCGCGGATTGGTCGCGAGTCATCGGCTCGCCAAGGTCTTCTCCTCTTGACCCGGTTGAGCCCCTCGATTTCGAGCGGGTTCCCAGCGCCTCACTTTCGAGTGAGGCGTTTTTTTTGGGCAGCTACGAACCGTCAGGATTGAACAACCGGCAACGAGGGCCGTGATTCCCGCTGTGTTACGCGCACGGGATAATCGCCGCTGAAACATGCGTCGCAGAATCCGCCTTCTCCCACCGACTCTCTCATGCCCTCAAGGGAGAGATAGCCGAGCGAATCCGCGGTCACGTACGCCGCGACCTCATCCGGTGCGTGATGTGCCGCGATCAGTTCATCGCGGTTGGGCGTGTCGATGCCGTAGTAGCAAGGCCAACGCGTCGGCGGAGAGCTAATTCGAAGGTGCACCTCGGCGGCGCCCGCTTCCCGAAGCATCTTGACGATCTTTCGACTCGTAGTCCCGCGAACGATGCTGTCGTCCACCACGACGACTCGCTTGCCCTTGAGCAAATGCGGTACGGGGTGAAGCTTTAACCGAACGCCAAAGTGCCGAATCGACTGCTGCGGTTCAATGAACGTACGCCCTACGTAATGGGACCGGATAAGCCCCATCTCGAAGGGGAGCCCCGTCGCGCGCGAAAACCCGAGCGCGGCCGGCACTCCGCTGTCGGGAACCGGGATCACGATATCTGCGCTGACCGGACACTCCGCTGCCAACGTCGCGCCGAGGCGCTCCCGCACACGGTAGACGCTTTTGCCGTCGAAGAACGCGTCCGGCCGCGCGAAGTAGACGTACTCAAAAATGCACATTCGGCGCTCGCGACGCTCAAATGGAAAGACGCTGCGCTTTCCAAAGCGATCGACGATCAACATCTCGCCGGGTTCGACATCCCGCTCGTATTGGCCACCAATGAGCGAGAAGGCAGGTGGCTCGCTCGAGACCATGGTCGCTTCACCGCGGCGGCCGAGGCAAAGGGGTCGCAGCCCGAGCGGATCGCGGACGGCCACCAAGCTATGGGGACTAAGAAAGACGACCGAGTACGCTCCTTCTACTCGCGAGAGGGCATCGGCAATTCGGTCGACGTGCTCTTCTTTGTCCGAGCGCGCGTAGAGGTGAACAAACACCTCGGTATCGCTCTCGGTTGCGAAGATGGAACCTTGCGATTCGAGCTCCGCGCGAAGCTCTTCCGCGTTCGTCAGATTGCCGTTGTGAGCAACCGCGAGCGAGCCGTGTGCGCAGTCGGCAGCAACGGGCTGCGCGTTCCGAAGGTGTGAACTCCCGGAGGTCGAGTACCGCACATGGCCGATTGCGCGATCGCCCGGCAGTGAAGCCAGCGCCTCGTTCGTAAAGACATCCTGAACGAGCCCTAACCCGCGATGTACAAAGAGCTGCTCGCCGTTTGATGTTGCGATACCACAGGCTTCCTGGCCGCGATGCTGCAGGGAGTGAAGTCCGAGGTAGGCGAAATGCGCCGCCTCCGCGTCGCCGAAAATTCCGAAGACACCACACTCATCGTGGAACTTATCCAGTCGGTCATCTTCATCGCGGTGCATCGGCTCCTCCGTGATCACGAGCGGTCAGCCGCTCGCCAGAAGAGTTGCGTCACCAAGAGGCGTCGGTCCACGTGATTCGTGTGCCGTTCAGGCAACACATTCGTGACCGCTGACGGCGCGACAGAGCGCATTCGCGGCGCACGCCTGCAGGTGCGCGTCGTCAGACTCCGACGCGAGGAAGAGCGAAGAGATTGCGATCGCCCATCCCCGACCGCGTTGCCAACGGGAATCGCTGGCTCCGCTTGCCTTTCGAAAGATTTCGCGTGCCTCTTTGCCGAAGAGCATCCACGCGATCGCCAGATCGGTCGCAGGGTCTCCCGCGCAAAGGTCGCCGAAGTCAACCACCGCGGTGATTTCGCCTTGGTACCCAAGAATATTGCCCGGGTGCAGGTCACCATGCAGCCAGAAACCAGATTCAGCGGGCAGGTCGCGAAGCTCACGCCAATGCGCCCTGAGTCGCGTCACATCGAGGCGATGCGCGAGTCGGTCCGCGGCTTGTTGAAATCGTTCATCGCGCTGAGAGAGAGCAATTCCCCGAAACGCATTGTGGGGCGCATCTTCCGGGGCCCCCACGTGGAGCGCCTTCACGAAACGACCAAGGCGGTCTGCGGCGTCGTTTGGATGGGCCAATCGTTCGCGGGAAAGCGGCATCCCAGGTTGAAAGCGCAGGACCAGCCATGGATACGGGAAGGTTTCGTTTGGCGCCCCAGCAAAGACCAACTCTGAAATCGGAATAGGAAGCTCAGGAAGACGGGGGAGCCACGCGGCCTCTCGCTCAATCAACGACACCGCGGCCGCGCGACGCGGAAGCCGAGCAACCATCGAGTCTCCGACCCGGAACAAGACATTATCCCAGCCCTCTGCGAGGTGGCGGATCTCAAGATCGGCAAAATCAGGCGCTTGCTCCCGAAGAAGAGCTCGAACCGTGTCGTCGCCTATCTGCCACTCCGCTGCAGGATGCCGCACCCCTTCGACGTAGGGTGCCTCGCGCAGATGTCAACTGGAGCGAGTCGGAATCGATCATCGTCCGACAAGCATATCTCTTCCCGCCCCCGATTTTGGGGCTGCGCAAGAGCATGCGCCGCGACCTGAATGAGGGTTCATTGAAAACGCCGGTCGATCGGCTAGACTCCCAAGGCCCTGCGCGAAAATCGGAGGGTTCTACCCAAACTGGATCGACCCATGCGGACCCTTATTCTTACGATTTCTTTGCTCTGTCTCGGCCTTGGTGCTTCCTTTGGTTGCGCCGATGGCGGAAGCCTCGAAGACGCCGGCACCGATACGGGCGTTGCGGATTCGGATACGCCCGACTCCGAGACCCCCGACGCGGAAACGCCGGATTCCGACACCCCCGACGTAGACACGCCAGATACCGATGTTCCGGATGCCGACGAGCCCGACGCCGACGAGCCCGACGCCTCGGAACCAGACGCCGACACGCCGGATGCCTCCGAACCGGATGCCGATACGCCGGATGCGGAACCCGACGCAGACATGCCGGACGCGGATACACCGGATAGTGGATGTACCGGCCCGGAGGACTGTGACGATGGCGATGCGTGCAACGGCGCCGAGACTTGCGCCGGCGGAACCTGCATGCCGGGAACGCCGCTCGATTGCGACGACGGTGTGTCGTGCACGGTGGATTCCTGTTCGGGCGGAGCGTGCAACAACGCACCGAATGACGGCATGTGCCTCGCCGGGCTTGTCTGCGATGTAGACGATGGGTGTATCGATCCAGCGTGTTCGGCCTCTCCCTGCGAGACTGTTTCTCCACAGTGCGGCTGCGGCGCAGGCGAAGCCTGTTACCTCACCGCCGAGGGACGCACCTGCGCGGTTGCTGGCTCCGTCGCTCTCCGCGGCGATTGCTCTTCCGCGCTCTGCGCTCCTGGAAGTCAGTGCATTACGGATGGTGACGGCGCCGCGATGACAAGCCTCTGCCGCCAAGCATGCAACGATGATGCAGATTGCACGGAAGGTCCCGGAGCGTCTTGTCAGATCGGGCTGACCGGTCGAGACGATACGGTCTGCACGTACAACTGCAACGCCGCCGCGCGCACGGGCTGCCCCTCCGGCACTGGCTGCGACCTCTTCCGTTCGACTTCGGGTCGTACGTTTACAGATTGCGACACCGGCCGCGGGACAGGAACCCAAGGCTCGACGTGTACGGTGCGCTCAGACTGCGCGGAAGGTTTCTCTTGCTTCGGACCGGAGGGATCTCGGCAATGCCTTCGTTGGTGCACCTTCCCGGCCGGCTCTGAATGTAGTGGAGCAACAACCTGCTTCCACTTTACGGATGAGTTGATCTTCGATGGCGTCGAATACGGCGTCTGCGATACACCTGGCTAAGCGAAGCTGCGCTCTGCACGACAGCCGCCTTTGGGCGGCTGTTTTGCGTTGTACAATTCGCGCCCCCTTCTAAGCAGCGCGGAGCTTCGGTAGTCTTCAAAGAGTGAGGTTCTTCATTCCCGCTTGGATGTTGATTGCAGCGTGCACACCCAGCGCCGACTACGACGATAGCGTCAACATCGCTCATCTCGAGAGCGCCTTTGGATGCTCTTCCCCAGCGGGTGATCGTGAGCTCGAAGCGTGCAACGCGATCGCACGATTCGCGAGTGCGGGCCGCGTTCATTTTCCCGCTTCGGCAACAACGGTGCTCGTTGGACAAACGTTGTGCGCGTCCGGTGGAGCGACAGAGCTCGCGCTGAACCGCTATGAACTATCGAACGCGGTGAGTGCCGTGAGTCCCGCAGTCGATGCTGCACATCGCGCCTCCGGCTCTTTGTCGGTCCAGACTGTGCGCGTCCCTGCCACGGAGGAAAACCAGAGCGACGCCAGCACAACCACTCGAGCGCTCGCAGCGGGACAGGACTTCGAGCTCTCGCGACCAGAGCCGGCGGCCGAACTTCCTATTCGCGGGGCCGATTGGCGTGCGATCACGCGGGGCGCCGTGTCTCCCTCCTTATGCCAAAGCGACGGGGCGAGCCTCCTTCT
Source organism: Myxococcota bacterium (assembly GCA_020629955.1). Classification (GTDB taxonomy): domain Bacteria; phylum Myxococcota_A; class Polyangia; order Polyangiales; family Houyiibacteriaceae; genus JAHDCI01. The sequence continues at coordinate 10,910 of JAHDCI010000016.1, read as the reverse complement.
GGCGCCAGGGAGTGAGGGAGCCTGGTGGCAAGACTACGATCATATGCCCCCAACGAACTTCGTCCGAGAGGATTCGGACGGGTTGATCGAAGTCTTCTCGCTGCCCAGTTTGAGCGTTGCATGCGTCACTGCGGCCTACCCACTCCCCTAAACAGGCTGGTGAAAAACGTCCGAAACCGTTTCGCGGCATTTTCACGTACTCAAACGCCATCCAATTCTCGCCACGCATGTAGAGCACGAGTCCAATAGTCGGACGCATCTGCGCACGCCAACATCCAACGAATCAAAATCGGTCCTTTTTCACCAGCCTGCCAATGCGACAGTGGCACCGTTTCCGAGCCTCTTCGTGCCGCGGGCCATATTTCACGAACCTCGGATATTGGCTCACTCCCACAAGCCCCTTGCTCTCGTTTCGTCGCCGCCGAGCACGCTCGTGGTGTGGAAGAAAGAACCTGTAAAAGAAAAGCACCCCACGACGTGTGAGGTGCTTCGAGGCTAGGGTCGGGCAGACTTACGAACCGGCGACCGTCATCGCACGAACGCGGAAAGTCGGGCTCGCCGTCGCGGTACGCATATTCAAGTCGTTCGCGATGGCGTCGATTCGCTTAAAGAGGTCATCGAGATTGAGAGAAATCGTGACCTCACTGACAGGCTTCGTCAGCTTGCCGTTTTCGATCAGGAAGCCGCTCGCACCCCGCGAAAAATCTCCGGTCACGCCGTTAAAGCCGTACCCCATCATGCTCGTTACGTAGAGACCGCTGCCCGTGTCGGCGAGCAGTTCGTCCGGGCTCATCGTGCCCGGGCTGAGGACGAAGTTACTCGTCGAACAACCAACGCCGCCGCTCGAGCCGCGAGAGGCGCTCGCCGTGCTCTCAAGGTTCAGCTTTCGGGCCGAGTAGCTGTCGAGAAGGTAGGTCTTCAGCACGCCGCCATCGATCACGACATTGCGGCGACTCAAGAGCCCTTCTCCATCGAACGCGCGAGAACCTGGCGCTTTGTCGAGGAGCGGGTCGTCGACGATGTTCACGAGCGAACTCGCGACTTCCGTACCGACGCGATCGACGAGATAGCTACTCTTTCGCCAAATCGCTCCACCGCTGACGCATCCGGCGATCAAACCAATGATCGAACGCGCCGCATCGGGGTCGAATACAACGGGCATCTCGGCGCTCGGGATTTTCTCCGCGCCGAGCTTCCGAAGGGTGCGTTTCGCCGCTTCACGTCCGACTTCTTCTTCGTTTTCGAGCTCTGCAAGATGACGCGTTGCGGTCCAGTGATAGCCGCTTCGCTTCTTCCCATCGCTATCGTCGGCGACCGGGTTCACCACCAGCGATGCATAGGTGCCGCGAGCGCTGCCAGCAAAACCGCCGCTCGTCACGAGCGCACTACTCCCCGAGGCACGGGTAAAGGTCGCCCCCTCGCTATTCGTAATGCGCTCGTCCGCGCCGAGCGCCGCACTCTCTCCCGAGACGGCGCGACGAATCGCTTCACCGGCTTCGAGCCGGTCCATCGCTTCGTCGTAGGTATCGAGCACTTTCCAATCCTCGGATTTCGAGAGAAGCGAAGCATCGGGGACGCCCGCGAAGGGATCGGGCTCAGCGAGTTTCGCGAGTTCGATCGCGTCTTCTACGAGGCGCGCCCGGCCGGCCTCCGAGAAGTCGCTCGTGTACGTCACCGCGACCTGTTGGCCGAGCATCACCCGGAGGCCAAGCGAGCGAGAGCCTGCTTCCTCGACGAGTTCAGGCTCTCCAAGCCGCACTTTCGCGCTCAGGTGAGAGCCCTTCCGCGCGATCGACTCGGCGATATTCGCGCCAGCCTTGCGCGCTGCGTCGACGACCGAAGCCGCCAGTGTCTCTAGTTCTTGATCTCGATATGCCATGGCTACCTCTGCTACCCGACCTGAGTTCCGCCGACGGTTACGGCGCTAATCTTCACCGTCGGGCAACCGACGCCAACCGGCACGGACTGGCCATCTTTGCCGCAGGTCCAAATTCCGTCGCTCGTCTCCATATCCGAGCCGAGCATGCAGACCTTGCCCATTACGTCGGGGCCGTTCCCGATAAGATTCACGCCCTTTAATGGCGCCGTGATCTTCCCATCTTCAATGAGGTACCCCTCGGTCAACGAGAAGACGAAATCACCGTTCGAGATATCGACCTGACCGCCGCCGAACTTCTTGGCGTACACGCCACGCTTCACGCTCTTGAGGATATCCTCGGGCGCGTCCTCTCCCGGGAGCAAGAGCGTATTGGTCATCCGCGGCATAGGGTGCGAGCGGAAGCTCTCCCGGCGGCCGTTGCCCGTCGGCGTCACACCGAAGAACTCCGAGGACTGCTGATCTTGCATATAACCGCGAAGAATACCGTTTTCGATAAGCGTTGCGCGGGTGGGGATGAGTCCCTCGTCATCGACGTTGATCGAACCACGCGAGCCAGTATCGGTTGCGTCGTCGACGACCGTGCAGAGCTCTGAGGCAACCGATTGTCCGATGCGGTCCGTGTAGTTGCTGGTCTTCTTTCGGTTGAAGTCCGCCTCGAGGCCATGCCCAACGGCCTCGTGCAGAAGAATGCCGCTATCCCCGGGCGCAAGCACCACTTCCATCTCGCCCGCCGGTGCTTCACGGGCGTCGAGCATCACGATCGCTTGCCGAACGGCTTCCTTTGCGTGGTCTTCCGGCGTCTTTCCTTCGAAGCCAAAGTACTCGAGACCGAAGCGGCCGCCGCCTCCAGAGGAACCGCGCTGCCTCTTCCCGTCCACCTCCGCGATGGCCGATACACCGAACCGAATCAGCGGCTGTCGGTCGCGGGCGAAGTTGCCCGTGCTCGTCGCGATCAAGATCTCGCGAATCTCTTCGCTAAGCGAAGCGCTGACTTTCACAATCCGGCTGTCTTCCGCGCGTGCGGCCAAATCGGCACGCTTCAGGAGTTCGCGCTTCTGCGGCCCGTCGACATCCATCGAGAGGTTCGGGACTTCGTATCGGGCGGGCAGTTCGCCGGCACGGAAGGGCTGAACGTTCGCGGCTCCGGAGCTTGCAATCTGTGCCGCCGTCCGCGCTGCACGCGTCATCGATGCTTCGTCGAAATCTTCGACATATGCATAGCCTGTCGCGTCACCGTTTCGCACCCGGACACCGAGGCCCATCGTCACGTAACGGCCCGCGGATTTCAGAATGCCTTCATCGTACGAATAGCTTGCCGAGGCGGAATACTCGAAGAAGAGATCGGCGTAATCGCCTCCTCGTTCGAGCGCGATGCTGAGAAGCTTCTGCGCAATGGCCTGATCGATTGCTGAGGGCCCTCCCTCGGCGAAGGGTGCGGAATAACGACTCATGAGTTCTCCTGATTCACGCGTGCATCGTACATGAACGAGCGCGCCGTAGCGCGCTCTTTGTCGAACAAGTTCGGATCCATCATCCGGTGCACGAACTGTTCGATTCGGTAGCGCCTCACTTTGGCGAGATCAGATCGATGAGAGCTTCGGCCAGCCAACGATACGCCGTATCTACAGACGAAGAGCGATGCTCGGATCGGCATTCAGGGCGCCGGCGCCTCAAGCGATCGGCTCAGTTCTCGCGACGATGAATCGAGAGCCTCGTTCGGTCGCGAAGTTCACTCGATTTGAGACCCTCGATATCGCCTAGCGAATGCTCGCCTCCTCGGGCGTCGACAAAGAATAGCCGGTACTGCGTGTAGGTGCTCCAGCGGTCTCGGTCGTGGTGGCGGTCGTACACAAGCTCGCTTTTTTCCGAGGATTCGATGCGCCAATAGGCGTCCTTTCCAAGCGGACCGAGCGGCTCCCATTCCCCGAATCGCCCATAGCGGATTTCGACAACGCCGCGACGGTGATCAGCACGAACGAATCGCGAGCGAAGCAGAGGATGCCCAAACGACGCGTAGAAGATCAACGCACCGGGGAGACCAAAGCAAGGTCCAGCGTAGAAAAGCGTTTCGTAACTTCCCTCTGCGATAAAGAGCGCTGCGACCAATACGAACAGAGCCAAACACAGTCCGCCGAATGCGGCGCCGATTCCCCAAGCGAAGGGGCCGAGGCGCACTTCTTCGATCTCTGACTTCGCCCCCATTTCGAGCCTAGTGCGAGAGCTTGGCAATCAGCTTGCGGAGGGCATCTCCTCGATGACTGATCGCGAGCTTCTCCGCTTTGCTTAGCTCCGCCATTGTGCGGTTCTCTCCCGCGGGAACGAATATCGGATCGTAGCCGAACCCTCCGGCGCCGCGGCCAGCTCCTTCGAGAATCGTTCCTTCACAACGTCCGTAGGTATGCACAGCCTCAGTCTGTTCGGGAAGGACGAGCGCGAGCGCGCAAGCGAAGTGCGCGGCCCGTGAACCGGCACCCGCAAGCTCCTTCAAGAGCTTTGCGTTGTTCGCCGCATCTTTCGAACCGCCGCTCACCCCAGCGTAACGCGCGCTATAGATGCCAGGATCGCCACCGAGGGCGTCGACGCAAAGGCCGCTATCGTCCGCGAGAACCGCGAGCGGATTCCCATTCACCCCAAGATGTTCAAAAATCTCGCGCGCCTTTTTCTCCGCGTTGCCCGCGAAAGAATCGCGATCTTCGACAACTTCGATGTCGACGCCCAGTTCCTTCAAGGAGCGGACGCGGATGCCGAGCGGCTCGAAGTAAGACTGGACCTCCGCAACTTTGCCAGCGTTTCCGGTCGCGAAAACGAGCTCTTTGGGGAGAGTCACGCTCACGCCATGAGCCTTCCGAGGTCCACGCCCGCTTCTTCGAGCGCACGTTTTTGTCCTTCGACGAGATCTTTCATGGAGCCGAGTGCCACATCCAGCATCGCGTCGAGCTTCGCGCGCGGCATCGGCGCGCCTTCTGCCGTGCCTTGAACTTCAACGACATCACCGCCAGCAGTGCCCACGACGTTGAGGTCCACTTCCGCGTCCCGGTCTTCGGTGTAGCAAAGGTCGAGCATTGGGCTTCCTTCGAGAAGACCAACGCTGATCGCCGCGATCGGCTCTCGCAACACGCCCGGAATGACCAATCCTCGACTCTGAAGGTTGGAGAGGGCCATGGCGGTCGCAATAAAGCCGCCCGTAATCGACGCAGTGCGGGTTCCGCCATCGGCATCGAGAACATCGCAGTCGATGTGAATCGTGCGCTCTCCGAGCTTATCGAGCGCGAGGCAAGCTCGAAGGGAGCGACCGATCAGACGTTGAATCTCAGAGCTTCGCCCACCCGGCTTTCGTTCGCGCCGTTGGCGGTGAGGATTCGCCCGCGGGTGCATTGCGTACTCGGCGGTGAGCCAGCCGTGTCCCGGAGTGCGGAGCCAATCCGGCGAGCCCTCCGAAACGGAGGCGGAGATCAGCACGGCCGTTTCGCCGCTACGATAGATCAAAGAGCCTTCGGGATTCTTCTGAACCCGAAGTTCGTACCCAGTCGGGCGGAGAGTGTCGGAAGAACGTCCATCGAGTCGAGTCGGCATGGGGGAGGCTTAGCCCGAATGAAGAAGCGTGGCACGCGCACGCACGCCAAGAAAAAGCGGGCGCCCCGAAGGAACGCCCGCCGATCATCGCGAACGAACCGCTACGCCTCGTAAACGTCCAACACGGCGCTTCCAAGCTCACGCTCGAGGTACTTCTTCATGCGGCCGAGGAGGCGCTTTTCAAGCTGACGAACGCGCTCGCGGCTAACGCCGAACTCATCACCGAGGGTTTGAAGGGTAAGAGGCTCCTCCGAAAGGAGACGCGCTTCGAGGATGCGCTTCTCTTTGCCTTCGAGAGTGGCGCCGAACTCGTGAATTTTGTCCTTCAAGCGATTCCCAAGCTGCTCTTCGGCGATCACATCGTCGATCGTGGGTTCACCATCGCTCATCAGTTCGACGCGTGAAACCGGCTTGCCGTCCGCGTTCCCCACGGGCGCATCGAGGGAAGGTTCTCCGCCGCTCATTCGGCGGTCCATCGAGACAACATCTTTCACCGGCACATCAAGCCGCTCGGCGATCTTCTCGGGAGTTGCCTCAATGCCCATCGCAGCGAGACGCGCCTTTTCCTTCTTCAGGTTGAAGAAGAGCTTTCGCTGCGCCTGCGTCGTTCCGAGCTTTACCAAACGATGGTTGTTCAGGATGTAGCGGAGGATATATGCACGAATCCACCACGCGGCGTAGCTCGATAGCTTCACGCCCTTGTAGGGGTCGTACTTCTTCACCGCCTTCATCAGGCCGATATTGCCCTCCTGAACAAGGTCGAGCAGATTCTTGTACGCCTGACGATAGTCGTACGCGATCTTGACGACGAGTCGGAGGTTCGAAAGAACGAGGCGACGGGCAGCGTCCACATCGCCGGTCTCGACATAGCGTTCAGCGAGCTCTTGTTCCTGCTCGCGCGAGAGGAGCGGATACCGTGACACGTCCCGCATGTACGCAGCGAGCGGATCGCGCTTCGAAAGTTCCCCGCTGGAAGCAGACTTCACCGAGGTACCGGTAGATTCTTCGGCGGGAATCACCGAAATCCGACCAGACTCCGCGTCATCCGGTTCGTCCACCACCTCGACGGTGGGGGTTTCTTCAGGCTGCTCGTCAGGGCCGTCAATCATCCGGGCCACCTTAACAGCCCTTCCCCATACTTCAATAGGCTCGCGCGAATAGTCGAGCCGGAAAGTGAGCTACTTTCCGAAGTGCGCGCGATAGTTCTCTTCCCGGAACCCGACCAGTACTCCCGCTTCGGTGACCAAGATGGGTCGCTTCATTAGCTTTCCATCCGCGGCGAGGGCATCGAGCTGCTCGGAATCGCTCATATCTTTGATCTTCTGAGAAAAACCACCGTTTCGATACGACTGGCCGCTGGTATTAAAGAACTTCTTCAGCGGTAGCTCGCTCGCTCTCCAATACGCTTCGATCTCCTCCCGGGTCGGGGGCGCATCGACGATCGGGATGGTCTCGACCTCAATGCCTTCGGCCTCAAGCCATTTGATGGCCTTTCGGCAGGTCGAACACTTCGCGTAGGAATAGAGTTTTTTGCTCACAAGAAGGGAGTTAGCGAAGGTCTGACGTCCGCGCCAGGGCTCGTTTCGGTGAGGTGCAAATCAGAGGTTTTTTCGGCCTGAACGCAACTCTACTTCCGCGAAGGATCCCCCTCGTGGTATTTACCTCAGCTATGGACGCCAAGATCGCCTGGCTCGCGCCCCTCTACGAGATTCTCGACACTGACTTCGAGGAGCTTCCGGAACGCCGGACCGAGGAAGAAGTCCGGGCAGAAACGACCCACCTCGGCCCAGTGGAGCAGCTGGCGTGGGTACTGGTGCATGAGATGGGGACCGAAGGGCTTGATGTCCTCGAGCCACTCGTCGACCGGCGAGGGGGCGAACGGCAGTATCATGCTGCGGTTGCGCTCACGAGCGCCCCTCCATTCGATGCTCCAGGAGGCTTCGGCAATCTGAAGGCCCCCGAAAAACATCCAAGCGCGACGCTGCTCACTCGGCTGCGCGACTACTCCGCGAAGGGAGACGCGCTCCGGGTGTGGTTCTTCGATGCCGGAATTCTCTACTCGATGAACGACGCCGGAAAGATCACCACGGAGATCGACGACCCGGAGACCTTCGTGCACGCGCTCCGCGCGGCGCTTCTCTGACCACTCCTCTCAGAAGCGGCCAGTTCAAAGGAAAAAGCTCCGGCGCAATCTGCAGCCGGAGCTTCTTTCGTTAGAAAGAGCCGCGGTCAGCGCGCGGAGCGATGGCTGGCCGGAAGTTGACCGACCCAGCGAGAATGCGTCGAGATCGTCGTGAACGGCCCCGCGGAATCTCCGACTCGAATCGCGAGCGTGCCACCATTTTGGGTCTTCACCGAGATGCGAACGTGAGCGTGCGCTTGCGTTGGAAGCGAGAATAATCCGGACTCGGCCAATTCGACCTCCGCCCGAAGCGGGGCGCCCTGGGCGCTATCGTCGCGCACCTCGACGTGAATCGTTGGGTGGAGCGCTTGCAACTGTTGAAGGCTCGTACGGTCCACTCGATACATCACGCCGAGCTGACCGTTCGCTTCGTGACCAACCAAAAGCTGCGTAAACACGATCGAGGGGTGGCCCTGCTGCGCGGAGGTGTCGGCGGGGCCGAGCAGGAGCGAAGTCGCGATGAGAGATGCAAAGAGGGCAGAACGAAGAGAGAGACGTTTCATAGAACTAGGGTAACGAGAGTCGTAGTTTTCGGGAAATTTCAGCGCAGCTCGCATTCGTCGGAGCAGCGGGCCCAATCATGGGACGCACCGAACGCTCGCATCATTCACTCTTCCTCAGCGCCGACACGCTCTTCGTCTTTTTCGCGGGAAGAACGAGGCCGAAGAATCAGGAATAGAAGCGCCGGAATCGAGAGGTAACCGGGCCAATCCCCGAGCGTCGCATAAACCGTATTGGATTCCATGAGAGGCAACGACTCGGCGAGCTGACCGCGCACGCCGACACCGAGCTCGCTCACGACCCGGCCCACAGGATCGATAAACGCGCTGACGCCCGAGTTGGTCGAGCGCACCATGGCGCGGTGATGTTCAACGCTGCGAAACTTCGCGAGCGCGAGGTGAATCCAGGGCTCTTGGGTATCGCCAAACCACGCATCGTTCGTGATGTTCGCGAAGAGGTGCGGGTTTGCTTCGTTGACGGCCTGCCGGGTAAAGCCGGGGAGCACGTCCTCGTAACAGATAAGCGTCGAGATTCGAGTGTCGCCGAGCTCCAGTGGCCGTACGTGATTGCCGGGGGTAAAGCGCCCGCTCGCACGGGAGATCTCGTACATCTCTGGGAACGTCTCTCCGAAGGGGAGGTACTCGCCGAACATGAGGAGATAGGTTTTGTCGTATGTGCCGAGGAGCTCGCCGTTTCCATCGACCAGGAAGGCCGTATTGAACATCTCGCGACGCTCTTCGCCGGGACGCGCCGAGAGCCCTCCGAAAAGCGTTGGAGTACGCACCGGACCGAGCACCCGATTCTGAAGATTGCGGTCCTCGGGCACCAAGAAGGTGTAGGCACTCTCCGGCCACACGATGAGCCCCAGGTCATCGTACTCGTCTTCGAGCGCTTCCGACTGTTCAAGATGGCGCTGGTGTCCGAGATAGGGCTGTTCGCGCTTCTCAAAAATCCCCATATCGACCTGCACCATGCCGACCCGGAGATGTTCCGCTTCCGCAGCTCTGGCATCCACTTCCGAGACCCGCCACGTCCCGTACCCGAGAGTTAGAGTGAGACCGAGAGCCGCGATCGCGAGGCTCCGCTTCGGCAACGCTCCACGCCTCTTGACGAAAACAAGCAAGAGGTAGATGGCCGCGTTCACCGCCATGACCACCGCGCTCAGCAAGATCGCGCCGCCGAGATCAGCGACCTGAATCATCTCGGGGATGTTGTGGAAACCGGTCGCGAGAAACGACGGGAAGAGCATGGGAAACGCGAACTCAACCAGCGCGAGCGATGCGACTCCTGCTGCGAGATGAGGCGCTCCCTTTCGGCGTGCCGCCAAAAGCAGGTTGCAAAGCACGACATCTCGAAGCCCGGAATAGAAGAAGAAGATCGACGCAAAGCACCAACAGATCGCCGCGGGAAAGCCGGAGAAGATCTCGAGCATATCGACCAGCCAGTGATAGCCGCCGGCGCACGTGACAAACCCCTGGACTGCCCCGAGCACGGAAATGCGGCGAGCACCCGGGTCGATTCGCAGGCGCGACAAGAGCAAGAGCGCGATACCGGGAAGCGCGACGACGAGCGCCGGGCCACCAAGTTTCAGAGCAAGTCCGATGCCGAGCAAAACCAGGAGCAGGCCGGGAACCTTAAATCCAAGGCGCCGTCCCGCAGGAATGGTCTGCCGGTCGCCGTGCTGCACTTCCTGATCGATCAGGAAATACATCGGTACGTGGCAGATGAACGCGAGGGGCCAGATCGAAAAACCCGCGAACCCGAGGAAGTAGAGCGCTCCGCCAAACGCGGCGAGCAGGAAGTGCCAAGGGCGCAGCCACGATCCCCGGAAGATCGAAGGCGCCTTGCGTGAGGGCTCGTTGGTGGCGCTCTTCTTCGGCATCCCGTCGTCGTAGCGCGATTGGCGCACAACTCAATGCACGGAGAACCAAAAGAAAGGCCCAGGTGGGAGCACCTGGGCCTTCTTATCGAGACAGCGCGTTTCTTAGTCGCGCGCCTTGATATCGTCCTTCGCAGCGGCCATCGCCGTGACGAACTCACGGTTCATCTGAGCGATGAAGTCGATGCTGATGCCTTTCGGACACGCGTTCTCGCACTCGCCGTGGTTGGTGCAGGAGCCGAAGCCCTCCGCGTCCATCTGACCGACCATTTTGCGAACGCGGTCCTGTCGCTCCGCCTGCCCCTGAGGAAGCATCGCGAGGTGGCTGACCTTCGCGGCGGTAAACAGGCTCGCCGAGGCGTTCGGACACTGCGCGACGCATGCACCACAGCCGATGCAGGTCGCGGCGTCCATGGCGCGGTCGGCGATCTTGCCCGGGATCGGCTGCTCGTTCGCGTCGCGCGCGGCACCGGTTCGGATCGAGACATAGCCGCCCGCCTGGATGATGCGATCGAGGGCCGAGCGGTCGACGACAAGGTCGCGGACGATAGGAAGCGGGCGCGCCCGCCAGGGCTCGATCCACAGCTCTTTCCAGCCGCGCTTAAAGATCTCGCGAATGTGGAGCTGACACGCCGTGGTTCGCTTCTGCGGACCGTGTGCGTGGCCATTGATGACCATGGAGCACATTCCGCAGATGCCTTCGCGGCAATCGTGATCGAATGCGATGGGATCTTTGTTCTGCTCGATGAGTTCTTCGTTCAGAACATCGAGCATCTCGAGGAACGACATATGCTCGTTCGCTTCGACGCTGTACTGCTCGAACTTGCCGTCGCTATTGCGTCCGCGCTGGCGCCATACATTGAGTCGGAGGGTTTGTGTTTCAGCCATGTTGATCC
>JAHDCI010000181.1 GCA_020629955.1 Myxococcota bacterium | reverse complement strand
CCATCGAATTTTGGATCGCGTTTTCGGGTTTTGCGATTTACCTCGGGCTGACGGAAATCGCGCCGCGATTGAGGGAAGAGCGTAGCGCCGATTAAGAAGCTTCCTGCGCTGCCTGCGCGATTGCTTTGCGCCCGTCTCTTCGCAGCGGTCTCTTCGCAGCCGTGGGCGTGGCAGGCAGGTCCTCCCGAAAGATGCGTCCCGAAAGATGGGTGTCGTCCCGGAGTGGCCCGGGATGAGACGGAATGCGAAAGGCACCTCTCCGAGATGCCTTCTTTTCAGATGCCGGGGGAGGGGATTAGCGCGGCATGGGGACGTCGCGCTCTTCGTCGAGAGCGAGAAGCGCTTCTTCCGCTTGGCGCTCGTAGTGCTTCATGCCGTATTCGACGGCGAGTTGAAGGAGCTCTCGCAGGCCAGCGCGGGCGTCGTCGGTGGCGCCGAGTTTCGCGTCGACGATGGCAAGCATGTGTCGAGCCTGAACGACATCCCAGATGGCCCCCGATTCGCGGGCGAACTCGAGGGCTTCCGCGATATGGCGGCGGCCTTCGTCGCTGCCAAGCTTGGTGGCGTCGATAAACCCAAGCACGCGAAGGTTCGCGTAGCGAAGACGGGTATAACCATGCTCGCGTGCGAGGTCGTGGCTATAACGAAGCATCGCAAACGCGCGCTTAAAATCACCAAGGCGGACGTAGGTCTCGCCGAGGTTGTGGGCGTTCACCGAAGCTTCGTAGGAGAAGCCGTATTCCTTCGCGAGCTCGAGCGCCCGCTGAGAGGCATCGGCCGATAGCGCGAGCTCCCCACTATAGTAGCGCACCAACGATTCAATCTTCCAAAGCTCGCAATCTGCGACGCGTTCGGGAAGGCCGGTCAAGAGGTTGCGGGCATCGCTAATCGCGGAGAGGGCAGAGTGCGCGCTTCCATGGCCCGCCCGCGCATGGGCCAGAGGCATCAAGCAGCGCAGCTCGGCCTGTCGGTCGTTCGCGTCGCGTGCGATTTCGAGCGCTTCCTCGAGGAGCTTTGCGGCGCGCGCATATTCGCCGTTGCCAGTGAGCGCGTGCGCATGTGCGGTGGTGATATCTCGGAGAAGCTCTCGATGGCCAACGCTGCGGGCGACCTGTTCTGCTCGCTCGAGCCACTGCTGTGCTTCGTGACGCTCGCCGCGATACGCGAGACACTGGCCTCGAAGGAGCGCGAAGCGCGCCGTGTATTCGTCGCGACCGAGCCCTTCCGATATCGCGAGCGCCGAATCCATATTCTCGATGCCGAGGTCGCTCATACGTCCGCGAAGCGCGAGTTGTCCGATTCGAAGGTAGATGCGCAACATCCGGTCGCGATCCGGCGTTGGCAGCGCGGCCATGAGGTCTACGGCGCGTTTGAGGAAGGTGACCGAAGGCGCAAAGGCGAACTCGTTTTCAAGCCGATCGGCGGCGCGTATCAAGAAATCGATCGCGCGGTCGCGGTTGCCGCTCTCTTTGTGATGAAACGCGAGACGTTCGGCGAGATCATCGAGATGGGTTGGGTAGAGCTCTTCGAGAGCGTGACCGACTGCCCCGTGGAGCTCCTTGCGAGCCGAGAGGGGCAGGGTGGACTTGATCACTTCCGGAATGAGGGCGTGCGAAACCGCGAATTCGCGGGGCCCGGTCGGACGAAAAATACCGCGAGCGACGAGCTTCTGAATGGACGCATCCACTTCTGCATCGTCTCGATCGGCCACGCGCGCCAGCATCGCGTCATGAAAACGCCCGCCGACGATAGCCGCGATTTGCAAGAGGTGACGCTCTGGCGCTTCGAGGTGGCTGAGCCGCTGCGTGACGACGCCGCGCAAGGTCTTCGGCACCTCAGAACCTTCCGGCGGCGCGAACTTGATCATGCCGTCTGGATTGTGGGTGATCGCGTCGGATTCGAGGAGACCCCGGACGTACTCTTCGACGTAGAGGGGGTTGCCCGCACTCTTGACGGTGACCTCGCGAAGGAGTTCGGACGGGACCTCGTCGGCGCCAAGCTGCGCTGCAACGAGGCGAGCGACATCTTCTTCATCCATCTGCGTAAGGTGCACGCGCTGGACAAGACGCGCGCCTTCCCATTTCGGGCCTTCGCCGCGATGCGCTACCGCGAGAACAATGCTGGCCTGCGAGTTGCGGCTGGCCAGCCACTCGAGAACCTGAAGGCTCTGAGGATCCACGCCGTCGAAATCGTCAAAAGCGAAGATGGTGAGGCGGTCTTCCGCGAGCTTTGCCGCGACGCGTCCGATGGCGGATGCGAGGTCCTGATCCCCTTTGCCGCTGTCGACGCTCGCGATGCCGAGTGCGCGCGAGATGGCATCGATTTCACCGCTTTGAAGTCCGAGTTCGCGAAGGCGCTGGGCCTTCTCCATGACTTCGATCTCGGTGTCGAATTCATCCACGCCGAGGACGACTCGGAGCATCTCCTGACAGGTCGCGAGCGCGATATCGTGGCTCTGCGGCGGCACGCGGCACATGTACATCGCAACGTCGTGTCCGCCGACGCGAAGACGGCGCATCGTCTCGGTCAGAAGGCGCGATTTCCCAATGCCCGGGTCTCCGATCAGCGCAACGACCGACTGCCGCTTTTTGCTTGCTCGGGCGAGAGTCTCGCCAACCAAGCGGAGTTCTTGTTTTCGGCCGATGAAACGCGTCATCGCCTCGCTGAGGTTCCGTTCCCCAACGAGCCGGTGTTCTCCCGCTTCGTCGAGCAGTTCGAAGTTTCGCTTCAGCGCCGGATAAGTGCTCTCGCTGACGACCGTGGTGCCGGCAGTGGCGCTCTCGAAGGCATTGGTGGCGTCCATCGTGAGCTTCGTGAGCGAGGCATCTCGAACCAATGCGCCGCTCGGATCGACGAGCACTCTTCCAGAGTGAATTCCAGCGCGCGTTCCGGGCTCCGCTTGCATCGCGGTGAGGGCAGTGCGGGCGGCCACCTCGGCGTCGCGCCCATCGGGAACGACACGTCCGAAGAGGGCGTGTAGTTGGCCGGCTTCTTCGTCGATCACTTCGCCGCCATTGCGACGGATCAAGTCTCGAAGTGCGTCCGACGCATGCTGCGGTTTGATGAGAAGGAGCGTGACATCTCGCCGTTCCGATTGCGGTCTAGCGACGCCCGTCGTAGCGCGTCGTCGACCGGTGCCGGAGCTATCTCGGCGTCGCTCTGCTGGCCGTGCGGAGGGGACTTCTGCTGGCGTGAGCTCCAAGCTTCGCGAGCGAAGTGGGTCTTCGTCGAACGCCGCTTTGAGATGTTGGTCGGTATCCGCTCTCTTGCGCCCCGAGGCCGCCTTGAGCTTTTCAAGATAGTCTGAAAGGTCAGAAGCACCGACGCGTCGACCTGTTCCATAGAGATACTGGATCAACTCTTCGTAGAGTAGGCCCGCGTTTGGGAGACGGCGGTCGATCGCGGGATGCATCGCGCGCTGGAGAAGGTCGCTGAGTTCGGTCGAAGCGTCCGGGATTTCATCGACAAGGGCTGGAATTGTCGCCGCGCGAGCGCGCTTTAAGGTCTCGTAGGAGGAGCGATGTCGAAGAGGGTTCTCGCCCGCGAGACACTCGTAAAGGACAAGCCCCAGCGAATAGATATCGGCCCGCGCGTCGACGTCCATCCCCGCCGCGTGCTCCGGTGACATATAGGCGTACTTGCCCTTGAGGACACCACCTTGAGAATCGTCCGAGTTTTCGGAGACCGCGCTCGCAACTTTCGCAATGCCGAAATCCGTGAGCTTAACTTCGCCTTCTTCGCTGATGAGGATGTTCTGAGGCGAGATGTCTCGATGCACGATCTTCAGCGGCTGCATATCGGCGCCGCGTTTTCGATGCGCGTAATCGAGCCCCTTTGCGACCTCGCTGATCAAATAGACCGCAAGCTCCCGCGGCATGGGCACGCCATACTTCTTGCCTCGCCGGAGCAGGGTCGCGAGGTCCATGCCCTGCACGTACTCCATCGCAATGAAGTAGGAATCTTCCGCTTTTCCGAGGTCGAACACCTGCACGATATTTGCGTGCGTGAGGGTCACGGTGACCTTCGCCTCCGTGACGAACATATCGACGAAGTCGGGATTGTCGCTCAGCGAAGGAAGAATCCGCTTGATCACGAGAACTTTTTCGAAGCCCTCGACCCCGTAGGATTTCGCTTTATACACCTCGGCCATGCCGCCTCGGGCGAGGCGTTCAAGGAGCTGGTATTTCCCGTAAACCGTAGGGGCGTGGTTGGACATCGGCGCACAACGCGAAAAGCGAAGAGGCGCAATGATACACGGACGGCGCGCGGCTGACACCCCTGCGTGACTTTTTTCTACACCTCATAGAGATTTCTTTCGGACGCTGGATCGAAAACGATTTGGTTTTCTGTCGTCCAGCCGAGCGAAAGCGCTCGATGAGGGTGAAGTGGGCTCGCTATTCGGCGAGCAGAATGGACCCTCGTGAACAAAGTTCTTCGTTTTTGAACATGCGAAACGCGACGCGGTCCGCCTTTCGTTCAAGACGCAGAACGACTTCATCGCTTGGACGGATGGCCAAGGTGAACTTGACCCGGCGCAGACCTCGAGTCTCGGGGAGGTTTGGCCAGACATTTCGCGCAGCTTCCTCTGCGATCGCAACGACCTGAGCGACGCCGGGCACGATGGGGTCTCCCGGGAAGTGTCCATCGAAGAACTTCAAGTCTGCGGGCACTTTCACCGTGCACAGGGCTTCGGTCTCATTCTGAGATTGCACCGTCGTTTGAAACTCTGCTTCGAAAGGCATGGTCGATACATGCTCGCCTTTCCGCGATATCGCAAGCTTGGACGAACGTGCTAGCGGGCGACGAGGGAGCGTTCGAACGCATCCGAGATGGAGAGGGCGGCTTCGCGAACCTCGACTTCTCCGTCGACGCGAATCGCCATTTGCGGAATCGTGAGCTCCTCGATTTCGGCGCGGAAGTCGTTCAGCAGCGTACCCAGACGCAGCAAGGTATCGGTCAGACGCGCGAGAACATGCTTTCGCTCAGCACGCGCCGACGGGAGAATCAGCGAAGCGGCCGCAAGTCGAGAGAGGGCGTCCTCGATATGCGGCTCGCGCGCAGGGAGCAATACATAGGTCGTATCGCCCGACGCACGCCCATGCGCATCGGCAAACCCAAGTTCGCAAAACACGTGTCCAACCTGGAGGGAAACGAGCCGGAGCTGCAGCAGAGAGGTTGCCGCAGCCGTTGCGGAGACCGTCACCCCGAGCGTTCTCGCTTTGGGCGCTCGAATCTTTGCCAGCGACATGAGCTGTCGATACACGTCACGAACTCGCGATGCATTTTCGATGCGCTCCGCGATGAGGTCGGGATGTTCGGAGGTTCGGAGGTCGGGAGAGGCGAGGGCGACGCGCACGGGAAAGCCGATACGGCTTGCTTCCGCTGCGGCACGTGAAGCGCTCGCGCAAAGCTCTTCGATCGGAAGGGGTACATCGTAGGCCGCAAGCGCAGCTTTCGAGGAAGGGTCCGAGAGCGTTCTCGGGGGGCCGAGAATCACGTCGAGGACGCTTTGCGCATCCACGCCAGCGACGTGCGGCATGGTCGGACGCGAGAGCCGGTCCGTCCGTGCATCGAGCGCTTCGAGGGCGACCCTTAACGAGCGTACGTCCCCCAAGGGCGTTGCCGGCGTGGGGAAGCAGAGGATGCCGTCATCTCCCGGCACCAAACCAAGCTCACTTGGCTTTTTTCTCACGAAATGTTGAAGCGCAGCTTTTTCAATTTTGTCGAGATGGGGAGCGTTGACCGGCGGCTCGAGGTCTTCCTCGAGGAGTCGAAGTAGCGTGGCCCAAGCCTGCGTGTCGTTGAGTACGCATGGAAATCCGAGCGCCGCGAGTTTCCCTTGGCCTTGCGACTGAGGTGACCAGAGAAGGACCGGGACCTGTCGGGCGTTGAGAGATACCAGCGCACGAAGCGCCTTATCTCCTACCTCGGTGCTCAATGCGAGCGCGTGAAAATCTCCGGTCGCTTTGCCCAGACGATGCAGGGCATCCGAAAACACCTCGGGCTGCAGCTGAACCCCGAGGCTACGCGCTGCGCGGGCGCAGTGAAGCGCGAGCGCAGGGGAATCCGTCCATAGCGTCCATTCAGGCACCTCAAAAGTGTAGCGCCTACGTGTGACACACGACAGGAAAGGGCATCATTTTGTATCGAGGTTGAACCGCCGATGGTTTTGTCGCCGGGATACCCTCGCTCTTTGGTTCGGAAGTTAGCGGCTTTGGCTCAACGGCGGAGGAGATGGCTATCGACGCGAGCTTCTCGATTCCCCGTGAGGCGCAAGAAAGATGAGCGCGCCTCCGAGCGCTAGAAATCCGATGCGGATTGCCCATTCGGCAGCGTCATCAAAGCGGAGCATCCATCGGTACATTCCGGTCGGCAGACGAACCATGCCCTCGTGATGGAGAATCAAGAGTCCGCCGTAGGCCACGCAGCAGAGACCAATAATCTTGTTAAAGCTATCCATCTTCTTTGAAGATATCCCTCTAGGCCACCTGCTCAGACCTTCACAGGTTCGTCAAGCAGCGATCGTCGTCGGTGGATTTGATTACCACCGGGGTAGTCGCGATTCTCTAGCGGGCTCGTGGTTTCGGACGTTTTTCACCCACCTGTTAGAGTGCGCTAATGCTCTGCCCACGGCGCTCGGCTGTCTCTTCTGAAGTCTCACCGAGGTCTCCCCACGCGATGAGCGCTGCGAGCGCGACGAGGAATAAGATGATCACGTATTCGATCATCGCGAGACCCTCTTCGTCTCGATGGAGCTTCTTCAACGTCTTCACAGTGAGTTCACTTCCCCGGTGGACTCGTGAACCTGGTACTCAACGGATTCCCCGAAGTTCCTCCAAGCGCCAATCGCGACGACTGCGATGAGGATGAGAATGATGATGTACTCAACAGTGCTGAGGCCATCTTCGTCTTTGTGGAACTTCGAGATGTGGCGCATGGTCTGATTGGGAGATTCTAGCATGAGTGACGAAGGTCCAGGTAGGGAGACGAAGAACTTTGAGAAAAACAACGCCGAGCGAACAACGGAGAGTGAGCTTAACGACGTTGCCTCAAAACGAAGCAAAACTCGTTCCGAACAAGTTCGAGAGCGGCCGAAAGATCGACAATTCGGCCCTTTGCAGGCAATCGGTTGGGTTTTCGCGCTTGGCCTGCTTGCCGCGGGGGTCCTCGTAGGGGTCGTCGCGTACAGACTTTTGTCCCCACCTGCGCCGCCAAGTGTGGAGATCGTGCACGATTCTCCCGATGTTGTGGTCGCGATTCGAGACCTCGCAAGGCTCGAAACCGCCAGTGCGCACGTCGAAAGGGTGGTGGATTTGCGTCAGGAGCAGACCGCGCTGCTCGGTTTGGTGGAGACACATGACGCCATCTTGCTGATTGCGGCGGCCGACGCTCGAGCAGGCGTTGACTTGACCCAAATGCAGGATGGCGATGTCATTATCGAACCCGAAGCAGGTCGCGCGACGATTGTTTTGCCGCCGCCCGAAGTGTTTGACGCCCGGCTCGATAACGAGCGTACCTACGTGCACTCTCGCGATACCGGCCGCCTTGCGACCCCAGACGCTCGGCTCGAAACCCGCGCTCGGCAGGAAGCGGAGCGCCGGGTGCGGGCTGCCGCTGTCGAAGGCGGGCTACTCGAGCGTGCGCGGACCAACGCGGTCGTGACGATCGAAACGTTTGTCCGGGCGCTTGGTTATGACCATGTGGAAGTCCGCTTTGCCGACGATGTCGAGGAAAACCAGGTTGAGGAAACAGAGTCCGAGGTAGACTCTCCCGCCGAATCCGGTCTTCGGCGCTAGCGAGGCAATACGCGGAAAGCCGAAATCGTTAAGATCGTGCGGCTTTGAGGCTCGACGTGACCGCTATCCGCGTTAGGTTCCCTCCCATGCACGATTCGTTTCTCCATCCTTTCGGCGCGCCTCAAAAAGAACGTTTGTTTCGATCGACGACCATCGTCGCGGTACGGCGAGGAGGGCTCGCTGCAATGGCAGGAGATGGTCAGGTTTCGTTCGGGCAGACGGTTATGAAATCAAGTGCGCGAAAAGTGCGTACGCTCGCGGACGGGAAGGTCGTGTGCGGTTTTGCGGGCGCCACCGCTGACGCGTTTACGTTGCTCGAACGATTTGAAGTGAAGCTTCGCGAGCACGGAGGAGTGCTTCGACGGGCGTCAGTCGAGCTCGCGAAGGATTGGCGTATGGACCGCTACCTCCGCCGGCTGGAAGCGATGCTCGTGGTGATGGATGCGGAGGCCACGCTCGTGCTCAGTGGCACCGGAGATGTGGTTGAGCCAGACGAAGGCGTCGTCGCAATCGGTTCTGGCGGTCCATTTGCCCTCGCCGCGGCTCGCGTCCTCCTGAAACACACTGAGCTGCCCGCAGATGAGCTCGCCGCCGAAGCACTTCGTACCGCGGCCGATATCTGCGTTTACACCAACCACGGGATCACGCTCGAGACCGTTCCGACCTCTGAAGGCGCGTAAGCGCACCAGGATAGACATGACCTTTACCCCTCGTGAAATCGTCAGCGAACTCGATCGCTACATTATCGGCCAGGCCAAAGCGAAGCGCGCGGTATCGATCGCGCTTCGAAACCGCTGGCGCCGGCAGCAAGTCGAATCCGACCTTCGAGACGAAATCTCGCCGAAGAATATTATCCTGATGGGCCCGACAGGCTGCGGCAAAACGGAGATCGCGCGACGGCTCGCAAAGCTCGCGAAGGCGCCGTTCGTAAAAGTGGAAGCCTCGAAGTTTACCGAGGTCGGCTATGTCGGGCGTGATGTCGAAGGCATGATCCGCGACCTTGTCGAGGTCGCGATGGATATGGCGCAGACGGTCGCCAAAGAAGATGTTCAAGTACGCGCGGAAGAAAATGCCGAGGAACGCCTCGTTTTCCTGCTCGCGAACAAATTGCATCCCGCAGCGCCACCTCCGCCTCCACCGAAGCAACCTTTCGGAAACAACCCGGCGCAACAGCTCTTCGGCCCGTTCCTCACCGCGCAGGCCGCTCCCCAAAAGCATTCTGAGGAACGGCTTGCGGAGATCCGTCGCGGGCTGCGATCCGGGGATTACGAGGAGGAAGAGATCGAGATCGACGTCCGCGATAACGGCAACCCCTTTATGACCATCTTTGGGTCTCAGGGGCAGGAAGAGCTGAACCTCAAAGACATGCTCAACCAGATGCCGGGCTTTGCTGGGAAGACGAAGAAGCGCCGCGTCAAGGTCAAGGACGCGCGGCCCGTGATTCACGATCAAGAGGCGGGCCGCCTTGTCGATCACGATAAGGTGCAGCAAGCGGCGCTCGAGCTCGCCGAACAGCGCGGGATTGTCTTCCTCGACGAAATCGACAAAGTCGCGGCGCGGCAATCGAAGGCAGGCGGGGCGGATGTTTCACGCGAAGGGGTGCAGCGTGACTTGCTTCCGATCGTCGAAGGGTCGACGGTCAGCACCAAGTACGGCCCGGTGAAGACCGACCATATTCTCTTCGTGGCAGCGGGCGCTTTTCATGTCGCCTCCGTGTCCGACTTGATCCCCGAGCTTCAAGGAAGGTTTCCCATTCGCGTCGAGCTGGAGTCGCTCGGGGCAGAGGACTTCGCACGGATCCTCAAGGAGCCGAAGAACGCTCTGACCAAGCAATACGTTGCGCTGATGGCGACGGAGCAGGTGACGCTCACCTTCGAAGATTCCGCGCTGGAGGCGATTGCGCAGTACGCCGCAGATGCGAACTCTCGCTCAGAGAATATCGGCGCGCGCCGTTTGCATACCGTCCTCGAGGCGTTACTCGAAGAGCTCTCGTTTACGGCATCGGAGCGCCGCGGGGAGGACGTGAAGATCGACGCGGCGTTTGTCAGAGAGACGCTTGAACCGATCCTTGGTGATTCGAGCTTGGCGCGTTTCATCTTGTAGCGCTGAGGTCTTGACCCGGGCCAGCGCCGGGACTACCGCCGAGGTATGGAAACCAAGGCTTCTCACGATCTCTTTACCCGTGCGCAAACTCTCCTTCCAGGCGGGGTAAACTCACCCGTCCGTGCCTTCAAATCGGTCGGGGGCGAGCCCCCGTTTATTGCAAAGGCAAAGGGCGCGAGCATTTGGGACGAAGACGGGAACGAGTACGTCGATTACGTCGGCAGCTGGGGGCCAATGGTGCTTGGGCATGCACATCCCGAGGTCGTGCAGGCCGCCAAGGCGGCGCTCGACAATGGCGCCTCTTTCGGCGCGCCGACCCGCGCCGAAGTCGAGATGGCGGCGCTTATTGCCGAAGCCTATCCGAATATGGAGATGAGCCGACTTGTGTCCTCAGGTACGGAGGCCGTGATGGGTGCGCTTCGTTTGGCGCGCGGGGCAACGGGCCGCGATATCGTCGTGAAGTGCGAAGGGGGGTATCACGGCGGCGCCGACTACCTCTTGGTGAAAGCGGGCAGTGGGCTCGCGACGTTGGGCGAGCCGGATAGCGCTGGCATTCCCGCGGCGATTGCCGGGACAACCGCGCTCGTCCGCTACAACGATCTCGACGCTGCGAAGGCGCTGTTCGAGGCCC
>JAHDCI010000180.1 GCA_020629955.1 Myxococcota bacterium | reverse complement strand
GTGGACGATTTGCGCATTCAAACGAATCGACCCGCTGCGCGGGTCAGAGAAAATGCCGCCCAGTCAGCAAGCGCGCGTTTTACGAGAGCGCGCCAAGCGCCTCGCGCAGCAAGGATTCGACAGGCTTGCTTTCGCCGTCCTCAATCGACCCAACAGCCCGCTCTGCCTCGGCTCGCTTGTATCCCATCTGCACCAACGCTCCCACCACCGTCCCGAGCGGACCCTCCGGAACAGCGGGCGCGCGCCGATTGATGACCGCAGGCCCAGCGACGCTGCCGAGCGGCCGGAGCTTGCCCTTCAGGTCGAGCAAAATGCGTTCGATCGTCTTCTTTCCGACGCCAGGAATTCCCTTGAGCGCGGGGCGGTCCTCGAGCTCGATCGCTTGCGTCAGAGAACGCGCATCAAGGCGTCCAAGAATCGACCGCGCAAGCTTTGGTCCGATACTGTTCACCCCGATCAGCGCCCGAAATGCCGCACGATCGTCGCTGGTCTCAAAACCGTAGAGCGTGAGTGCGTCTTCTCGAACGTGGGTATGAATGTGGAGCATTTTCGTCTCCCCAATTCGAACTCCCGCACCTGGAGGCGTGAACACTTCGTACCCGACGCCGCCGACATCGACGAGCACGGAGCCGTCTTCGCTAACGTCGACGATTTCGCCTAAGAGCCTTCCGATCATTCTGTCTCCGGTGGCGAGCAAACGAGGGGCGTGGTCGCAAACATCGTCGAGTTCCCAGCAGCGATGACCGGGCGTCCATCGAGCAACTCTAGCTCGAAATCGCGAAGCGCCCCGGGTACCGCATCGGGCAACGAGAACGAATTTCGAACCATCGGCGTCGTGTCCATCGCTTCAATCTCCGCCACGCCAAGTCCCTCAGCGTTTCGCCACACAAGATACCAAACGCCTGCGTCAACGCGCGGGCGATAAACAAGCCCGAGCTCGAACACATCGTTGGTTGCTCCGACTTCGATCGTTTCCGACCCGCGAAGCGCCGTTGGGTTACCCCCACTGGTTGAAATATCCGAAATCGCGAAACGAACCGTGCCACTTTCATCGGAGTTTGCCTCAATCCAAGCAAGACCGGTGAGCGCTTGGCCCGGGCTGATAGGTCCGAGCGAGGCGCGGATCGCTTCCAGGCGACTCCCACTTCCTGCCGCCCCAAGACTACGAGGCATCACCTCCGCACCAAACCGATCAATGCACTCACGGATTTGCGCAGGTGATCGCTGTGGCTCGCGCGCGATGGCTCCTCCGGCGGGCGGAAAGCGAATATAATCAAGTCGGTCGATCGTCCCGGGAGTTGCTCCCTCATCCAGTTGTCCATCCGCGTCGTCGTCGACCGGATAGCCATTGCAGAAATTCTCGGGCGGTGCGTCTCCACACTCGACGCCAACGTCCCGGACCCCATCGCAATCCATATCGTCCGGGATCGGGAGGCCGTCCGCGTCCCGCTGGTCGCATCGATCACGATAGACGGCCCCGCCAAAACACAGAAGTTCCCCCCCCCGACACGCTAGCGTCCCCGTTGGCACGACGGCGCAATGCCGAGTCTCGGCTTCGCCCCAAGTGCAATCGTCGCCGGCCGACGCCGCAACAAAGCCGCCGGAGCGGTCGGAAAGCTGTCCCGCGATGGTATCCCCTTCGTCTACCTCTCCGTCGCAGTCATTGTCGATGCCATCGCAGACTTCGAGATTCGAGGAGCAATCTTCCGCGGTCTCGCATACGTCTTCGTCGGTATTGCCATCGCAATCATCATCCAGACCGTTCCCGCAAACTTCAACGCCGGGGAGGCGGACTTCGTCGCAGATGGCATTGCCATCGCTGCCCTCAAGGCACGCCACGACTCCCGAGCGGCAAACCCCCGCGTTCGACGTTCCGCACTCGCTTTCCGAATCGTCAGGCCGCGCGGGCACCAAGCCGCTTTCGTTGGGATCGCAGGCGTCTGTCTCATCGGGGTCCGCGCGCGTGCGTGCCGGGGCGGGCTCCCGTGGCGGTTCGTCAGCGGGACGAGGAAGCAGAACACGCTCCAGGTCAAACGCGGAGAGTTCAACGGTTTCGTCCGAAGAGATATGCGCGGAAATCACTTGGTCACCAATCGCGACCAGCGCCGGAGCAGAATCCGATCGCGTCTTTCCAAGGGAGACAGGACGCCCCTCATCACTCACCGTGACGGAGGGGCCGGCCCCCGGCTGGTCGAGAACGAAGATACCGAGGGCCGCGACTTCGCGCAGCGATTCGTCAAACTCTGTCGACGGGTTGTCCGGAATCCGGCAACGATCGGCGGCGCCGCTGATCATCGATACGATGCCTCTCTCAAGTCTGGCTGGGTTTTCGTGGGGCTGCGCAAGGGCGAGATTGAAATCTGAGAGCCCGCAGTAAAGGTCTTGAACAAACTCGCCAGCGCAAGCGTTACCCTCACGTGCGGCCTGGCGGCAGAGTGTCGCGAGCTCCGGAGTGACCGCCGTGCAATTGCTCGTTGCCCCCTCGAACGACAAGCCAACGCCGTCGTACGCGTTGGATAGCCGCGGCTCGCTATCAAGGTCGATGCCGGAGTCATTCCAGATCCCCAGACGAAGCACGCCGGCTCCACATCCGCTCCCCACGTCCAGGATCGCGGCGACGCGGGCTCCGGGATTTTCCTCGTCGTCCCGTTCCGCAGCACGAACCCCAACGACTCGGATCAGGCCGTCCGTCGCAATCGGGATAGGACTTTCCAAATCGTCCGAGAAGAGTTCATCGCTCGACGCGAGATACACCTCGCGCTGCAACGCGATCGCCGACAGGTCTCCGCGCGAACTCCGAACAAAGCCCTCTTCGGGCGCGATACCTTCATCGACGATCCCATCGCAATCGTTGTCAGCGCTATCGCACAACTCCTCATCGCGGCGCGCACACAACCCGCTCGCCCTGCACTCAAACGCAAGGCAGTTCGCGGGTAGACCTTCCGCCTCATTTAGCGCAAGCGCACAGTCTTGATCCGTTTCGCAGGCTTGGAAACTATCGAGCTGGAGCACGCTGCATCCAGATAGAGCGAAGACGATTAAGAAAACGGCGTTCCTCATCAGAAGCTCCCTCCGAGCTGCAAGCCAAGCGAGCGGGTTCGCAGCTCTCCGAAGGGGCGAAGCTCAAGGCGCGTCACGTCTCCTGTTCCATTCGGCTCATCGTCATCGCCGCCCCAGTTCGTGAACAATGCGAGGACCAACGCAGTCGCAGCCGCGACGCCCGCGGTTGCGAAAAAGATGTCGGCGAAAAGCGCGGATTGCGCAATATCATCCGCCTCCTCTTCGGTTCCGATCGGTGGGGTCCGAGAGTCGACTTCGGAACGGAGCGAGAGGGCACGAAGGCCGAAGAAGAGCCCCGCGCCTGCAGCCACAACGCCGACGCCAGCGGTAATCCAAAACGCGGTGGGACTGATGCCGGAATACTCTTCGGCGAGCTCCTCGAGCTCAAAGCGAAGGCTCACCTCGCGACGCGCAACGACCGACGCTTGCTGCTGCGCGGGCACAAAGCCAGCGGCGCGAATTTCCACTCGATGATCTCCTCCAGGCAGGAGCATCGTCTCGAGGTTATTTCCAAGATGCCTATCTCCTACCCAAACCTCGTATTCCGCCTGATCGACGCTCAGGCGCACCGTGCCGAGCAAGCCCTGAAGCACCTCGACTTTCGCTCGAACCTCTGGAGCGAGCTCCGTGTCGGCGCCGCCTGTGTCGAGAAAACGCCGATAGGCTTGCATCGCTTCGTCGTATCGAAAGAGTCGCTCGAGACACTTCGCGATATTGTAGATGACCAGGAATCGCATCGGATGCTCGGCGAGGAGGTCGAGCGCAGATTCAAACTCGGAGAGCGAGCCCTCAAAATTCTCGGCGTCGAAGAGTGTCGTCCCTCGAGCGATGCGCTCTCGCGCCTCGACGAGCTCCGGAGGGTCGGGCTGAGGAGCAGCCGCTGGCTCCGCGGGAGAAGCCTCCTCTTGAACGGCCTCGTCGGCATGGGCCGTACGGGCGTTGAGAGCGCTCGCGACCAACGTGAGCAATAGAACGCGCACGAGCGCATGACTGGAACACTTTCGATGTCGAAACCCCATAAAAAAGCTCTACATGAATGCCGCGAGAAGGTCACGTCTCTGCCGCGACAGCACGGATGATTTCAACGCCCAGCATTTCGCCAGCCAAGGGCCGAAGTCGGCTCACTCGACAATTTTTCCTTTGCGTTCGAGACAACTTTCATCGCTTTTTCTATCGCACGAGGGAGCGCATACTCTCGATGAAACATCGGTCGCCACGAAAAACAACAGACCGAATGCCACTACGAAAGCGTCGAATGTCCCAGCCCAACCCGAAACGCCCCTCCGCTCCCCAGACACCTGAGTCCGAAGAGACGCAAAGCCAAACTCGCCGGGAGATGCTCCGTCATCTGATGCTCGGCGCAGGTGCCGTCGCAGTGGCGCCGCTGGTTGGATGTGGCGCGGGTCCCGATCCGGTCGATGCTTCGATGGCCGATTCCGGAACCGACGCCTCGATCGACAGCGGACTCGACGCCGCAGCAGACGCTTCCGTGGATGCTCCCGAAGATGCAGGACCGATCGCTTGGGCCAGTGGGGGCACCGTCGCGATGGTCGCAAAGGCGACCTACCCTTCCCCCTTTGGCGCACTTCCAGATTCATGCCTCGAAGTTCAACCCACGACCGCGGGCCCTTGCACAACCGAAGATGACCTCGATCGCGAGGACATCTCTGAGGAATGGAGCGGACTCCCGATGCGTGTCGCGCTCAAAATCCTAACTCCCGACTGCGCACCTCTCGCCAACGCGACCGTCAGCGTTTGGCATACAAATATCGAAGGCAGTTATAGCGGAGAGACGCCGAGCGACCGGTGTTACTTCGATAGCGACTATGCGATGCAGAACTTCTTCCGAGGCGTGCAAACGTCCAACGAGGATGGGGAAGTATTTTTCGATAGCTGTTTCCCAGGTTGGTACCCAGGGCGTGCAATTCATATCCATTTCGAGGTGCGAACGGCGGAGCGCTCCTACAAAATCTCTCAGCTATTTTTCCCCGACGAACTCATCACGGAGATTTTCGGCACGCACCCCGAATACGTATCGTTTGGTCAGCCCGATACGAGCAACGACACCGACGGGGTGACGGCTCGTCTCGACGCAAGCGCCCGGGCAGCGCTCACGTTCGAAATCGCGAAGATGAGCGACGGTGCGATGTTGGCTTCGAAGGTCGTCACCGTCGGCGCCTAGCAGCGCTTAAAGGTGGTCGCCGCCGGCGACGATCAGCCGGACTCGTCGGCGGTACAGAGCCCGGTCCCTTCGGGGGACTGAGCGTAGGCGATGCAGCGCTCTCCCTCTTGGCACCCGGTCGGTGACCCAAGCTCGCAGATTTGAACGCAGGTCGCCTCGAAGAGCCCGACGCAGGTCGCGCCAGCAACACAATCGTGCGGTTGCTCGCACAGCTCTCCGACTTCGATCGTCCCGGTCGCGCGGCAGTCGGTCGAGCCTCCAGCGAGATAGCATGCCTCGCCTCGATCGCATTGTCCGCGGAGCGGCTGGCAGCGCTCAGGCACCTGACATTCTCCGAACACCGTTGGATAGCCGCTCCCATCGAGCCGAGGACCGTCGCATCGTTGCCCGGAGGGGCAGTCACTGTCGTTGCAGCAAACGAGACCGCAAGTGCTCGCATCTCGACGCGCGAAACAGGCGAGCCCGGGAGCACATCGCGCGGCTTCCCCACCGCACTGCGCTCCCGCCTCAAGTTCGCCCATCTCCACGCACATCGCTTCCCCACTCGAGAGCGCGCATTGCTGGCCATCATCACAATTCTGTTCCACGGGGGAACAGGCCGCGGGGCACATCCGAAGTCGTCCACCGTCGGCATCGTCGCCAGTATCCCGCGCCGCATCTTGGTTTGCGTCGGGGGCACCAGTATCGATCTCAGAGGCGTCAAGTACCATCGCATCCGCAGACGGGCCCGTATCTTGCGCGCCGGCGTCGAGCGAAACGTCGTCATCCCCACACCCAAGCGCGAGGGACAACGAAAAGAGGGATAAGAACACGCTCGCGCGTCTCTTACCCCTCCCTGTGAACAATCCTGGAAGCATCGTCCGCAGGCTCGGCGATATTCGCCGAGCCCTCCCAATTATCCAGGCATACGGCAGGAACCGAGGGTCTCCGGGAAGTCCGTGATGCCGCCGCAAACAAGGTCGCCTTCGCAGCCTTCTTCGTCGCCAATGGTGCAGGCTCGCTGACACGTGCCAACGCAGATGAAGCCATCTGCGCAGCTGACTTCGCTGTCGCCGCCGCAGGTTTCGCCCTGCACGCCAGTGCCTTCGTTCACGCCACAACGGGTCGATCCGTCCGCGCTTGCGATGAGACAGGCAAGGTCACCTTCGCAACCGGTCTGGGCGACGATATCGCAACCATCGGGAGCACGGCAGAATCCGGCGCCTTCGGCGTCACGGATGCCGAAGCAGAGATGAGACGGGGTCGGGCAGGAGCTGTTGTCCCCCTCGCAGCACGTGCGGCGGCAGAGGCTTGGCTGTCCGGCGCCTTCGCTAATGCAGATATGTCCTTCGAGGCAGTCGTTCGCGTTCGTGCACGCTTCACCTTCCGCAACCGCGCCTGCGGCCGCACAGGTCGGACCGTCTGCGGTCAGGTAACAGGCAGCGCCATCTTCCGTGCAGCCGTTCTCGAGAAGGTCGCAAGCGCCAGCGGGGCACATGCCGGCGGTGCCTGAATCGTCTCCGCCGCCTGAATCTTCAGTGCCGGTGTCCGCCGGCCCCGTGTCCTCGGTGTTCGTATCCGGGGTGTCCGCGTCTTCGGTTCCCGTGTCGGGCGTAGCCGTGTCAGGAGCCGCGTCCACAGCCGCGTCAACCGCGGCGTCATCATCTCCGCAGCCGATCGCCAGAGAGCTTGCGATGAGAAGGACCAAAGTGGTGGAGGAAAGGAAGTTCTTCATAACCCTGTCGTTGTAGCAGCAGACTCACCGGGGTGACAACCAAACTGCGATTCACAGCTGGACGATTGCATGCGGATCTTGTACCCCCCGAATACGTGACCAGCCATGCCCCCCAAGCCGCCTTCGTTGGCCTTGTTAACCTGCTCTCGGAATCTCTTGGAGCAGAAGCTCTAGCAACCAGCGACGATTTCTTCGCCGGCATGGAAAACTTGGTCAAAGATTCGCCAGCCATTTTCCTGCCAGACGAGTACACGGACCGCGGAAAATGGATGGACGGCTGGGAAAGTCGCAGAAAGCGAGTCTCCGGGAACGACTGGTGTATTTTGCGCCTTGGCGTGCCGGGAGAAATCCGTGGAGTCGATATCGACACCGCGCATTTTCTTGGAAATCAACCTCCGTTCGCGATCCTCGAAGCCACCTCGTTTGAGGGACAAGGGCTGCCTCCCGAAAACGCGAAGTGGACAACCATCGTGTCTCAAGCGCCACTTCGCCCGGGGTCTCAAAACCTCTTCGTTAGCGAGTCCACCGATATCTTCACCCACGTGAAACTGACACTCTTCCCCGACGGGGGCGTCGCTCGACTTCGCCTCTTTGGAAACGCCGCGCCTCGCTGGGATGCCAAAGCGCCCGAGGGGACGCCGGTTCAGGATGGCGAAGTAGACCTCGCCGCGCTCGCCCACGGTGGCCGCGCTCTCGCGTGCAGCGACGCGTTTTTCGGACCGATGAACAACCTGATCGCGCCGGGCCGCGCCGTGAATATGGGTGGTGGATGGGAAACGCGCCGCCGAGTCGGCCGCCCCTACGATGATCGCCCCGATTGGATTCTTGTTGAGCTGGGTGCGCGCGGAAGCATCGGACTTCTCGAACTCGACACGAACCATTTTAAGGGAAACTTCCCCGACCGCTGCTCCGTGGAGGCGATCGACCTCCCGGGCGCGTCGATCACCGATGTGCTCGAGAGCAATGATTGGTTCACGCTACTCGACGAGCAAAAAATGCGGGCCAGCGAGCGGCACTTTTTCCGCGCCGAACTGCTCAGCGATGCGCCGTGTACCCACGTGCGCCTCTTCGTTCATCCGGATGGGGGCGTGAGCCGACTCCGCGCGTTTGGAACGCGCGCATGAGGCTCTCCGAACTGAACGAACTCAACGACGAGGCTGCAAAAAGCGCCTTCACTCGCTGCTGCGGCTCATCGCGATGGGTTCGGGAAATGGTGCAGGCACGCCCGTTCGCTTCCGAGGATGAACTCTTCGATTTCGCGGATTCCGCTTGGGCGAAGAGTGAGCGCGAAGACGTTCTCGAAGCGTTCGAACATCACCCCCGCATTGGTGCGAACCTGGATGCCTTGCGCGAGAAGTTCGCACCGACGAAGGGCTGGTCTTCCGGGGAGCAAGCGTCCGTCGCGAGCGCGAGCGAGGAAACCTTGCTCAACCTTCAGCAGGGCAATCTCGATTACGAAGCGCGCTATGGGCACATCTTCATCGTTTGCGCGACCGGCAAGAGTGCCGAGGAGATGCTGAAACTACTGCTCGGTCGAATGAGCAACGCGCCCGATGTAGAGCTCTCGATCGCTGCTGGGGAACAAGCGAAAATCACGAAAATTCGGCTGACCAAGCTTCTTGAGGAAGCTTCGCCGCCAGAGGAAACCGACCGAAAAGGGAACCCATCATGAGCCCCATCACCACGCATATTCTCGACACGGCCGTCGGCAAGCCCGCCGCGGGCGTTTACGTCACGCTCGAACGCATCGAAGGTGAGGTCTCGGTCGCCATCGGCACCGGAACGACCGACGACGACGGACGCATCAAAACCCTCCTTGAAGAGAACGCGCTCACCGCAGGCACGTACCAGCTGACGTTTTTCGTCGGCGAGTACCTGGCCGCAGCAGGCCGGGAGACCTTCTATCCGCGTGTCCCCGTCATTTTTGAAGTGAAGAACCCGGACGAGCACTACCACGTGCCTCTCCTCCTGAACCCCTTTGGATACTCCACCTACCGAGGCAGCTGAATGAGCATCACGAGCACACTCTACGAGGACGCATCCGACGTCCTTGACGCACTAACCAAGGAAAACGTCGCTTTCGCAGAACGTTATCCCGGCGACCGCCCCGACCGGCAGCCAATTCACACCGTCTACGGCGGCGCGCAGCTCTTCAAAGCGAGCACGACGCAAAAGCTCGGTGAACTCGGCCTCCGCTCGATGGACGCTTTCGCTGGCGATGCGATCACGTTCGCGAAGGCCTGCGGAATCGTCTCAAGCGACCTTGATGGTGAGGGCAGCCGAGCACGTTACGAGGCGGACGAAGCCGCGCTTCGCAAAGAAAACAGTGAGCTCTGGCTGGCGCATGCCGTCTGGGATCGGGTCCGTGCCAAACTTCAGAACGAGCCGGTCGAGGATTTCCGTATCGACTTCGAGGATGGCTTCGGTAGTCGCCCCGACGACGAAGAAGATATGCACGCCGAACGTGCTGCGAAGGAAGTCGCAAAGGGTATGAAGGAAGGCACGCTCCCGCCCTTCCTCGGCATCCGCATCAAGCCCCTGAACGACGAACTAAAGCGCCGCAGCGTTCGTACGCTCGACATCTTCCTCACGACGCTCGTGAATGAAGCTGGCGGCCTCCCTGAGAACTTTGTTGTCACGCTCCCGAAAATCCCGGTCGCCGCGCAGGTGAGCGCACTGGTGAAGCTCTTCGAGAAGCTTGAAGCAAAGCTCGGCCTAGAGAGCGGAAGCCTCAAGATGGAGTTGATGATCGAGCTCACGCAGAGCTTGCTCGCCGAAGATGGCCGCTCCAACCTCCCGCTTCTTCTCGAGGCTGCAGAGGGACGGTGCACCGGGGCACACTTCGGAACGTACGACTACACCGCGAGCTGCTCGATCACGGCCGCGTATCAGAAGATGGACCATCCTGCGTGCGACTTCGCGCTCAATATGATGAAGATCGCGTTCGCCAATACGGGCGTCTGGCTGAGCGATGGCGCGACGAATGTCATGCCGGTGGCTCCTCATCGCACGAAGGACGGCGCACTGAGCGCCGAGCAGGTCGCCGAGAACAACGCCGCAGTGCACAGTGCCTGGCTTCTCGCCGCGGATCATATCCGCCACTCGCTCAAGAACGGCTTCTATCAGGGCTGGGACCTTCACCCCGCCCAGCTGCCTGTTCGCTACGCGACCGCGTATGCGTTCTTCCTCGAGGGCTTTGACGCCGCGGCCGAACGTCTCTCGAACTTCGTCGAAAAGGCCGCGCAAGCGACCCTCGTCGGCGATGTCTTCGACGACGCCGCGACCGGACAGGGTCTCTTGAACTACTTCCTGCGCGGCATGAACTCGGGTGCGGTCTCTCTTGAGGAGCTCGCTTCGACCGGCCTGAGTGTGGAAGAGATCCGAACTCGCTCGTTCGCGAAGATCATGAAGTTGCGCAGCGGCGCGTAAGTTCGAAAGCCACGAGAACGAGGCGTCTCCTTCGCGGGGGGCGCCTCGTTTTTTATCTCTTTAACTCAAAGCCGACTTCACCGAGCACCTGCCCATTCACCTGAACTTCGCACCGATGTGTGCCTGGATAGAGCTTGCGAATCGAACGTTCGACCATCGCGAGCTCCTTTTCGAGAAGCACTTC
>JAHDCI010000015.1:1396-51490 GCA_020629955.1 Myxococcota bacterium | reverse complement strand
CGATGGCACGAGTGGGGCGGCGCGATCACCATTCGAAGCCTAGAGCCGTGGAGCGGACCGTGAGAACAGTTCACATCGCGAGCGCAGCGCACCTCGTCGTGCTCACCCTACTCTTCTCGGGGTGCGCGGCTCCGACTGGAGTTGTCGTGGTCTTCGAAGGCCCTGGAGACCTCGTCGTCGAAGCGGGACCCGAGCCCGGAACGATGACGCCGGTGGACTTACAAGGCTCCCGCTGCTTAACGCTCCAGCAAACTTCGGACGCTCCAGGCTTCCGTCTCAGCGTAACCTCCGGCGGTCGAACGATGGCGTACGCTGGAACCTATCTTCCCGGCGTCGTCGGCGTCGCAAGGATCGATCTGACAACGCTCATGGGCGGTCCGCTCGACATCTCGACCGACATCAACCCCGAGGGCCTTGATTGCTCGGATCTGCAGGTCGTCCGTGACGCATCGATCGATTCCAGCGTGGATGCTGGGTTCGACGCGGAAGAAGACACGAGCACCGACGCCTCCGAGGATACTGCGGAGGATACCAACCCACCGCTTCCCGAACATTGCACGAGCGGCGCCCAAGACGGCGATGAGACAGATGTCGACTGCGGCGGCAGCTGCCTTGCGTGCGACGAGGCAACATGCGCGTCGGACGAAGACTGTCTCTCAACGGTGTGCGGCGTGCGACATCCAACCACGGAGAAATATTGTCTCCCAAGTTGCGACAATGGCGTAAGGAACGGGAGCGAAATCGATATCGATTGTGGGGCGGAGAGCGGTTGCGGCCTCTGTCCCGAACGGCGCTCGTGCAACGCCAATGAAGACTGCGTAAGCGGATCGTGCCAAGCGGACGTTTGCCGACCGAGCCAATGCGGAAACGGCACGCTCGACGGGAACGAAACGGGCGTGGATTGCGGCGGAAGCTGCGGCCCGTGCGAGCTCCGCGCAACCTGCCGAGCAAATACGGATTGCGGGAGCGGAACCTGCAGCTACTTCACGACGTGCCATCCGGGCGGTCGCGATCGAACGACTGTCGAGTTAGAACCGCCAGCGAGGGTACCCACGGGTTCGAGCGGATGTCTCCCCGGCACACTCGAAGGAATCTGCCGCGGACTTCCTGAGGACTTCCTAACCGTCGTAGACGGTATCGTACCCATCTGCTCCCCGGATCACTTTCGAGAGATGCTCGAAGGGCCCGAGGGACTGCCGCGCCACTTTGTGCTCGGCTGCGATTTGGACCTCGGGTGGGCGCCTCTACCGAACGCTTCCGCAAACACTTTTCAAGGCCACTTCGACGGACACTTTCATGAGATTCGCAATCTCGCCTCAACACACGGAGTCTTTGGAAACATCGGCGAAGATTCCACGATTGAGAATGTTGTTTTTAATGGTCTCGATGTGCGCAACCCGGATGTCGCCACTGGCGGACTCGCGCAGCGCGTCGAAGCCGGGTTCCTTGGAAGACATATTCGGGTGCGGAACGCCTACGTCGGGAGCGGCATCGACAACGCAGCCGGCTTCGCCCGAACGACGACTGGTACGGAGCTTCGGCCAGAATCCCAAAGCCTCTTCGTACTGCAGGACGTGCACTTCGAAGATTCCTTTGTTCGCGCCTTCGAGCACGCTGCCGGGTTGATTCTTACGGTCAGCGACGCCGGCACAAACTTCGACGATTCCGAAACCGAAGGAGGCTCGCTGACTACGGCACTCTTCGAGGACGTTTCGTTCTCCGGCAAGGTCCTTGGCGTCAGCGCGAGCGGGCTCATCCGGAACCCGAACTATTCGCGAGTTCGCCGAGGAGCGGTTCGTGGTGAGTTGCAAGCGCGACGCGGCACTGGGGTGCGCTCTGCCGGGCTCTTCAATAGCTCCGTGTACGCGGAGGATTGCATAATGCTGGCCGAACTTACCTCCGAAGTCGCCTTTGGGGGCGGATTTGCAGGTCATTCGCCAGGAATGAACGAACGCCGGGCGCACGGTGAACGCCTCATCATCGACGGGCCGGTGACCACGAGTTGTTCCTCCGACGCTTGCTCTTCCGCACAACCGGGCTTTTCGACAGAGAACGCAGCCGGGGAGACGAGCGAGTTCTACTACCGAGACTACTGTGACACTTCTCCGGACCAATATCCCGACGAACTGATCGGCACTCCGACCCGCCTCGCCGAAAGGGAGGAAGGCGCCGCTGGCATCTGCACGGCGACGCCTGAAGGTCCGAATCTCGGCGGCGAGACGTGGAGCGCAATGCACTCCCCCGGTGGCGCTCTCCGGCTGCTCAGCGAGGACCGAAACTGCGCCGCTGTTCCGAACTGCCAGGCACCAAACCCAATCGCGCCCATGCGCGATTGCCTGGCGTTCGATACCGAAGAGCCCGGTTGTATTGGACCGATCGACCCCGACTGCGATCCGCGCGAAGGGTTCACAAGAGGGGGTACACGCATCGATCCTCATCGAATCTGTAGCGTAGATCATTTGGATGCGGCGACTCGCACGCCCGGCGCGTTCTACCGACTTGCTTGCGACTTGAGCGTCGGGTCGCGAACGGAGACGAGGCCGTGGCCAACAAACTTCGACGGGAACGGACATCAAGTCTCGAACGTAACGCTCGGAGTAGATCTTTCAGCCAACGGGCTCTTCGGAACCATTCCCGAAGAAACGACGGTCTCGAACCTCCATATTCGCGGGCTCCGATCTTGCGCGGGGGACGAGCCGGTCACCGTCGGCCTGGCGCGTGACATCGCCGGCGCCATTGAGAACGTGCGAGTCGACGATCTGAGCGTCTTGAACTCCGACCCGGATTCACGCGTTGCCGCCGTCGCGGAGCGTGTCGTCGCGGAGGGGCGCCTGAGGAATATCTTTGTGAGCGGTCGCGTGGAGGGTGGCTTCGGCGCATCTGGTATCGTCTACGCTTCAGCGCTCGGGGCGAGTCTCTCGAGGTTGCGTTTCTCGGGGTCCGTCATCGCGGGTCGCGCGAGCGCCGGAATCGTCATCAACCCCAACGGCGGGTTGCTCTCCGAGATCTTGGTCGACGGGCGCATACACGCGAGCGGCAATGCCGACATCGGACGGGCCATGGGCGTGATGGGATCGTTCGGGCATTGTGAACATTGCCTCGTCCGAGCGACCGTCACCTCCGCGGAGAGCTTCAGTGCCGGAGGCTTTCACTCCGTGAACCCGAGCTCGCCCGTGCGAGCGCCCTCGTTTCAGAACGCACTCTTTTACGGACGCGTCGGGGCGTGTACCGACTCCGACGGCTCGGACACATGCGAAGAAGGCAGCGTAGGTCGCGTCGGCCAATTCGCGGCACTCTTCGAAGAACGTGAACATCACCCGGACAATCGCGCATTCTTCTCAAATGGCTGCGCGCCGCTTCGAGGGTCTCTCGCCACCTTGCCCAGCGAGGGGATCCACACACCGGAGCGCTACGTCTGCGTAGACGAAACCTTTGATGCGAACTGGCACGTCTACAGCGGCCAGCTCACTTTGAGATCCTTGGAACCCTGGACCGGACCATGAAGACCTTCCTTTCGATATCATTCCTCGCACTTTTGACGACGAGCTCCAGCGCCCTCGCGCAAAATGCGGACGCTCCCGAGGGCTCTCCCGAAGCGGCGGAGGGCTCCCGCGACGAGGAGGCGAGGCTGCATTTTCAGATCGGTGAGCGGGCCTTATCCGACGGCCGATACGAGGAGGCGCTGACCCACTTCTCACGTTCTCACGAGCTGAGCGGGAGACCCGAGTTGCTCTTTAATATCGGGGTCGCGAACGACCGGCTTCGCAACGACCAAGAAGCTCTCAATGCCTACCGTGCCTTCCTCGAGGCTCTGCCCGATGCGCCAAACCGAAATGACGCGGAACGCAGAATTGAAATCCTGGAGCGTTCCGTCGCCGAAGCGGAATCCGGGCAGGCAGAATCCGGGCAAGTGGACGTCCGCCCCGAGAGCGTTGCAGCGGCCGGAGGCCAGGCGAGCGAAAGCAATCGGCCCGCCGATTCCGTCAACGAGGAGGATTCCGGCATCGCGTCGAAATGGTGGTTCTGGACGATCATCGCGGTGGTGGTCGTCGGCGCCGGCGTAGGCGTAGGCCTGGCCGCGACCCAAGAGCGATCCATCGAACCTGTCGGCCCGATTCACGAAACACTCCGGCTGCCACTTCCTTAGCGCGTGGTTCAAATCGATTGCTGCTAGAAGGGCGCGCTAGGGACGCCGATCCGAGTTTTTCGCTCTTCTTTCAATATTCTCGGCATTTCGTTCGCCTTTCGAAGCTCGCCTCGGCGCCCCTGGCGAAAGAACTTCCCTCCCATCGATACGATCCACGCGCTAGCTTCGCGCGAGGTGCCAATCGGTGACGGCCATCGTCACCCGCGCCAAGCGGAGAGGCTTCAGCAAAAGGCGGTCCCCTCCATAGCGAAGCACCTCGCTCTCGGAGTAGTCATCGGGCGATCCGGTCACGAGTAGAATCGGGGCGTCGATCGCGGGCAGGTCCCTCGCAAAAGGAGGCATCGCCTGAGCCGGTACGCGTCCGCGCAAGATCCGAGTTAGCAAGATTCCATCGAGCACGGAGCCGGGGAGATCGACATCGAGCATGACGGCAACGAGATCTTCCGCGTACTGGCGAATCAACGCGCACGCTTCGCGATCACCTCGTGCGCGCAGCAAGCGATAACCTCGGCGTAAGCCTTCACTAGCAACGTCCCAGCTCTGATCATCGACGTCGACGTAAAGAACCACCGCGCGGCCATCCGAATCCGGACGGGGAGGAAATGTCCAACCAGGACCACTCGCCTCAGTCATCGGAAACGTCTCCTATGAGTTGTGCTCGAAGAATAACGACGTCGGTTTTATCATCGTGCTGAACCCTCTCTTCCGGCGAGTCCGCGCCGGGGAGCACGACTTCGACATCGGTCGTCTCGGATGCCGACCGCTCGGGTTCAGGCGCCGAAGGAGGCGCGCCAACCGATGTGACGTCATCCATCGATTCAACGCCGGCTTCGTGATGAAGCTCTTCGAAGACGGAACCCAAATCCTCGTCAGCGAGCTTGGCGGATTGACTTGAGGCGAGCGTGACATCCGAAAAAGAAGGCTCCGGAGCCCGAACCTTCACCACGGGCAAATCCCCCGTCGGCATGCTCGGAGCAGGTCGCGGAATCGAATGCGACGCGGTGACATCATCGGAAAACGCCTGCAGCGGCAGCTCTCCTGAGTTCGCAGCGCGGGTTTCATCCTGCCACGTCTCGCTGAGGTCTGCGCCCTCTGGAGGAACAGAAGGTGGCGTTCGATAGACCGCGGGAGGCGCCCGATAAACAGGAGGTGGAGGTCGATCGATCGGTTTCGCGAAACGTTTGTCGACGATCGCCCTTCCTTCGAGAACCCTCTCCACGCCTTTCACCGCGTCGAGCAGCTCGCGCAGCTCTCGATCTCCCGATCGGTTCTTCAACTGCTGAGCGTAGATCTCGCGAGCGCCCTTGAAGTTCGCCATCTGAAGCTGCATCGCGGCGGCGGGCCGTCCATATACGGGCACTGTCTTCATGCTCGTGAGCACATCAGCCACGTGATGGTTCATCTCTCGAACGAGGACGTCGAGAAGGCGGGCAAGCTCGACCGCGTCCGCATCGCCCGGTGCTCGATTCGCACATGCCCGAGCTTCCCGAAGCGCCCCTTCGATGCTTCGCTGACCGAGTGGCTCTTTCATCGCCGCCGCGAGCCAATGCGTGGAGGCTTCCACCGCAAGTTCGGGCGCTTCCTCGGCATTGTCGAGCAACATCCACCGAAGCAGTTCGAGGCGGCGCTGGGCCCACGTCGGGAGGCTCTGGGCGGACTCGATATCGGTCAGCGTCGCCAGCGCGATCGGCGCAGCACCCGCAAGTAGGGCCGCGTGTGCCGTGACAAAGACTTCCCCCGCGTGTGCCGGAACGGGCGCGAGCAACTCACCGAGCAGAGAGGCCCATTCCTCCGCCGGTCCACCAAGCTCGAAGCCGCCGAGGACAGCTAGAGCTTCAACGAGCATCCCGTCGCGTATCCAGCGATCCACCAACGGAATCGATGGCTCCGAAGCGACCCCAGGCGGAAACTCGTGGGTTCGTTCAATCGTTTGAAGCACGCCACGCGCGCTCGCGTCCTCCGGATTTCGCTTACTCGTTGCCCGTAGGATGAGCGCAGCTTCCCAGCGAGATCCTCGAGAAAAGAGGAAACGGGCGATTTCAACCGGCGGAGCGAAACTCATCGTGATTCGTTGAGCAGCAGTGCACGGAACGCACCGATGCGTGGCAGAGCAGAACGGTGAAGAGACGAAGCTTGATGGAGGATGGAAGACAAGCAGATCAACAGGCCAATACGATAACCCGTTTCCCCGGTTCGAATCACCTTTTCGCGATCATTCGGTAGCCAAGCGATGGCGAAGCACCGTTCCGCCCTGGCCGACGATATTGAAGTATCGTCCGGCGATCGTTCCTCCGCGGAGGTCGAGTTCGGCGCCTAGCGAGACCTGGACCCAAACCCCGTCGGTATTTCGTTCCAGCGCAAAACCGTCTTCGCCGAGGGCCAGTGGACGACCGCTCGGTCCCAATGCGACCGCAAAAAGATCGGTGTGCCCTTCGGCATCCGCTGGACGCTCGATCACACACCCATCCCCCGCAAGGTTTGCGATCTGACCATCTGCGCCCACTGCAAGCGTGAGGCCTTCCGCAACCCGGGAGACATCGTTCCAGCGAAGCACGCCGCACGTCCTCGTCGATACCGCAGAACCTGAACGCGCCTCGATCACGACACCTTGGTCGCCGACCACAATCGCGTCATCGGGCTCCCCTGCGACAGCAAAAAGAGTCCGCCCTTCCCTATCGAGTTCTCGTTGCACAAGGAGCCCCGGCGTTCCAAAGAGCGCCCGCCCCTGCGCCCCAACCGCGAGCAAGCGTTCCTCGGCCGCAACGACGTCGCGCAAATGAAATCTGGCAGCAGATTCGATGAGCTCGACCGAATCGAAGCGGATATCGAGCAACGTGCCCCCATCGCCGACCGCCACGAGTCGATCGCTCTCGAGATGGGCGATGGCCGCAAGCGACGCCTCCGTTGGCGAATCGACCGTCAGAAAATCACCACTGGCCGCATCCTCACGAAGAACGCTTCCGTGCTGCCCAACCGCAACCACGAGCCCGCCGAGCTGCTCCGCAGCGAAAAGGGTCTCTGTCGAACCTTTCGCGAGCAGGACCATTCGGCCTTCCTCGAGACGCGCGAGCAAGCCAGCTTCGCCAACGACCCACGCGTCGTCATCGCGCGCATCCGTTCCAAGCAGACGGCGCCGCATCCCGCTCTCGATACGAACAAATCGAGATCCCGAGAAGGCGTAGAGATTTCCTTCGGAGGTACTCGCGAGCACCAAACGGCCATGACAGCTCAAGTCGAGAAAGTTCTCATCGCTGGGGAGCCTGGGAATAGGGATCCAGCCCGTATCGCCCCTCCGCAAGGCGAGACCATGGTCTCCTGCAGCAAAGAAGCCCCCATCGCACCAAACGGCCGAGCGCAAATGCGGCCCGTTCGGCGGACGCTCGACTTCCACAACGCCTCTCTCTTCCCTCAGGACGGTTCCACGGAGGCCAACCGCGATCACAGTCTCTTCGTGGACCTCGACGCCGAAGAGATGTTCCGAAATGCCGGTCTCGATCGCTTCAGGGGAGAGTCCGCGAAAATGAACCAATGTTCCGGCGTCACCAACAACCACCGCTTCGGTCGGTCCGTATACGGCAAGGTCGCGAAGATTCTCTGAGGTCCCCGTCTGAAGCGCGCGCGTGCCGGATTGCAGAAAGAGCACCGCGCTCCCCGCATCGCCGACCGCCATTGCCTGCGCGGGACCAATCCACTCGATCGCGTGAAGGTCGAACTCGGTCTGACTGTCGAGCCGCAATAAGTTGCCTCCCTCCAGCGTCGCCGCGCGGCCGTGAGGCCCAACCATCGCAACCTTGTTTCCCGCGCCAACGGCAACGGCCGTCCACGCAGGCATCGCTCTTGGAAGTGGATTCATCCAGCGCCAACCGAGGTGAGCATCGCCCGCTGCACGGAACGGACGTTCGATCGAAGGGCGCGGAATCGGGAGCTCTGCAGGCGGTGGCGGCTCAACCCGTTCCGCGGTCTCTCCGGAGTTCGCTCCCATCAAATACGCTGCCATCGCTGCAAGGCAGATCAACACGGCCAAACCAAGCCAGAGCCCAACAGAGCTTCCGCCTTGAATCCGTTCTTCGGTATCTCGGGCGTCCTCGGAGAGTCCGCGATCGACCGGCTTACCCGTCACCCGATCGATCGAGAGACGCTTCGCATCGACGGTATCTCCGAAGTTCGCCGGGCTCAGCGCGGTCGGCAAGAGCGCGGCATCTTGAGAGACGAGCTTCGGTGCGTCGGCGCGAAGTTCGACAGCTTCATCTGCTTCCAAGAATGGCGACAGTGCCTCTCGGAACTCACGTGCGGAAGCGAAGCGATCGCTTGGAACCTTTTCCATCGCACGGTCGAGGACCCGTTCAAACGCGAGCGGGACATCGGCGCGGAAGCGGGTGATCGGTGGCGGGCGCTCCGTGCAGATCTTCACTACGAGAAGAGGATAGGACGTCGCTTCAAAAGGATGCTGCCCGGTCAGAAGCCGAAATGCGATCACGCCGAGCGCGTACAGGTCCGCCCGATGATCGACCTCCTTTTCCCCTTTGGCCTGTTCGGGCGGCATGTAGAAGGGCGTACCAATCGTGGTGCCCGTGCGGGTCATCAGCGACGCGCCATCGATCGCTTCGAGAAACTTTGAAACCCCGAAATCCAGGACCTTTACAAAATCCTGTCCGTCGCGATCTTCCAAGAAGAGGTTATCCGGCTTGAGGTCTCGGTGAACGATGCCCTTTGCGTGCGCGGCTTCGAGCGCTTCACACGCCTGAGAGAGGATGCGTGCCGTCCGGCCGAGCGTAAAGGGACCACTTCGCTCGTAGGCTTCGCGAAGATCTTCACCCTGCAGAAGCTCCGTCGCGATCCACTCCGCCCCTGGCTCGGTTCCGGAATCGACGAGCCGAACAATATGTTCCGACCCGATACTGCCCGCGGCTCTCGCCTCTCGGCGAAAGCGCGTGAGGATCTCCCGATGGCCTCGGAGGTGATCGTGGAGCAGTTTTAGCGCGAGGGACTGTCCGTCTTTCGTCTTCGCTTCATAGACAGCTCCGAAACCGCCGACGCCCACGACCCGGACCAACTCAAAACGGCCAGCGACCGTCTCTCCGAGCCGCGCGCGGGCGTCTTCCTCGTTCATGCTTCGATTCGGTCGACGAGCGTGCAGTCGTACTGGCCGGCACGGAACGCCTCGAACCCGAGAACCCTTCGGAGAACCTCGCGGTTGGTTTCGATGCCCACGTCCATCCAAGCGAGCGTTCGATCGAGCAACTGACACGCTTGGTGGCGAACCGGTGCGTGCGTACTGAGTTTGCCAACCCGCGGGTATTCATCCGGAGCGATCTCCGTGCCCTCCGCGAGGGAAAGTTCGATGCGGTGCGTCCGCTGAGGAACCGTCGGCCGAACGATCTTCGGAACAGAGCGGTTCTCCGCAGTGGTCAAAAGCTGCGCCCCCACGGAGTGCCCTGAAACCCGTAGGTCACGTACTTCACTCGGCACAGAGCCCCCAACAGAGAGCTGAAACATGAGCTCGACGAGGTCGAGCTGAGTCACAAATTCCATCGGTGCATGGAGCGCAGGGAGGCCCGTCCGAGCGCCACGTAGAAAGAGCCTCCCGCGTACGTCGACCAAGAACTGAGCCGATACCAGACCAATCATCGCAAGCTGGGACGCCAGCCCTCGAGAATACTCGTAGAGCATATTGCGGATCGCCTCGCCATCGCCTCGGAACGCCAGATAAGGCGAGGGGCATTCGCGGAGAATGCCGCGGCTGCCTTGAAGCACACTCGTCTCGATATCGACGAGCGGGAGCACCGCCCCCTCACCGTCGATCGCCATCATCACTTCGAGGTCGCGGCAGCGCTTGAGGTCGCGCTCGAGAACCACCGCGCCGCCACGTGTTCCCCCAAGTGCGCGCTCATACGCAGCCGCCAAACCACCTTCATCCTCGGCGTGAAAACGGCCGCATCCCGTTCGCGCATCTGCGCTCTTGAAGAGGACCGGATAGTGCCCCTCGGCAAACTCTCGCGCTTCGTCGATCGAGCTTGGAACTCCGAGAACGAGGCTTGGGATCCCCGCCACGTCGGCAAGCTTGGCAAGAGCGCCGCGAT
Organism: Myxococcota bacterium; assembly: GCA_020629955.1. GTDB lineage: Bacteria > Myxococcota_A > Polyangia > Polyangiales > Houyiibacteriaceae > JAHDCI01. Next base: position 41,263 of record JAHDCI010000015.1, on the reverse strand, counting down.
CTGAGAGCGTCTCCGCGACGTCTGGGTCAACGCCGATCGCGACGATGCCTTCTTTTTCAAGCGCGCGCGCCAGCGCTCGGTGCTGACTATCGGTGATATATCCTGGAAAGACAGCGTCAACTTCGGCGGCTTTGGCGACCGCCGCGAGTTCCTCTGCGGCGAGTTCACCGCTCGAGACATCGACGAAACGATCACACGCTTCTTGGTAGAGCCCGCCGGCGTCACAACGAAGGCCTACGGTCTCGACCCCAAGACGGCGCGCGGTTCGGGCGACGCGGATCACGGCTTCGCCGCGACTCGCGATGAGTACGGATTTATGCATCAGGAGCCGAAGCTGGTTTCGCCAGCGTAGGTCGCATAACTACCGAGCATCTCTTCGATACGAAGGAGCTGGTTGTACTTCGCGATCCGCTCCGAACGAGAAGCCGAGCCGGTCTTGATCTGCCCGACGCCCGTGCCGACCGCGAGGTCCGCGATGAACGTATCTTCGGTTTCTCCGCTGCGATGCGAGATCACGGAAGCATAACCGTGCTGACGCCCAAGCTCGATCGTCTCGAGCGTCTCCGTGAGCGTCCCAATCTGATTCACCTTGATCAGGATCGCGTTCGCAACCTCTTGCTCAATTCCTTGCTTCACTCGCTCGACATTGGTCACGAAGAGGTCGTCGCCAACGAGCTGCACTTCTTCCCCAAGCGCATCCGTGAGCGCCGCCCAGCCATCCCAATCGTTTTCGTCGCAGCCATCTTCGATGCTGACGATGGGGAACTTCTTCGCGTAGCCCGCATAGGCATCGACCAAGCCCTTCGCGTCGATCTCTTTCTTGTCGAGCGTGTACTGCTTGGTCTCGGAGTTGTAGAACTCACTCGCAGCACAATCGAGCGCCAGACTGATATCGTCACCAAGCTTGTAGCCGGCGGATTCGATCGCTTTCGCGATAAACTCGAGCGCCTGCTCATTCGTTTCAAGGCGCGGGGCAAAGCCGCCCTCATCACCGACACTGGTGGCGAAGCCATTCTTCTTGAGCAGCTTCTTGAGATGATGGAAGACCTCCGCCCCTGCCCGAAGTGCTTCGCGGAACGTCGGAAGTCCGGCCGGAACGATCATGAACTCCTGAATCTCGAGACCGTTATCCGCATGCGCGCCGCCGTTGATGATGTTCATCAGAGGCGTCGGCAAGATGTGCGCCTGGGCACCACCGATCGAACGATAGAGCGGGAGACCACATTCTTCCGCGGCCGCGCGCGCGCAGGCCATCGAGACGCCAAGGATCGCGTTGGCACCGAGTTTGGATTTCTCGGAGGTCCCGTCGAGCGCGAGCATCGCACCATCGACGGTCGCTTGATCCATCACGCTGAGACCAAGAAGCTCGGGAGCGATCAGTTCATGAACATTCGCGATCGCCTTGGTAACGCCTTTTCCGAGATAACGAGACGCGTCCTGATCACGAAGCTCGAGCGCTTCATGTTCCCCGGTGGAGGCGCCACTCGGAACGGCGGCGCGCCCGATCACGCCAGAAGCTAGACGCACGTCAACTTCAACGGTGGGGTTTCCTCGAGAGTCGAGGATTTCACGGGCATAGACATCGATGATTTCGCTCATACGCGCGGTATACCACCGGGCGGGGCGAGGCGCAGCAGCAAGTGTCATCCGGCGACCAATTCCGGATCCCGGGCGAAGCTCAATCGGCGGCGTAGGTCGCGGCGATGTTGGCCAGGAGAGAGGCAAAATGCGCTTCGGTCATTTGCCCCTCGAGCGTGGCGAGCGCGGAGAGCAGAAAGGCGCGGTTTTCAAATCGCTGCGCGAGGGAAGCGCCGAAGCGGTCCTCCCCGCGAAGCTGATAGCCTTCGCCCACTTCGGTAAGCGTCGGCCCCTCTGGTGACGGATCACCATCGCCGGCAAGGAAGGCGATGAGCGCCTGCATTTCGGCATCTCCAAGTTGCTGGGAGAGGACGGGAAGCGCGCGCAGTACGAAACGGTGATTCTCGAACTCCTGAGAGAGAGCGTTCCCAAACCGGTCTTCTCCTTCAAGACGGACGCCCTCTCCCGCTTCTTGGATCGAAAGAGAGAGCGCAGGACCCTGCGCTTCCTGACTTTCTGTTCCCGAACTCGCGGCTGCCACTTCTTCTGCGATCTCGGGCCGCGCCACGCTCCGTTCCGGAGATGTCTCTTCGACAGGCTCGGAACATCCCAGCGTAAAAAGGAGCGTGAGCGTGAGCGCGGTTCGAGAAGTCATCGCTCTCCAGATACCACTTCGAACTCAACCCGGCGATTCGCGGCGCGCGCGTCCGGAGTGTTGCGAGCGATCGCCGGCATCTCTTCGCCGCGGGCCTCGATCTCGATTCGGTCCGAAGCGATGCCTGCGGCGCGAATCCAGTCGGCCGCGGCGTTGGCACGCCGAAGCGCAAGCTGCCGATTGTACTCCGCTGGACCCGTCTCATCGGCGTGCCCAACGACGACAATACGAATGCGCGGTTCGCTGCGGAGCAGGTCGACAACAACTTGAAGAACCGGCGCCGCGGTGTCGTCGAGCCGGTCGTCATTCACCCGGAAGTAGATGGGACGAATGATGAAGGGATCTGGCACGGTGCACTCCGTCGAGACGGTCGTCACAGCTGCAGGGCCGGCCGCATCGGGACACTGCATGGTGCCGCTGGCGCTTACCCCAACGGGGTCGGGACGTTCGTCGATGGTGCAGCCAGGGCGCTCTGGGTCTTCGTTGCCGCCGCTCGGTGCAGAATCGGGACAGGGGTCGAAAGCGTCAGGGACATTGTCACCGTCCGCGTCCGGATAGTCGCGAAGTGAATCTTCACGCCACCAGCCAAAGGAGAGCGAAATCCCGCCAACGAGATACTGAGCATCGCTTGGGTGGTCGGCGGAGTTTGCGAAGATGCGTCCGTAACGAACGAAGAGCCCCGGCACCACGGCGCGCCAGATCGTGAGGTCAAGGCCGATGCCAGCGCTCATCGCGAAGCGGGATTTCCCCCCCGAGATCCCAAGCCCCGCGTGCACATCGATCGGCAAGCGCAGCGAGTCGCTCAGCGCCGGCGAGAACGCCAGCCCCCCGAGGATGCTGTGCTGCTGCGCGGAGCGAATCGGCGAGGGCAGAAAGTAGGTCTCGTACCCGAGCGAGAACCGAAGGGCGGCATCGGCGAAGTCGAAACGCGCGATGCGAAGACCGATTCGCGCACCACCGTAAAGCGTGAAGCCCGCATCGATCACCTCGCGTTGGTCGCTGGCGAGCAAATACCCCGCGCCACCTTCGAGCCGAAGCTCGAGCAGGTCGGCGCCGGGTTGAGCCTCGACAGCGGATGGCGCCGCCAAAGCCGCTAAGAGGGACGCCGTAATCGTCAACCGGAGAAGCGATTTCATTGGGTAGCTCTTTAGAAGCAAGCGGTGCATGCGTCCCCTCCTACACAATCGCCACCGGTGCTCCCACATTCGCTATTGGAACCGCAGCGAACACAAGTACCGCCCCAGCATCCGTTAAGCACGGGAGCACCGCATCCAGCACTCGCACAGGCAGAGCCGTCCGGAAGGTCTTGATCGAACGGACACATCGCACTCGACCCCGTGCAGAACTCTTCCGCATCGCAATCGTTGGAAGGCGCTCGACACGAAACGCCCGCTGCACGGAAAACATCCGCCGGGCACGTTGTCGAAGTGCCGTCGCACGTTTCGGTGAGGTCGCAATCTCCGGCGGAAGGCCGGCAAATCGTGCCGGCATTCGCCGGTTCGTCGACGCACGTATCGACCCCACCGATACAGCGCCAGCGCCGTGCGATACAGCCACTCCGCATGCCGCACGCCGTTCCTTCGGTCTCCATACAACCGGAAACGCACGTACCTCCCGAACACATACCGCCAACCGGTGGCGAGCAAGCGGTTCCGTCGGGATCCACCGAATCTAGGACGCAGCTAAAGGATCCACCGGAGCAAACCGGAACGTAGTTTTCGCAAGGGTCCCCTTCGCCGCTGCAGCCAAAGTTGAGCGCACAGGTACCCGAGCAACACTGCTGCGCGGCTCCGGGGCCACATGGGGTGAAGTCAGGTTCGGCCCCATCCGCCGGGCACCCAGTTCCCGTACCGGAGCAGACCTCTTCCGCGTCACAGGAAGCAAAATCGCCCGCGCGGCACACCGTGCCGCCTGGGGCGGGCTCGGTCTGGCAGACATCGACTCCGCCAACGCAGCGCCAGACTTCTTGCGAGCAAGCGGCTGCGTTGACGCCGCCCCCGCAGCTGCTGCCCTCCACCTCAACGCAACTGCTGCCACAGGTGCCATCGGTGCAAACACCACCGGAACAGCTAGTCCCGTTCGGTTCGAACAAATCCGCGGGGCAGTCAGGGCTGCTTCCAGAGCAGCTCTCCTGCACGTCGCATTCCCCGGCGTCCGCGCGACACACGTCCCCCGAGAGGAACGTATCGGCAGGACAAGCCGTGCTTGAACCATCGCACTGCTCCGCCTGATCGCAGACGCCGCTCGCGGAGCGGCACAAGGTTCCGCCAGCGAAGGGCTCGGCCACGCAGGTATCAACGCCGGCGATGCACTGCCAGTTAAAGTCGGCGCAGGAGGTCGAAGCCATGCAGGTCGTGCCGACCGTCTCGACGCAGCCGCTGGTGCAAACGCCGCCCGAGCACATGCCGCCGACCGGCGGCGAACACGAGGTTCCGTCGGGCTCAAAGCCATTGGCGGGACACGCGGGCGAGACTCCGTCGCAGGTCTCGGGCACATCGCACGAATCCATCCCGGGCCGGCACAGGGTTCCCGCGTCATCGACAGCATCCGCGGGACAGGCCGCGCTCGTTCCATCGCAAGTCTCTGGGGTATCGCACGTCCCCGAGGCGGTTCGGCACGTCGTTCCCGAGAGGAAGCCATCCGCGGGACACACCGTTGACGCGCCATCGCAGGTCTCCGCCTCATCGCAGATCCCAGCCACGTCACGGCACATCGTTCCGTTCGGGGCCGGCTCCGCAGTGCAGACATCGCTATCGGCGATGCAGCGCCAGTTGAAGACTGAGCATCCGCTGCTCGGCGCGCAGGTGGTGCCAGGAGTCTCGACGCAGGAACTGCCGCAGGTGCCGCCCGAACAGGTGCCGCCAGAGCATGCCGTCCCATCGCTTTCGAAGCCGTCCGCGGGGCAGCTCGCGCTGGACCCGGTGCACGATTCCGGAACGTCACACTCCCCCGCGTCGGCCCGGCACTCCGTGCCGCCCGCCACGAAGCTATCGCCCGGGCAAGCTGCGCTCGATCCCGTACAAGATTCTGGAACGTCGCAGATGCCCGCGCTCGCCCGGCACTCCGTGCCTCCGGCGACAAACCCATCCGCTGGGCAGGTCGCGCTCGAGCCCGTGCAGGCTTCCGGCACATCGCAAGATCCGGCGCTCGCTCGGCACGGCGTTCCTCCCGTGACAAACGTATCCGCTGGACAAACAGTGCTCGCTCCATCGCAGGATTCCGCGACGTCGCACGAGCCGGCGCTCGGCCGGCAGCTGGTTCCTACCGGCGCAGGTTCTCCGACGCAGGTATCAACGCCCGCGACGCATTGCCAGTTAAAGACCTCGCACCCGGAAGGCGGCGCACAGGTCGTTCCCGGAGTCTGCACGCAGCTATCGCCGCAGGTCCCGCCGGAGCAAGTTCCGACCGAACATACGGTGCCATCCGGCTCGAACCCATTGGCAGGACAGCTCGCGCTACCGCCCGAGCATGTTTCCTCGACATCGCACTCGCCGGCGTCCGCGCGGCAAACCGTGCCGCCGGGCTCAAACGCATCCGCTGGGCAGCTCGCGCTCGCACCATCGCAGGTCTCCTCGACGTCGCACGAACCGGCGACGGCTCGGCATGAGGTGCCAGCAGCCGCGAAGCTATCTCCGGGACAGCTTGGGCTCCCGCCGGTGCACGACTCCGGGGTATCGCATGGGCCCGCGCTCGTACGGCACACGGTTCCGCCACCAACAAACGCATCGGCTGGGCAGACTGTGCTCGCGCCGTCGCAAGTCTCGGGGACATCGCAGGTGCCCGCCTGCACGCGGCAGGTGGTTCCCGCGGCGGCCGGCTCGCCAACGCAGGTGTCGACGCCCGCCACGCATTGCCAGTTAAAGACCTCACAACCAGACGGAGGCGCACAGGTCGTTCCGGGCGTTTGAACGCAGGTATCGCCGCACGTTCCGCCGGAGCATACGCCTACTGAACACGCGGTTCCGTCAGGCTCAAAGCCGTTGCCAGGACATGCGGCGCTCGAGCCGGTGCACGTTTCCGCGATATCACATTCGCCGGCGTCCGCGCGGCAAACCGTGCCGCCGCCGAGGAAACCATCCGCCGGGCAGGCAGCGCTGCCTCCGGTGCACGTCTCTGCGACGTCGCAAGCGCCGGAGGCGGACCGACAAACGACGCCGCCGCCCTGGAATCCGTCCGCGGGACAAGCGGCGCTCGCACCATCGCAGGTCTCGACGGCATCGCATGAGCCTGCCGATGCACGGCATACAGTTCCCGCGCCATCGAGGCTATCGGCTGGGCAGGCGGTTGACGCGCCGGTGCAAACTTCTGCCGGGTCGCAAGCGCCAGCGCTCGCGCGGCACTCCGCACCAGCGTTGCCCGGGCCGGTGGCGACGCAAGCGGGCACGCCGCCGGCGCACGAAATCTCACCTAGCTCACAGGGGTTCCCAGTGCTGCAGGGCGTACCGGGAATGCACGATGACGTACATGATCCGGCGCCATCACAAGAACCTGCGGGGCAAACCGTACCCGCCGGTTCGAACCCGTCACCGGGGCAGAACGCGCTCGCTCCCGAACAGGTCTCTGCGACGTCACAAACTCCGGTGTCCGCGCGGCAAATCGTGCCGCCGGCAGCGAAGGCGTTCGCCGGGCAAGCAGCGCTCGCCCCATCACAGGTCTCGGCCACGTCGCATCCGCCGACGGACGCGCGGCAGGTTGTGCCGGCGGTGACGAGATCATCCGGGGGACACGCGGTGGAGGCTCCGTCGCAGACCTCTTGAAGGTCGCAGGAACCGGCAGAAGCGCGGCAGACAATACCGGCGGCCGACGGTCCGGTCGCGACACACGAAGGAACGCCTCCGACGCATTGGATCTCGCCGATCTCACAAGGGTTGCCGGTACTGCACGAAGCACCCGGGGTGCACGTATCGCTGCACATTCCGGCGCCATCGCAAGTCCCGGTCGCACAGGGTACGCCAGCGGCGACAAAACCATCGGCCGGACAAGAAGCGCCGGTCCCAGAGCAGGTCTCCGCCGTGTCGCATTCGCCGGTCGAGGCGCGGCACGAGGTTCCGACAAGGAACGTATCCGAGGGACATGTCGCGCTTCCGCCCGTGCAAGTCTCCGCCTGATCGCAGGCGCCCGCCGAAGCTCGGCAGGTCGAGCCCCCAGGGGCGAAGCTATCGGCGGGACATGCGGGGCTCGCGCCATCGCATTGTTCCGGCGTATCGCACGCGCCCGCGGAGGCCCGGCAAACGGTCCCCGCTCCGGTGAACGAATCGGCCGGACAATCAATCCCCGCTCCATCGCAGACCTCGGCACTGTCGCAGCCGCCAGCCGACGCGCGGCATTCGGTGCCGGCAGGCGCAGGCCCCGTAGCGTTGCAGACCGGGGCGCCGCCACTGCAGTCCAGAACGCCAAGCTCGCACGCGTTTCCGGTCGCGCATGGCGCTCCAGGGGTACAGCCGGCCATACACATGCCGAGGCCGTCGCAGAACCCGCCAGGGCACGCGCCGCCTACGGGAGCGAAATCATCCGCGGGACACGTCGGCATGGCTCCGTCGCACGCTTCCGCAACATCGCACGCGCCTGCCGAAGCACGACACTGGAATCCGGCGGGCTGACGCATATCGTCCGGGCATATGGCAGACGTGCCATCACAGAGCTCGGTCAAGTCGCAACCGCCGGCGCTCATTCGGCAGACCGTCCCTCCCGCAGCGACGGTGTCGTCGGGGCAGACGGTGGATGCACCATCGCAGACCTCCGCGACGTCACACGTATCCGCGGCAGCTCGGCAGACGGTGCCGGCGGGCGCGGCGCCCATCGCCATGCAGACTGCGCTACCGGTGGAACAATCCGTTCGGCCAAGCTCGCAAGGATTTCCAGTATCGCAGGGAGAGCCCTCGACACATCCAGACGGACATTCCGGCGCGGTCTGATCCATCGTACCGTCACATCGGACCTCTCCCGCAACCCCGCAGTCGCGCGCGACGACCGTATCATCACAGGCCGAGTCATCTTCGATGCCGGCCGTCACCTCGCACGCGAAGTCGACGCACGCCGTCATTCCACGTTCTCCTTGGCAGGTGGCTGCATCGACACAGACCGCCGTGGGCGCGCCTCCGCCGGGGCATTCACTTACATCCGAGCAGCATTCTGTTCCGGCGCAGCACACCCCTTCATCGCATGTGCCGCCCGCGCAATCGCTCGCTTCGTCGCAGGGGCTTCCATTCGGCAAAGGCTCGACGCACTCGCCCGCTTCGCAGACAAGTCCATCGCGGCAGAAACGATCATCGTCGGCGCCGTCCGGCGCACAGGTTGTCGCGCAAAGGATGCCCGACTGGTCACAACTGAAATCTCCACAGAGGGTCTCGTCGCCGTCGACGCAAGTACCATCGCCGCAACGTCCGGCGCGGTAGGCGCTATAGGTTCCGTCTCCAACCGGAGCACAGACGCCCGTATCGCATCCCGTCGGCGGCTCATCCACGACGACGTTGCAGTTGTCGTCGTAGCCGTTGCAGAGCTCACGCGCGTTCGGATTCACCAAGGGGTCGGCGTCATCGCAGTCGAGCTGTTCGCAATCGCCCACCCCGAATCCATCACCGTCTGCGTCGACGCAACAGGCAAGCAGAGGAACACAAACCTGTCCTTCCGCCTGCATTTCGCACGAGAAGCCATTCGGGCATTCCCCGCTCTCGCAGGTCAAGAGACAGACGCTGGCTTCGGCGGATAACGCGACGCAGGCCTCGTCGGCCTCGCAGTCGAGAGGTCCTTCGCAGACGCCACAGAGTGACGGTGGCTCGGGCGGACCCACATCCGTGGTGCCATCCACCGAAGCATCCGTTTCGCCGGGGTCGAGAAGAACAGAACGCGAAGAGCAAGCGCAAAGCGCCACCATCGCGAGTAGTGAAGGGAGAGAAAGCCGCATGACCAAGCGTTCATCGTACAGTGTTCCTCGGTTTTTGAATACAATTCACAAATCGTACGACGGGACGATTCTGCGCACGCGCTCGCCGATCGAGCTCGCCTGGAAAGAAGCGTACGTTCCAAAGTGAATCTTTCTCACGAGATAGCGCCGATTGTGGAGTGGTCTTTGCAGAGTACCGAGGCATGGCTCGCTCTCTACGCAAACTCATACTTTCGCTTTCTCTCCTGGCATCCGCCGCATTCTTTGGCTGCGCCGCCGCCGATCCGGGCACGGTCGAGATGTCTCTTCGAAACCTTCAGCCGAACGATGCCCCGCAAATCGTGACACTTGAAGCATTCGCTTCACCAAACCGCTGGGTCCTTGAATGCGATTCGCCAAGCGGCTGCGATGGCCTGATTGCCTTCGACATCCACGCGGAGGATACGTGTGCGCTTTTTAACGATGGGTGCACCGCTGAGCGACAGGAGACCCCAATCGCCGTCCTGCATTCGGCACGGACTGACACGAGCCAGATAGATGTCTCTCCGACCGAATCTGGGCTAGCAGAGCCAAGCCAGACCGACACGATCACTCTTGTTCATGAAGGCCGACTCCTCCCCATCGCGCCACTGGCGATCCGCCTAAACGCCGGAGAGCAGATGGCGGTGAACGTGGAGAGTGTCGATTGTCCGAACGTCGAGCTTCACGTTCGTGCGTCTTGGATGGCGCGGCCTTCGGCGACGGTGCCACTCGTCCCAGTGCAGCCCACCGCGGTTCGTATCCCCGAGGAGATCACCGAGTATATGGATGGCATTCAGGGCCTCGACTATCTTGAGGTCCGAACGTCCGTCCCGGGTCTCCGCGAGTTCCGTCTCTTTCTCACGCAACCGCTCGACCACGCAGATCCCGAATCTCCGACCTTCACGCAGATCGGTAGGTTGCATCATCTCGACCGGGAAGCCCCGATGGTCTTCTACACCTCGGGCTATCACATGTTCGAGGCCTACTATTCGGAGCTCGGCATGGCGCTGGGGGCAAACCAGGTCGAAATTGAGCACCGCTTCTTTGGTTACTCGCAGCCGGAGCCGCTTCTTCCTGAACACTGGGAATCCGTCACAGTTGAGCAGGCCGCACACGATATGCACACCCTCGTGGAAGCGCTGCGCCCCTACTACGCGAGCCGCTGGGTCGGCACCGGACACTCCAAAGGAGGGATGACCGCGATCTACCATCGCTACTTCTTCCCGGAAGATGTCGATCTCACGGTTCCTTACGTGAGCCCATACAGCCACGCGCCCGCCGATCCGCGCTACCACGACTTCGTGAACAACATCGGGCCGGAGCGATGCCGCGCGGCGATTCGCGATATTCAGCGTGCGCTCCTCGAGCGACTCGACGAAGCCGTGCCTTACCTCCGCGAACGAGGGCGAGAATACGGCTTTCGCTACGAAAGCGATGCTCAGGTCCGCGCTCTCACCGAAGATACCATCGAGTCGTTCGAGTGGGGTTTCTGGCAGTCGCAGGGCGCCGCGTATTGTGGTGGCCTCGATCGTTCTTTTGTCGACGAAGTCGAGCCCGAGAACTGGGCGCGCTTCTACGAAGAGAATATCGGATTTCCGACGCCGCCGTCCTTCTACCAACCCGGCGCCTACGAATACCAAGCAGTGACTCAGCTCGGCTACCAGGGGATCCCAGTCGCGCACCTTGACCCGCTACTCGAGGATCCGGGGACTGAGTTCCGGACGCCCGTCGAAGCCCCCGCATTCGATCCCCTACCCCTCGAAGAGATCCAAGAATGGGTGCTCGCGGATGAGGTTCCCATGCTCTTCGTGTACGGCGAGTTCGATCCGTGGACCGGCGGGGCTTACGCAATGCCAGAGGGCGGTGAGCGGGTGACCCGCGTGACGGTCCCTGACGCCAACCACGGCGCGTTCCTCGCGCAGCTGCCACCGAGCGTTCGTTCGGAGGCAAGCGCGATCATCGAGGATGCAATCGGAGCGCGACCGAACTTCGGATTCGGCATTTCGCACCACGTCGCGCGACCTCCACACTTCGCGCACGCGAGAATGGGACACGCGCTCCCCTAGCAGCCCGTTGAGCCACTGCGCGGCATGTTCACCCACTGAAACAGCACCCAGTTCTTCCTCGATAGATAGGATCAACTTCAAATCGGACGTACCTGCGCAGCCAACACTCCCGCAACTCAGAATGGGAAGCAGCTCAACGGCCCGATTGGCCCATTGATAGGACAAGAATCCGCTTCATTCGTTTTCGCGAACGAAGCGACATCCATGGCTTCGTAGGGACCTCTTCTCCGGCCTCACGGAGCGCGAAGTTCAGCCCTCGCTCGTCTTCTTTTCCGGCGGCATGGAAGAACGCGTTCGAGCAGCGTGCACGCCGGATTTCGCCGGAGGCGCTGCGATTCGGCGAGCATCCGAGTATCCAATGGCGCGGATCCGAACTGCCTCTTCGGGAGAGAAGTTGAGCGGGTTGTCGTTCAGCTCGTCCAACGGACGGATTACCCGCACGTCCACATGACGACGGTCCGAGCAGCCCGTCGCAGACATTTCGTTGTGCAACTGACAAAACCGGAGATCGTCATTCTGCGCTTCGTTGATCATGATCCGAACGGTCCGCGCGAGCACTTTGGGAGCGGTGACTGAGCCAAAAACCTTCGGCGGAATCTCCGCAGGCTCGCAGATCACAACATCGACCTCGTCGCAGCCAGCGGCAATCGCAGCTCCGAGAGGAGTCACGTTCCGAGCACCACCATCGGTCCAAAGCTCACCGTCGAGCTCCACCGGAAGAAATGCTCCAGGGAACGATGCACTCGCGACAACCGCCCGCGTCAGTTGGGGATATTGTTGGTCGAAAATCTTGTATTTTCCCGTGGTCAACGAGACAGCACCAACGCGCAATTCTTTCCCTGAACGCCGTACTTTGTCGACATCAAGCTCTCTCAATACCCACTCTTCTAACGGCTTCGAGTTGTAAAGAGAAGGTTTCCAGAGCGCAGAAAACCAGCCGAGAGGCCATCTTTTCCACACGTCCCGGTTCTTCACATCACTGAAGAGCCTCTCGAGATGTGCGAGTGCATCTTGCACTTCGCTGTGTGGATACATCGCGAGCACGGACGCGACGAGGGCCCCAACGCTAACGCCGGCGATCACATCATATTCGTATGAACAATCGCCCAACAGGTACCGAAGCGCGCCAATATGGTATTGACCTCGGCTCCCACCACCACTGAGTACGAGCGCTCTTTTTGGAGTATCTTTCCCCACTGATTCTCAGTTTGTCATAGCCGAACGGCGTTCGCGAGCGGGAACCACCATTTTCGCGCACTACTGTACGATTGTGACACAACCGGCACTTTCGCGACGTTTCGGCGTCCTGGTTTGGGAGAAAACAGGGTTGAAAGCCCGATGTTGCTATTCGCCTGCGTTGCGGATCGCCTCCGGATCAAGGTCGAAGAGATCCGTATCCGGGTTGGCCTGGAGCCAGCGAATAAAGCCGCTGAGGGTCTCATCAACCGGCTCGCGGCGCATCTTGCTCAAGTAAAAACGCGTGAGCCACAGATGCCCTTGTTCGAGTTGAACTCGTGCGGCTCGTTCAAGCCGGTCGCTATCCACGGACGCCAGTTGCAACGAGAGCTCAAGCGGCGCGATCACCGAGCGTCGATAACCTTGTGTGAGCAAGGTATGACCAAGCTCGCGAAGCCCGTCGACATCACGTGAACCGAGTTGAAACGCGCGCGCGTGCTCCTCTGCACGAGGAGGGAGCCCATATCTCTCCTCATCGAAACGAAGCAGCGCGTGAAAATAGGCAGTCGAGGCGAGCTGCAGCTGTGGCTCTGTGTGGAGCGCGGTCTCGTACGCCGCCAACGATGCATCCATATGACCGAGCTCTCGCTCCGCCTCACCTAGCTTTAACCAGGCGTAGAAAGCCTCGGGCTCTTGCTCGGTGGCGTGCGTCCAGAGTTGAAGATCGCTCTGCCAGACGCCAGTGTATTGAAAGCTGAGTCCGGCGAGCACGATCACAACGCCGGCGCCCGCGATCGTCCCCGCGGGTTTCCAATTCGACAGCGCGTAGGCGAGACCAAACGCGAGCGGAATCAGCGGAAGCGAAAGATAGCGGTCAAAGACATCGTAATAGACCGGCTGCAGATTGCTGACGGGGGCGATGAGCGCCAGGAACCCGAGCGCGACAAAAGTGAGTATTCGGTTGCGGAGAAAGAGCGCTCCGGCGAGCAGCCCGGGCCCAAGCCAATCGGCATGCGAAAAATCCTCCGCCACTCGATGAATCGGGTACATCGGGCTCGTCCCGATGGGCGCGATCGCAGTGCCAACGTAGTGGGTGAGTGTTGCAGCGACCAACTGAATTGGGCCAGTCCCTTCAAGCGGGGGACGAATCATTTCGTTTTCGGTCCATACCCGAACCACCACGACTCCAAGACCGAGCGCGACCCCAAGCATCGGAAGCTGCCGAGCAAACGCATCTTTCAACGTGCGCTCCTTCAGCTTCCAGTCGACCAAGAGGAGGACAAGTGGGAGCGGCAAAACCGTGGTCTTCGAGAGGGCGCCAAGCACAAAGAAGAGTCGCGAGAGCCACGCGTCTTTGTCGTTCAGTCCTTCGGAGCGATCGTGGGAAAGCGCCGCAAGGCTGACGAAAAGAAGCGCCAGGATTTCCTTTCGTCCAGTTGCCCAGACGACGGCTTCGACCTGAACCGGGTGTACTCCGACAAAAGCCGCTGCGAGCGCGGCGAAAAGAAGCGAGAGCCCCCACGCGGTGAATACTCGCCTGAGCAGGAGCAGCGCTCCAACCCAGAGAACGAGCGACGTCGCATGCACAGCGCCGGTCCCGAACCATGGAACGTCGATCCAGTAGCTAAGAAGATGAAGGGGGTGGTACGCCTCGAAGTGCGTGCCCGAGAATATGGTCACGAGGTTCTCGAGCGAGACGCTTTGAACGGGCTCGAACTCGACAAGGAAGCGCTTATCGTCCCAGCTCTCGACCAGGCCGTATGAAAGCGCGCGCGCGAACGCAATCACGGCAACGACAACCAACGCCACGTCCGCTCGCAATGACTCCGAGCGAGATATCAAACCCCGGTCAGGGATCTCCGCTTCTTTCGCTACTTCTTTGGGTTCGGCGTTCACCCATCCGTCATAGGAGGAAGAGACAAAGACCTCAAAGCGAAGCCGAGGACAAACCTGGTCCGAAGCAATAAAAAAAGGGCGCCCGAAGGCGCCCTCTTTCTCAGAATGGTCGGGTATTAGTCGCGTCGGCGACGTCGTCCCAAACCAACCAGCGCGAGGAGCGAGAAGAGAAGTCCGCCCGAAGTGCTGCCACCGGTGCTGCAGGCGCCGCCCGCGACACCCGGGAGGACTTCGCCCGCGTCTTCGGTGCCAGCGTCTTCTTCAACGCCTGCGTCCTCTTCAACGCCTGCGTCTTCTTCAACGCCCGCGTCTTCTTCAACGCCTGCGTCCTCTTCAACGCCCGAGTCTTCCTCACCGGCGTCTACCTCGGCGTCCATGCCAGCGTCCATTTCGCCCGCATCGACTTCGGCGTCCACTTCGGCGTCCACTTCGGCGTCCACCTCAGCGTCCATCTCGGCGTCCATGCCGGCGTCCATACCCGCGTCGGGCTCAACAACGGGCGGCTCTTCAAGATAGTCCGGAACGCCATTGCCATTCTCGTCACCAGACTCGTCTCCGTCGAGCGTTCCGTCGCCATCGGCGTCGGAATCGAGCCAGTTCACGCCGCCTTCACCGTCAACGTTGTTGTTGCCGAGCGTGGTGCTGTCGGCAATTTCGGTCGCGGTAAGGATGCCGTCACCATCGTCGTCATCGTCGAGGTAATCCGGGAGCGCGTCCGTGTCGTTGTTGGGAAGATCGTCCATGGAGACGATTTCGTCTTCGGTCGGGATGCCGTCACCGTCGTCGTCGTCGTCAAGGTAGTCCGGGATGGTGTCGTCATCACTGTCACGGCAGGGTACGGAGGGGCACTCGAACGAGTCGAAGAGGCCGTCACCGTCCTGGTCCATATCACCGAGCGGGACACACGTTCCGTCCGCGTTGCACATACCCGTGAGGCAGGCCGTGACGTTGTCCGGTCGGCACTGAACGACCGGAACCGTCGTCGCGTCGCCAAAGCCAGCCGTCGACGGGTCATCCGAGGGGCGAGACATGGAGGCGCCCGCAAACTGCTCGGGAACGTTGTTCAGAATTGCTTGGTTCGAGAACGGCGCGCCGGTCGTGACGTCGACGCCGAGGGTGAAGTCGACTTCGAACTCGATGGAAGCGCCATCCGCGAGGCTGATGCCTGAGATCTGTAGGTTGTTGGTTCCCGCGTACGCGTTGGCCGTTCCGCCACCAAGCATGCCATCGAGAGAGTCGGCAACGAAGCTCCCCGCGCCCATCGGCATGTCCACGAAGTTGAGGCCCGAAAGAGCCGCACCCGTCGCATTGCCGATGTTAAACGTGAAGGTGACCGTTTCGCCGGGGACGGGCCGCGGGTTCGAGATTTCCTTCGTGAAGGTCAACGTCGCCGCACACGCCGCGCCGTCACCGTTTCCGGACTCCGGTCCAGATGTGGAGAGCTCGAACTCACCAGTGGTGAAGTTGCCGAAAAAGGCAACGTCGGGGTCCGTCGGCGTTCCGCCGTAGGCGAGCACGGTGTCGTCCGAAACGAAAACGAGCGAGTCGATCGACTGAACGACGTCACGGTTGTCGAACGCGCGGAGAACGCGAGTCGCGTTCGGACCTGCAATTTCGAAGAAGAAGAGCCGGCGGCTGCCGCCATCGTAACCGTAGATACGGTCTTCGACCGGGTGGTAAACGATGTCGAGAATGTTGAAGGAACTCGGTCCGGGGATGGAGTAGCGGTTAAGCTCGACCGGGCTCGCACCCGAGATATCCACCTGAACCAAGTCACCCGCGCCGCTCGTCTGGCGGTCGATAAACCAGTAGTCACCGCTGGTGTCAACGTCGCCCGCAGCCGGGGTCGCACCAGAAAGGGAGAGGGGGGTTCCGTAGTCGTTCGGAATCCCGTCGTCGCCGATGCGAACCATCTGACCATTGGCTTCGATGCCGTAGATGAAACCATCCTGGGCGTTAAAGCCGATCGCGTCGTAGGGCATGCCCGTTCCGACGGTCGAGAAGGTCAGGCCACCGCCGGCGGCACCTTCCATGGTCGAAAGCGTCGTCGATCCGGCCGAAGACGAGAGGTAGCGCGTACCGTCGCATGGGAACGCATCCTGAGCGCTCGCCGTGCTGACGCCGAGCCCGAGAGCAAGCGCGCAGCAAAGAAAAGTGAAAATTCGAGTCATATCCTCGATAGCTCCTTAGTTCAGGTCGCTCCACGGCGACGTAGACTTGGTAAGGCGTATAGCGCGATTCGTGCCAACCCTGGTAATTAAATTTCCTCGTGATCCGCCTTTCGGATCCGTGGGGAAAACTAGACCAGTGTAGGGAGATCCCATCAGATCGAATCATTCCACTTGGAAATCCCCAATCACCACAACGCATCCACCTCCATCCAATACTTGCCGAGGCCGGAGCGACGACGTATCAGGACACCCATGACTACGGAAATCAATGCGATCGCCGCCCCAACCAACGAGGGCGAGGTCAAAGACTATATCGCGAGCCTACTGCGCGCCGCGAGGCACGATGAGGCCCACTGGCCCGCGCTGACGACCGCTCTCACAACCCTTCTCACGGGTGATCTTTCCTCTATTTCCCGCGAACTTCTGACGGAAGCAGCGCGAAAAGAGCGTCTTGATTTTCAATGGACGCTCGACGAGGTTCTCGAATCGACAGCACCAGAGGCACCCGAGCCCGTTGCTCCACCTGCACCGGAACCTGAGCCAGAACCCGAACCTGCGGAAGAGCCGCAGGCCCCAACCCCTGGACCGGTCACTCCAGAAGATCTGCAGGTGATCTACGACGATCCGCGCGGCATCATGATCCATGAGCATTTAACAGATCAGCGCTGGTTTTTGACGCAAATCAACCCGAACACGGGGCAGCCACAAACCGCCGAGCTCAGCGAGATGCATAAGGTGCAGGTTCGCAGCGAGTTGATGGGAAGCCCGTACTGGGTGAACAAGCCGAGCGAGGGCGAAGCCTAGCCGTCGCTCGAGTGGCGATTCAGCGACGTCCTTCTTTTCCTATCAAAGCGCCTCGAGTTCCGAGGCGCTTTTTGTGTATTGCCGTTGCACAGAGCTGCCCAAAGCGGCTTCAACCGTTTCGACAAGCCGGAGACCAAAGAAAAGGGCTCCCCCGAAGGAGAGCCTAGTGCGTGGTTCAAATCGCTAGTGCGTGATTCAAATCGGTAGATGGGCCCTCGTCCGTCAGGAGGGCCGATCCGAGCTTCGCTCTTCCTTCGATATACTCGGCATGGCGTCCGCCCTCCGAAACTCGCCTCGCCGCCCCTGACGAAAGATCATCCCTTCTATCGATTTGATCCCCGCACTCGAAGGCAGCACCTCTACCCATTCAGATGAGGGGCGGGAAGCTCTGACAGGCGACTTCAAACGTGTTGAGTGCATCCATCAACGCGGAGCTCAAGTCACCTTCACAAATGGAACTGAACGTCGCGTTATCCCCAACCTGGGAAACGAAGTCCTGCAATCGGTCGGCGCTCGCCGCCGAGCCAAACGCGCTCTCGCAGTCCGTCGGTCCCGCGATGACCGCCGCGGCCCATCGCCCCCGTTCCATCTTCGCAGCGTCGACGGTGGCCAACACGCGCGAAATCGGAATCAAGCTATCTCCAGAGCATTCGTCCGCAGCGCCCCCCGGGCCTCCGGGCGCAAAGGGGTCGAGAGTGAGTCGGGTCTCGCGCTCGTCCTTCGAGCAGTCATCTTCGTCGGTGAGGATGACCACCGCGAGCAATGCATCATCCCGAAGGAAACCAACATTCGAACCGTCCGCCATTCGCTCGGTGAGCGCGAGTTCGAGCATGCCAAGCGGCATTTCGGTCGAGGAGCCGCCGGTGCCCACTTCGGCAACACACGAGAACGTGGAGGAAACGTCGGGATCCGACCGCTCGATCCACTTACGTGTCATGCCACAGCCTTGCTGGAGCTCTCCCGCGGGTCCCTCTTCTTCGATGGTCATCGGCGGAATGCCGAAGCCGGAAAAGTCAATGATCGTGACGTGGTCGGCGCCCGTTGTCGTCACGCCCAAGCGATAGTCAATCTCCCGACCTGCGGAGTTCCGGAAATCGTCCAAAACCTGAACAAAACGTGGGAAGTTGGACGCCAAGTTCGCTTGCTCTTCCCCCATCGAGCCGGAGTCATCCACGATAAAGAGGATGTCCATCTTGTCGCAGGATTCGTTGCCCGGGTCCGGCGCGTCGAAGCCAAGTACATCCGGACGCGATACATCCAAGGTGTTCGCATCGAAGGGGCCCGCGCCGGAATCGCGATCGATGGGGCGGTCATCATCGCCACAGCCGAGCATCAACAACGCTGCAAGAAATGTAAGAGAGGAGAGCTTCATAGACCGGAATGTGCCGAAGCTTTTGACGCAAAGCAAGCAAGTGCCCACGTCCTCGAGTGCGAAATAGATTCGCGATGGCCAAATCCTGTCGTTGAAGGCGCTATCGCAATTTGCGCCAAACTTCGTCTGAAACCCCGTTCAAACGCGACGACCTGGTCACCCGAATAACACTTGCAATGCGCCATCGAAACGCCCATAGCCACCTCGGCAAAATGCTCTCTCTGCACCCCCGAAAAAACCCGGTTACCGAGAACATCTTCTCAGTACTGTTTCTTGCCTCTCTTCTTTCGTCTTCGGCGTGCGGCCCGGCGGAGCCCGAAGAGACGGCGAACGCGACCACTTCGAACGCAACCGCCATCGAGGCTGCCGTTGGGACCAGAGTCGAGACCGCACGGATCGCACCGAGCGAAGCGAGCCTCTCCATTCGCCTTCCGGGCGAGGTCAAGGGTTCCCGGGACGCGATGCTTGCGGCGCCACTCGGCGGATATGTCGAGCGCGTCCTGGTGAGCGAAGGGGAAGAGGTTCGTCGCAACCAAGTCTTGGTTCGTGTCGATACCGCGACCCACGGAGCCCAGCTCGCGCAAGCGCGCGTGCAGCTTGAGACCGCGGAGCGAGAAGCTGCCAGAGCGGAGCGTTTGGGTGACGCGATCCCGGCCCAGCAGCGAGACCAAGCTTCTTCGGCGCTGGCTGCGGCACGCGCCGCGCTACGCAGTGCGCGTGTGATGAGTAGCCGAACCGTCATTCGCGCCCCTTTCGCTGGAACCATCGCGTCGATGAACGTCGAACAGGGCGAGGTTGCGCCGCCCGGACAGCCGCTGATCCGCCTGGTGAAACTTGACCCGGTGCACGTCACGCTCGCGGTGCCCGATCGTGACGTCGTCGCGCTCCGGCAAGGCATGGGTGCACGCGTACGAGCGGGCGCCAACGGAAACGTCTTTGACGGCACCATCCGCTTCATTAGCCCGGCGGCAAACCTTCAGACGCGCGCCTTCGATGTCGAGATCGAGGTCGAAGGCGCGGAAGGCCTTCTTCCGGGTATGATCGCTCAGGTCGAAATCGAACGCGCGAGCGCCGGTGCGCAGCTCGTGATTCCGCAAGACGTGTTGGTGACGAGACTGAGTGGCAACGGTGTATTTGTGGCGGAGGGCGACACCGCCCACTGGCGCTCGGTCGAGACCGGCACCGTCATGCGAGACCAGATCGTGATCACCTCGGGCATTCGCGCTGGAGACGAATTGATCGTCACCGGCCATCGAGAACTCGCGGACGGCGACGCGATCGTCCGTTCGCGAGCCGGCAACTGTTGCACGGAGGGACGCATCACCTTCGGCGGAAACGAAACCCGCACTGCAGCCCCGTCTGAAAGCTCGATGGAGGGCACGGGCGAGGCGTCATGATCGAAGCACTCGTCAACCGGAAGGCTGTCGTTCTTCTGGTCGTATTCTTCATCCTCGTCTTCGGCTGGCGGAGCTACAACGCCCTTCCCCGCGAAGCGAACCCGGACGTTCAGATCCCCTTCGTGGTCGTCACGACCCCGTATATTGGTGTCTCCCCGGAGGATATTGAGAGCCTCGTAACGCGTCCCCTCGAAGACGAACTCTCGAGCGTGAAAAACCTCAAGCGAATGACCAGCACCTCGTACGAGGGGGTCAGCATGGTGATGCTTGAGTTCGAACCGGAGGTGGTCATCCGGGATGCGCTGCAACGCGTCCGCGATCGCGTCTCCCGCGCGCGGACCGAGCTCCCAGAGGATGCCGAAGAAACGGATATCCGCGAAATCAACTTCGGTGAATTCCCGATCATGTTGATCACCCTCGGTGGCGATATCGACGAGACGGAGCTCAAAAGCCTCGGAGAAGCGCTTGAGAGTGAGATCAGCCGAGTCCCCGGCGTGCTCGAAGCAAACCTAACAGGAGGGCGCGAGCGCGAGATTCAAATCGATGTCGATCCGTACCGGCTCGCCCACTACGGGTTGTCCGTCAACGATGTCATCGGCGCCATCGCGACCGAAAACGTAAACATCCCAGGCGGCGATGTGGCGGCAGGTTCTTCCTCTGTTCTCCTCCGCGTGCCCGGAGAAATCGAAGACCCGTCGGAGATCGAAAATATCGCCGTGAAGCGAGTCGGCGATCGCCCCGTATTCGTGCGGGATATCGGACGAGTGGTCGACGGCTTCGCCACGCGCACAACCTATGCGCGCATGAACGGCTCTCCTGCGGTGAGCATCGCCGTGTCGAAGCGCTCGGGCGCGAATATCGTCGAAATCTCCGAAACCATCAAAGAGCTCGTCGCGGAGCGTGCGGAGCGCTGGCCGGATGGTGTCGAGTACCGCGTGCTCGGAGATCAGTCGAAGATTGTCTACGATATGGTCGGCGAGCTTGAGAGCGGCATCATTATCGGCCTGCTTCTCGTGATCGGCGTTCTGCTCTTCTTCATGGGCGTACGCAATAGCCTCTTTGTCGCCCTCGCGATTCCCTTCTCGATGTTGCTCGCCTTTGTCGTTGTGAGCCTGCTCGGCATGACCCTCAACATGATGGTGCTCTTCGCGCTCATCATGGCGCTGGGGATGTTGGTCGATAACGCGATCGTGATCGTCGAGAATATCTATCGCCACGTCGAGGAGGGGAAGTCACTGACTGAGGCCTCGATCATCGGCACCAAAGAGGTCGCCGGCGCTGTCGCGGCATCCACGGCGACCACGGTCGCCGCCTTCGCCCCGCTGCTCTTTTGGGGCGGCATCATGGGTCAGTTCATGGGCTACCTGCCCAAGACGATCGTCATCGTCCTGCTCTGCTCGCTGGTGGTCGCGATCGGTGTACTTCCAGTCTTCACATCGAAGCTCATGCGCCGCTCGAAAGGCGAGGCCGCGGAAGAGGAAGAGCTTGGCCCCATCATGCGCGGTTATCGCGCCCTCCTCTCCTGGTGCATTCGGCATCGCTACATCGCCGCCGGCGTCGGAGTTCTCATCCTCTTCGGAACCTTCGCGTTCTACGGCGAATACAACTACGGCCAAGAGTTCATGCCCGAGACCGAGCCGAACCGAGCGTTCGTCTCGGTACGCGCGCCGCTCGGAACCGAGCTCGATACCACCGACCGAATCGTGCAACGCGTGGAGGCTCTCCTCGAAGCCGAAGAGAACGTCGATGTGTACGTCTCGGAGGTCGGCATCTCCGGCGGCCAAGATCCAACCGCCGGCTCCCAGGCCGCGGCGAACTCGGCGCGGATCACCATCGACTTTCTTCCGGACGCCAACACGGCCCGGGAGGGGCAATCGATCCGTGTTGAGCCACCCACCCACACGATCGACCGCCTCCGCGACTTGGTCGCGGAGATCCCCGGCGCCGAGATTCGCATCGAGAAGGAGGCGATGGGACCGCCGGTCGGAAAGCCGATCGATGTCCGGATCGCCGGAGATGATTTCCACCGTCTTGGCGCGCTCGCCGCAGAGGTTCGACGCGAACTGGCGGAGCGCATCGAGAACGCGACCGACCTCACGGACGATTACCGTGTCGGGCGTCCAGAGATGCGCCTTCGGGTCGATCGAGCCGCCGCCAAACGCGTCGGCGCTTCAACGCAAGCCGTTGCTGGAGCGGTTCGAACCGCAGTGGCCGGGCAACGCGCCAGTTCTCTCCGTGACGGCGAAGACGAGTACGATATCGTTGTGCAGATCGCTCCGGAGCATCGCTCCGACCTACAGGCGATCATGAACCTCCGCATCGACGGCCGCGAAGATACGAGCCCCAGCACCTTCCCGGTTCCACTCTCTGCCGTCGCGACCTACGAACTCGCTGGCGGCACCGGCGCGATCCGACATATCGACCAGGACCTTGTTGTCAGCGTCACCGGAGAAGTTGCCGAAGGGGCGAATCAGGTGGCGGTGCAGACGGCCGTGCTCGAATATATCGCGGAGCGCAATGAATCGATGCCGGATGGCTATTCACTTTCGCTCGGGGGCAGCAACGACGAGCAGCGCGAATCGGAAGCGTTCCTGCAGCTTGCCTTCTTAATCGCAATCGCGCTGATCCTCTGCGTGCTGGTCTATCAATTTAACGGTTTCGGCAACCCACTGATCGTCCTCGCCTCGGTCCTACTCTCGCTTGTGGGTGTGCTCTGGGGGCTGCTCATCATGAAGATGCCCTTTGGCGGGATCATGACGGGATTGGGGGTGATCTCGCTCGCCGGCATTGTCGTGAACAATGCGATCGTATTGCTCGACTATGTCGAACAGCTGCGCGAATCTGGCGAGACCGTGTTCGAGGCATTGATCCGCGCGGGGCTGACTCGCTTCCGTCCGGTCATGCTGACCGCAGTGACCACCGTGCTTGGACTGGTTCCGATGGCCGCTGGAATCGGCTTCGATTTCCGCGAGATGAAGCCATTGATCGGTAGCCAATCCGCCGCCTGGTGGGGACCCATGGCCGTCGCGGTGATCTTCGGACTCGCCGTCGCCACCGTGCTGACCTTGGTGATGGTGCCGACGCTCTACAGCATCGGTGCCGATATCAAGATGCGTTTCCAGCGACGCCTTCTTGGCAAAAAGGATGTCCAGAGCCTCGGCGTTCCGGCGGAATAACCGGCGCGCTCAAGCCGGGAAAAGGAAAACAGAAAGGCCTGCTCGATCGCGAGCAGGCCTTTTGTCTTCAACCGAGCGGTCTCTTAACGATGATGCAGCGTCGCGTATCCCTCCATGAAGATCAGCGAGCCATCTCCACTCATCGCAACGTTCAAGTTCCGAGTCGACCGATGTGAACCACTGACTTCCGGGTGGAAGGTATGCACATGCTCGAGCTGCGAAGCTCCCACAGCGTAAGCCTGCACAACCGCGTAGTCTCCGGTCCAATCCGCTGGAGCGCTCGCTTCTTCCATGGCGACCAAACGAGTGGCAGCGCCATCGAGGGCAACCGAAGCCCCGAAGTGTCCCTCGAGTCTTGGTGATGGCGAGCCGATGGTCTGGATCAAGTTCGCCCAACCCGACGCGTTCGCGGATTCGTTGTCGAAGAGGTAAACCGCGCCGGCCTCCGTTCCGAAACGGTCATCTTCCGGAGCGCCGACCGCGATGAGGATTCGGCCTGGCACTCGCGTGACCGAAATCGAATCGCCAAAGCGACCTGCTTCAAGAGGTTCGGGAGCCGCAAAGATGTCGCGAAGCACGAAGTCTCCAGGTCCGGTAATGAGGTAGCCGTAAACAACGCGATTCTGGCGCCAGATCCCGGTGCTTTCGTCGCGCACCGAGCTACCGGCCGACACGTATACGCGGTTCGAACCGACGCCCATTGCGATCGTCTGATCGGGAACTTCCGCGAGTTCGTGCACTTCGCGCGTCCACACATCTGCCTCTTCCTTAAACTGGTGAATCGTATTGCGATAGAGCGCGAGGAAACCACCATCATGGTATGCGAGGGCCCGGTAGTAGCGCGCTTCGGGAGCACTGACCGCAGCAACCCGCGTCCAATCACCGATGCTCGCGCCCGTCCTCCAAATCTCGACGACGCGATCTTCCGCCGCAGTAACAGCGACCAGATGACCGTTCGGGGAGATGGCGACCGATTGCGCGTAGGCGCCGCCCTCCGTCGGCGTTGGCGACCCCATTCCGCGGCGGGTCCAGGGTTCATCGACCGAGCGCCGCTGAAGGATCGTCAGCATGCCGGCGTTTTCGACATCGAACCGAGGGCTTGGCAGATTCGGGCTTCCGACAACAACGGTAAGACCGTCGTCGCTCACCACTCGCTCACCTTCGAAGAGGGTTAGCCCTTCGGAGATGACGTAATCGCAGCTCGCTCCGATTGTGGCTTCGCAGCCGTCTGCCGCGGTGCACGAAGAGGAGCATTCTTCGCGGACGGTCTCGCAGGACTCGAAGCACTCCGCCCGTTCTTCGCATTCGCCGGGCGAGAAGATGCACACGCTACTCGCGATCTCCCGTCCTTCTTCAAAGCCGTAGATATCTACGAAGAAGTCGTAGCACTGCGAGAGTCGGTCGGGCTCGCACGCGTCGACCTCGAACGCGTAGGTCGGATTGCACTCGTACGTGCCCTCGTGACAGTCGCAATATTCGATTTCGCCCTTCTTACATCGCGGCGTGCCGGCGGCGCAGGCCTGACCGTTGAGAACACCCTCCCCGCATTCGGAAAGCGGATAGTCTCCGACCATCGGCGCATGCGCGCGGTCGTTCCGGTCACACGCGCGGCGACACTCAAGAGCAGCCACCTGGCAAGAGCTGCAGGTCGCAGGCGCGACGCAGATATCATCGACGCAGGTCTCCCCTTCGGCGCAGACTTCGTCACCGCAGAGGTTTCGAATGCAGCGACCTTCTTCGCAAACTTCTCCGTCCGCACAGACCACGTCCGCGCAGTGGTCGAGCACCAGGCACTCGCCGAGGGAGCAGTACTCGCCATCTCCGCATACCACCCCTTCGCAGAGGTTCGGTCCGACACACTCACCGTCGACGCAACGATGACCATCAGGACAGGTCGTATCGTCGCAAATGTCGCGACGGAGGCATTCGCCTTCCGCGCAATATTCGCCGGGCGCACACACCACATCCGCGCACAGGTCGATGGGGAGACACTCTCCTTCGCGGCAGTACTCACGCGGACCACAGACAATATCCTCGCAAGCGCTGCGATGCACGCACTCACCGTCAACGCAATACGCACCATCTTCGCAGATGACGTCCTCGCACGCGTCCCGGCGCAGGCATTCACCGTCACGGCAGTATTCATCGTCAGGACAAACGATCTCTGAGCAGGCATCCGGGCCAACGCAGCTTCCCTCCACGCAGATCTCGCCTCGCAGGCATGTCACCCCGCGACAAGGATCGCGACGAATGCACTCCCCTTCGGAACAGTACTCGCCTTCACGACATGTCACATCGGCACAACGGTCAAACGGATGACAAACACCATCGTCGCAAATTTCACCTTCGCGACAAACGACGCGTCCGCAACGTTCTTCCTCAACGCAACGTCCTTCGACGCAGACCAGGTCCCCCTCACAGACGACACCTTCGCACGGATTCGGTTCGCTCTCGCAATGGGTGGCACAGTGCTCATAGGCCGCCTCGCACCCATCGAAATCAGCGTCGTTGCAAGCCCGCAAATGTCGCTCGCAGAACTCTAACTGCTCGCGTTCGCCGAGCTCGCAAGAAGGCTCCACGGCGATCGCCAACGAGGCACAGGTCCAACGTCCATCGTCGCAATCACAACGTTCATCGGCCGCGCGACACTCACGCGACTCATCAAGACATCGCTCCCCTTCAAAAACGCCTTCATCACACGCGATCAAAGACTGGCCAGAACCTGTCTCCGAGACGCACCCCGCCATCGCGAGGAAAGGCATCAGGACCATCGCCCGATACACTACTCGATACATATCTATTCTCCTCGAAGGGCTTTACTTCGAGCGAGGCATGCGCTTCTTTCGCAAGGCGCACTGGTGCCGCTCACGCGTTTCGTCAGTCTTGCGACTGTCGGTGCATGATCCCCCCGTTCCCCAGCGTTGAGCTCAGATCCTCAAGCAATCGAATCCAGCCTGCGCCGTCGACTACGGTGATTCCGAAGCCGGTATTTTCGAAAGCAGCTCAACCTCGCTGCGAACAATCCTTCTCAATCCGATAAACTTGTTGCCGTCGATTCGAACGCCGTTCAGACACCGTACGATTTTTCGAAAAAAAGTGACTCAGGATTGTCGAATACGTTTTCGAAGCTGCTCTACGACCGGGGAAAGGGCTTCGACCGGGGGCTCGAAGCTGAGCTCGACCACCTCGCGCTGGAGCACGTGTTCGAGGACGACTCGGTTGGTGGCAAGGCTTTGGTCTGGTGGCGAGCAAGCCATCGGTGCATTCAAGACGAGGACTTCTACCCCAAGCTCCCGACCCGCCAGCGCTTCAACCGCTGCGAGGGTGTGCGACTGAACCCCGAGCTCGTTTCGGGCGACCAACAAGGTAGAGAAGACTGCACGGCCGGCGAGACGAACTCGGAGCGATGCGACGAAATCGGCGATTGTGGTATCTGCGTTCAGCGGAACCAGCGGACCGCCGGCTCCCTCCACCCAGACGACTTCGGCAGCCGTCGTGCGCTCGATCATCTCGTCTGCCAGCGCCTCAAGATTTGGCGGACGCTCTCCCGCGAGGGTGGCGGCATAGGGGCCTAGCGCAGGTTCGACGCGATAGAAGCCCGTCGCGAGCTCGGGGCGCTTGCAAGCCTGCGCGAGTCGCGTGGCGTCTTTCGGTAGAGCGTTTACGTCCGTTTCAAAGGGTTTGATCGCTGCCACCCGGTGCGTCTTCGCGAGCTCTCGGACGATTCGTTCCGACACAAAGGTCTTCCCAACATCCGTGCCGGTTCCTGTCGCAAATACCCAAAGCGCCGCGCCCATGGCCTTCCTCTGATGCAAAGAACTCGAAACCTCAAGCAAGCGGGACGGAAATGAAAACGCCCAGACATAATCTGGGCGTTTCGAGCGGAAAAACGTCCCCTAGTTATCCGTAGGATTGGCGAGCTTACGGGTCCACAGAATGGCGTTCTTATGCTCGCCATTCACCGGGATCGCCTGTGCCAAGAGGCCGGTCTTGCGGTAGCCAGCCGCCCAGAACGCGGCGCTGAGCTCAAGATCATCCGCCGGGCCAAATGCGAACGCCGCGACAATGCCGCGCTCTGTCAGTTCATCGCCGGCAGCACGGAGCCCCGCGACCAAACAGCAAATTTCTTCGAAGTTCTGCGGGCTATAGAGCACTTCGATCATCGAATGGCCGAAGCAATCCTGAAAATCGCACGCAATGAAATTCGGGCGATGATCTTCGTATTGCGATTCGTAGTAGCGACGAGCCGCATCGCGTCCGAAGGGATCGAAACCGTGAAGACCTTCGCCCGCCTCCCACGCTTCGTCGCGAATATTCAACGCATCATCTTCGTTCAGTTCGTAGATCGAGGCGTTCACTTCATTCGGCACATCCGAAGCGAGTTTCTTCGCCTTGTTGATGAGTCGGTCTGCCGCCTTCACGTCCTTGGAGGAGACTTCCACGGACGCTGCACTGTCGCCGATCACGCATCCGCAGAGGTGACCGTCGCTTCGCTTGTAGAAGCCTGGCACAGTCCCTTCGCGGACAAAACCGAGCTTCGTCCAGCTCGAAACTTCATCCTTCTCAACGAGCGTGATGACCTTCTTCATTCCCCGCTCTTTGCACGTGGTTTGAATATAGAGTCGCTTCGCAGGAAGAGGTCCGGCGCGGAAATCGATCACCCGAACGAACTGGGTTCGCCGGTTCATAATCATGCAGAGATATGCCGCATCGCTGCGGAAATAATCTTCTTCGACAATGGGCGCGGCCTTCGGCGTCGCCGCCTTTTTCGCTCTCGCTCGTGCCATGTGCCGGGTTCTCCTTTGATCCGCCTTCAACCGCGAAGGCCTTAGAATCAAGTGCTTTCGTTAGTCGCAGTGTCCGCTGATGTCAACCTTGTGGCGAGGGCCCGAGACTCCGCCTTTTTTCGAGTGCGGGGATCCGATCGCGAGACGGGCCCTCTTCCGCCACGAACGCCGATCCGAGCTTCGGTCTTCCTCCGATATACTCGGCATGTCGTCGGCTCTCCGAGGCTCGGATCGGCGTTCCTGGTGGAAGAGGGCCCTTCTCGCGATTTGAACCACGACCCAGAAACGTGAAAGAATCCAGGAGTTGCCAGCCTCGGCCGGTGGCGCGAGGTCAGCGCACGCGCAATCCGACTTGCCACATGCGCGTAAGCACATGATTTCACTGTTGAATACCGCTATCGCGCGGGACGTTGACGCGTGTGGAACCAACCCCGGAGCGACTGCATCCGCGCTCGCTGCTCCCTCGGTGCCTGACGGCGGCAGGTTCGCCCTTCGTCGCTCGCCGGATCCGCGCCCCACCGTATCTCCGGGCAATCGTTGGGATTGTACGCCATCTCCATCGCGTCGAGTCGGCCCACGAGAGTCTCGAGGGTCAGCTCCACCTCGCTCCCGTCGCTTCGTCGGTACGTAAACGTCTCCCCTCGAAGAGCCTCGTTGAGCTGATCCTGAAGTCGCTGAACTCGCTCGCTTGCGGCACTCTCATCGACTCCGAATCGCCCGGGATTGCGAGCGACCCGCTGAGGAAAGCCTACGACCGCATCCGCGGAAATCAGAAGGCGCATATCCCGGCTTGGCGTCGAAAAGTTCTCCCAGGCCCCCTCGGTTTGAAAAATCGATGCGCCCTCGGGCATCGTCACCGTCGCATACCCATGTTCGGCCATATAGCCCTCGCCATTGTCGACACTGTTCACTCGGCGACGCACTGACTCTGCGAAGGCCGAAACGAGCGAGCGCATCACGATGGATGGATCGAGCGGACGGGGATTGATGACGGCATCCATCGCGTCGTAGAAGTCATCGCGGGTGCCTTCGTATTGTTGCCGGTCGAACCGAGCAAAGTCATTCGTCTGCCGCAGAGCCGCGTTGTCGAGGAGCACCAGCTCTTGTTCGACGCGATCGTAGGAAACCGGGCGCCAAGCCTTAAAGCCAGCGCCTGCTTCCTGGGTCTCGGGAGTGAATAGAAACGACCCGCGCCAGAAACGTCGACGTCCGACGGTGTTGTCGGGCTGCGCATCCGCGCCAATCAGAACGCCGTAGTCTTCGAAAGTCTGATCACGATATCCGGCGATCATCAGAATATGACCGTAAGGATCTGCAAATACCGTCCCGGGCCGGAGCGTCTCCCGTGTCAGTGCGATTGGATAGACGTCGGTCGATTCTTGATCGGGCGGCGTTCGCTGGGTGGAAGAATGAACGGCCCGCTTCACCGAGCGAATGACCTGCTGAAACGCGGCGACATCGCTGTTGGCGGTGACCGGCATCAGGTTGCTTTCAAAGCGCGCATCGCACGCAGGAGCGACGCCTTCGCGCCCTCGTCGACAGCGTCGCCAGGCGAAGGGAAGACGCGCCTTCCAGGCAAAATAAGCTCTCAGAAAATACGGCAGGTCCGCACAATCGGGACGCAGCGCGAGAGCCTCATCTTCGCCCATCAGGCGGTGATTGTAGAGAAGGTTTCGAGAGCGATCGGAAAGGAGCTCTTGCAAGTTGCTCCACGTCTGCTCCCCGTCTTCCCGTTCGCGAAAGAGCTGCTCAATGAACGCGGAATAGAGATTCTCGGTATCCGCTTCCCACGACCATACAGGTACCCACGCCGGCGTCTCCGCGAGCCGGGGCGGATGCGCTGGAGGATGCCGAGCAACACCAAAGCGTTCGCATGCCACTTGTCGCGGACCATCTCCGAGCACCGCAGTCCATCTCCCCGGAGTCGGTTCGGCGATCTCCGCCCAGTACGAGTAGGGAGGCCCGCCGAGGCGATGAACCTCGGCATCCACGCGCGTCCCTTCGGGATTGAAGAGCGCGAGTTCAACCGGTCCCGGGTCCTCGCTGGCCGTCACGATCACACGCATCGGCGATTGGGGATTGGGGCGAAAAGGGGTTCGAAAAATCGCAACCTCCGTCGAGTCTTCGCACGCGGCTTCTTCCCCGGGATACGAAATATCACCAACAGGACGAACCTGCGCAGCGCCCTGCAGTCCAATGCCGGGCGTGCTGCCGAAGACGACAATCTTCGTCAGGCGGCTCAAAAAGTCGGTCCGGGAGCTCCCTTCGCCGAGGCTCAGATCACTGATGGTGACGCGGTCTGCACGCCGAGTTGTCTCGAGCTCCGTGCCTTCGCAAGGCACGAGGTACTCGCTGAAAGAGTGCGCCGCCATCGGGATTCCGGAAGCGTCTTTTCCGAGGTAGAGCATGATGTGTCCGGGGAACTGAAGGAGCACGATCCCCCGCTCTAGCGCGCTCTCCATGGCCAATACTTTTTCGTCTCGGCCCATCTCCTGCACGTCGAGAACAAAGGTCCCCGCTTGCGCCTGTCGGGCGCTATGCCGCGGCACATGAAGGTTAAACGAGCCGAGAATATCGAGGACGAAGCGAGAGCAGTCCTGTTCGCCGGCTCGCCCTCCCCAACCATAGGGATGGCCTAGGTAACGGAAGGCTTCCTCAAGTACCGCTCGGCGCGTGATCGGACGTGATGCAGGAGCGAGCGCGAGCGACTCTTCTCGTTGTCCGGCGGTATCCCAGAGCAGCGCTCGACCATCGCGCACCGGTAAGGGCACGCGTGGACTCAGCACAAGATCTCGAACCTCGACAACATCGGCAATCCGGCCTCGCTCCGCCTCGAAATAGGTCGTTCGTTCTTCCGGAGTCAATGCACGACTGAGGCTTGCATCCTCGCGAATCCACCCGAGCGTATAGCGAGTTCGAACCAATCGAAGGCCGGCCGTTTCACCCAAAATCTCAAGCGGCTCCTGCGGCAAAATCGTGCTGCAATTGTTCCGGTCAAAATCCAGGTCGAGGCTCTCGGAAACATAGCTCCCGGAGAGTGGGGCGCAGCGAACCGGGATGTTTCCGAGCGCGATGCGAAGTTCGGGCGTCGTCGCATCAAACGCATCCTCTGAAAAGGCCCCAAGTTCCGATTCAACGAAACGCTCCCCATCCGGCTTCAGGTAGGTGCCCGAGAGCAAACGTTCTCGGACAAAACCGAGACGTTCGCGAAGCTGCCGAGCGAGCCAACCTTCCGGAAGCGCATCGCGTAGTGGAGGCTGCCGGATCGGATCGAGCCCTTCTCCAAGCGCCCGGTTCTGCGCCGCGATTTCATCCACACTCAAGAGTGGTGCATCGATATCCCCGTACTCGGATTGCTGCTCGAGCCAGTATGCGAGCTCGAAATGCGCGTCGGATACGTTCGGTAGAAGTTGGGGCGCGGCCGCTTGTTCGGGGCAGCTCGCCGGCCGCTGCTCCCGCGAGGTTGTCGCCTGCTCTTCGGAGACGCTCGATGGCGGCGCCGAAGGTTCGCTACGCGTCGGACCGCAGGCGCTCATCAAGAAGCACCCAATGGCCAATGAAATCGCCTTCGCGGGTTTCATCTCGTGCTGCGAGCGGAAGAGTTTTTCAGAAGGATTCGGATTCATAAGAAATCGGCTGTTCACGAAGGCCCCATTCCGGGGAGAGCCCAGCAAAGGCATAGAGCACCTGCGAGCAAGAACGCAAAAACCCCACAAACGCATTCCGCGTCACGAGCGCCCGAAATTCCTTTGCGCCAAGAGGCCGGGTTCGGACGGCCGCCGGATGGGAGAAAGCCCTCAAATCGTCAG
The DNA here is from genome assembly GCA_020629955.1 of Myxococcota bacterium. Classification (GTDB taxonomy): domain Bacteria; phylum Myxococcota_A; class Polyangia; order Polyangiales; family Houyiibacteriaceae; genus JAHDCI01. The sequence continues at coordinate 9,472 of JAHDCI010000015.1, read as the reverse complement.
AAACGAGCAATTCGGGCGCGCGACCGATAAAGTGCGTAGTCTGAGAAGGTGCAGGTTTCGTACATAGAACCTGCCGCCCGTCCTATGCGCCTCCATTCTTTTCAACAGCTATCCAGAACGCTTCTCGCGCTCGCGAGCGTTGGCCTCTTCGCCTGCGATAGCGGCCTGGAGCTCAGCGTGGACGTCAAGACAGACTTCGTCGCCGGCATCGAGTTCAATAGCGTGCGACTGAATCTCGACGGGGAGCAGGTGACGCGCGTCTATTTTGAGCGAGGCGAGTTTTCATTCGGGAGCGATTTTGCAGCGGGACAGCGGATCTCGGATCTCGAAGGCCTCGAGCCGGGTCGCTACCGCGTTCAGGCGGAGCTCTTGCGAGCGGACAACTCTCTCCTCATCGAGCGCGAGGTCGCGGTGGAGCTGACCCAATCCCTCGCGATCGCAATCGTCATCTCACGAGACTGCTCCGAGGCGATGTGCCCGGGCGACGGCAGCCCCGGGGATATCTCGTGCCTCGGCGGCCGGTGCGTGGATCCGGAGTGCGTCACCGGATTCGAAGAGGTCTGCCCCGATCCCGAATGCCAAGGGCCGAGTGATTGTCCCTCCATCGCTGAGTGCGCGATCCCGATCTGCAGCGCCGGTGTTTGCTTCTCCGTCGGCGATGATGTGGCGTGCGGCATCGGTCAATACTGCAACCCGGAGCGCGGATGCGAATCGGCAGGTGGCACGATGGTCTCCGAAGACGGCGGGATGGACGCCGGTGATGCGGACCTACCCGATGTGGGACCCGACGCTCTCCCGGAAGGCTGTGGCGAGCCGTGTGCCCTCGAGCAATGCCGCGCGGGGATTTTGAACTGCGAGGGAGATACGCCCTTCTGCGAGGAAAGCGGTCCGCTTCCGGATGGAACCCTCTGCCGTCCTGCGAGCGGCGACTGTGACCAAGAAGAAACGTGCGACGGAGTCTCCCTTGACTGCCCCGGAGATGCCTTTGTCGCCCTTGGCCAGGCATGTGGCGACGGCTTCTGCGACGGCCGAGGAACGTGCGACGCGAGCTGCACCCCGGGAGAATCCTGCGCGCTCGATTGCGGCACCGGTGAGATCCAGTGCACCGGCGGCGCGCCGACATGCGAGCTCGTCACGCCCGCAAGTGCGGGGACCCTTTGCCGCGCTGCTGCGGGTCCCTGTGACCTCGCCGAAGTATGCGATGGCGTGAGCGGAGAATGTCCCGCGGACCAGCCGAGACCGATCGGTTTTGAGTGCCGGGCGAGCGCCGGCCCGTGCGATCTCGCTGAACAATGCGATGGCACTCGCAGCGCATGCCCAACCGACCAATTTCGTCCAGGAACGTTTGAATGTCGCGCGAGCGCGGGCGTTTGCGATCGGGCAGAGACTTGCTCGGGTTCGAGCGCTGCCTGTCCGACCGACCAGTTTCATCCGGGAACGTTTGAATGTCGCGCGAGCGCGGGCGTTTGCGATCGGGCAGAGACTTGCTCGGGTTCGAGCGCGGCTTGTCCGACCGACCGCTTTCGCGCGGCGACCTTCGAGTGCAGGGCGAGCGCAGGCGTTTGCGACGTCGCCGAGACCTGTTCCGGTAGCGGCGCAAACTGCCCAGGCAACACGTTCGCGAGCATGGGAACGACCTGCGGCGCGCCCTCGTCGTGCTCCGCGCTCGAGTGCGATGGCGCGGGTTCGTGCGAATCTGTGCCCACCTGCACCGCTCTCGAATTCGATGGCAGCGGAGACCTCGTGACCGTCCCTGGCGCCTTCCAGTTTTCCAGCTCCAACTGGAGCCTCGAAGCGTGGATCTGGATCGATCCCGGACTTAGCCAACACTCGAGCGTCGTCGAAGTCGGAAGCACGAGCGCGGTGAGCGCAGGCGTCGGCCGGCGGTCATCCTCCGGACAGATCGAGTACTTTACCGACCAGCGAAACGGCTCGTGCATCGGCATCGGAGGCAGCGACCGCCCCGGCGTCACCGGCCGGTGGGTTCATTTCGCGCTCATTCGCAACGGCGGGAATTTCCAGCGCTACCTCGGGGGAACCGCGGAATCGTCCACCCCCGGTTTCGATGTGACGAATAGCGATCTTGTAATTGGCGGCGAGCGACACTGCTTTGGCTCAGGCGCCACATTCCCCGGCTTTATTCGAGACGTTCGCCTTTGGTCGCGGGCGCTCTCGTCCGGTCAAATCAGCAGCTATGCATCCGGCAGCGATCCGGGCCTCGGCGCCACGGGACTCGAAGGTTGGTGGCCCCTTGACGACGGCGCCGGTCAGAGCGTCCGAAACCTCGTCGGTGCGCTAGAAGGAACGCTCGGCGCAAACGCCGGCTCGGGCTCCGACGATCCCACGTGGTCCGCCTCTCCCTAATCGTTCTGTGGTCCGCCTCTCCCTAATCGTTCTTGAGCCGGGATACCCGAGCTTCCTTTGAAGAGCTCGGCTCGACGCGCGTTCGTTTTCCGTTCACTCCTGGCCCATGACCGGTTGCGCTCGGCGACGTTTTCTCTCCGCTCTCTTCGCGATTGTCCTTTGCGGCACAACGATGACTACGCGTGGTCAGGAAGAAGAGCGCCCGACGTCGGCTGAAACCGAAGACCAAAACGCATTGGAAGAGACAAGCGAAGAAGAGACCAACGACGGTCAGGCTGAGGTCGAAACGGCGACAAACGAGGCGCCGCCTCCGGCTCCTGTCGACCTCCTGCCCGGGCCACATGACGCGCACCTACGCGGAGTTCGCGGTGCAACGATCGGTCCGATCGAATCCAGTCAGCACCCCGGCGTGGGTTATGGCACCGAAGCTAGCGCAAGAACGCTCGACTATCTCTCGTCCCTGGGCGTCAACTGGATTTCGATTACGCCCTTTGGTCGCATTTGGTCTCTTTCATCGACCGAGATCGTCATGGACTTCGAGGCTCCTTACGAAGACAACCGACGGGCCATCGCAGCGATTACGGAACAAGCTCACGCGCGGAATATGCGCGTGCTCCTTGTGCCGCATCTCTGGGTGGAAACGGAAGGCTGGCGCGGCGAGATCGACCCCGGAAGCGAGGAAGGGTGGGCCGACTACCAGGAGAGCTATCGCGCATTCCTCCTCGGCTGGGCTCGCGACGCCGAAGCGGCCGGGGTGGACATGCTTTCTATCGGAGTCGAATGCAAGAGTTGGTCGGGGCGCTTTGGGCCGGTGTGGGAGTCGATGATTCAGGATGTTCGTGAGACGTATTCCGGGGCGCTGACCTACAGCGCAAACTGGGATGAAGCGGAAAACGTCCTCTTCTGGGATCTTCTCGACGCGATCGGCGTCAACGCCTTTTACCCGCTGGCCGATCACAACGGCGCGAGCGATGCGGAGTATCAGGCGGGAGCGCAAAGGATTGCGGAGCAGGTCGCTGACCTTCCGAGGATTCATCAAAAGCCGCTCCTCTTTGTCGAGGTCGGATACACGACCCGGCAGGACGCGGCGGTTGAGCCGTGGCTATGGCCCGACAATATGCAGAACGTGGTGCTCGACGAGCACGAACAAGCACGAGCACTCTCGGCGAGCCTCGATGCCTTCATCCCTCAAGAATGGTTCGCGGGGTTCTTTCTCTGGCGTTATTACGCCGACCTCTACGATATCTCCCAGGAAGCGCGCTGGGGTTTCTCGACGCAAGGCAAGCTCGCCGAAGAAGCGCTCCGGGCGCGTATCCGAGACCCATGGCCTCGCGATCTCGAGCGCCCAAGTTGGCTGCCCCCGGATGTCCTCAGCGTGAATCCCCCGCTGCGATGGAATCGAGCACCGGTGCACGCGTTTTTTGAGGAACCGATACCAGTGCCGAGCGCCACAATTCCTCCGGAAGGTCTCGCATCTGAAAGCCCCGGAAACGAAAATGGCGAAGAAGAAGGTGCTCTCGCGGACAGCACCGAGAGCGAGGCCGCTCCCGAATGAATACCTACCGCGGCTTGAAGCTACGCTACCGAACGAGAGAAGGCAGTCTTGGTCACCTCGAAGACCGCTTCATCGAGCTCTCTCTCGACGAGGATTCGCGGGCGTTCGTCGATAGCTGTTACGCAAAGCCGAACTCCGCGGGCTCGATGATCGTCCGCTCCCTCGCGCGGGCGGTGATGAGCGATTACGACGCCAACGCGCTCGCGGGTACCCACGATATGTGGGTGGCCTCGACGGCGCAGTGGCAGATGCTCCTCGGCCCGCAAACGGAGCGGGCCAGCCTCCTCGATATCGGAGCCGGAGATGGTCAGGTCACCGACACGCTGGCCCCACTCTTTGGAGAGGTCCAAACGACCGAGACCTCAAGCAAGATGGCTGCCCAGCTCCGCAAGCGAGGATATCGCTGCTTGTCCGGGAAAGAAGCCGAGGAACTCAGTATCGAGAAACGCTTCGACGTCGTCTCTCTCTTAAATGTGATCGATCGGACGGCGAAGCCGCTTAGCCTTCTTGAGCGGGCCCGCGACCTGCTGAACGAGGGTGGCAAACTTGTGGTTTCCGCGCCGCTTCCGCTGAAACCGCATGTACACGTCGGCGCCTACACGGTGGACCCCGACGAACTTCTCCCGAAGGGAAAGAACTTCGGGGATCAAGCCGAGATCCTCTCCGAGACGGTGTTCGCAGGGCTCGGACTCGAAACCCAGTCGGTCTCCCGCGCTCCATACCTGTGCCGAGGCCCCGCCAAGCGCCCTGTCATTTGGCTCGATATGGCGATCTTTGTTCTGCAAAACGTTCGCTTTCAATAGAGAGCACGAAGAGTCGTTTCCGAAAAAAGCCTCGTTTTTTCCGAGGCGCTATCCAGGAATCGCCGCTTTTTTGTCGCGCGGATCCGTGAATGGCAGGCTCGCGAGGTGGACCCTATCTCGACCGATCCCTCCTCTTCCGGCCAAATTCGCGCTCCGCAGATGCCTGCCGATATGCTCGGCACGCCGAGCGGCACCGTCGCGTACGACGCGTTTCACAACGAAGGACCTCGTCGGCAACGCCGAGAGTCGGAGCCTCCGAAGGAACTGAAAGCGGAGGGTGAACTCGAGATTCCAATCGATGTCGACATTCCCCCTTCGCGACCATCCGCGATCTGGTCGTGCGAAGAGACCGCCGAGCCCATTCCGCTACTGGTTCGAGCGGCGCACGACGTCGCGAAGACCATGGGTCCGCGCCACACGGTGGTCGATGTTCTGCATCACCGCGCGCTTCGCCTGTATGGAGAGGGTCTGAGACAATATCTCGCCATTCGTCTGAACAACGCGGATGCAGCGCATGGACTCATGGATCGGCTTCGTGCCTTCATTGCAGCTACGAACTCCGAGCAGCTCGCCGCCGCGCCAGGTGTCCGAGCACGCCTCTATCGTTTCGCACGCGATATCGCCTTTGGCGCGCCCGTCGAAGAAGGTGAGCTCGTCTTCCGTTCCAGCGGAAGTTCGCGCGCCCAAGAGTACGCTTCGCTTCGCGCGAAACTGGAGACCGACGAGTCCGAGATGCTCGAGCTTCGATATGCCCGAGAACTTCGGCCGGTGGAGATCGCGCACGTGGTCGGACGTCCGATCGAGGATGTTATCGAGGTTCTCGATGGTGCATCGAGGTACGTCAAAAAAGCGCTCGATACAGAACGATCTCTCCGTGATGTCCTTGTCGAGGTTTTCGCGCTTGAAGGCGCAAAGACACCCGTCCTCCCGGAAGGCGAAAACGAGGAGCTCAGCGGACGTACGATTGCGCAACGCTATATTCTCCGGGAACGGGTCGGGACCGGTTCCTTCGGCGACGTCTATCGCGCGGAGGACAGCGACGTTCCAGGCCATGTGGTCGCGCTAAAGTTGCTTCATCAACCTGCGTATGGAGAAGACGCACGCTCTGCCGTGCTTCGAGAACTGCGTCACCTCGCAGCGGTCACACATCCTTCGGTCGTGCACTTGAAGGACCATGGTTGGTACGAGGGGCGGCTGTGGTTCGTCATGCCGTGGTACGAAGGGGAGACTCTCCAGGAACGTATCGAACGAGAGCCGCTCACGCGCGCAGAAGCCCGAAGGATTTTTGAACCTCTCGCTCGAGCAGTCGTCGCGATTCACGCGGCCGGTCTACGGCATCAGGATATCAAACCCGAGAACGTCATCTTGGCGCGTATGCCGGGCGTCGGCATCGACGATGAGCTTCCAGTGCTCATCGATTTTGGGGTGGCGGCGACGGAGGCCGAAATGCTCGTCGCCGGAACGCCGACCTATTTCGCGCCGGAGGTCGCAGCGCAGTTTGCTTACGGGAAGTACACGTTTGCAAAAACAGAAGACGGGACCTCACGCAGCGAGCGCTCGACGACGCTTGAGCGAATCCAGGCACAGATCGAAACGGCTCCGATCGGTAAGGCAGCGGACGTCTTTTCGCTCGCGCTGGCGCTTCGCAATTCGCTCGATCCGAGCCTTGAGGCAGATATCCCGGCGGGCGCGACCGAGGCGTTCATCGAAGAGCGAGCGAGCGCTCCGCTTGAGGGCCCTGGCGGCCGAGGCCTTCGCTATCTCGGCTCTTCCTTTGAACGTTGGCTCTCGCCCGATCCGAGCGAGCGACCGAGCGCGCTGGAGTTTGCTGAGGAGCTCTCGATTCTCACGGAGCCGGAAGAAACTCGCGCGCGAAGGAAGAAGGTCCGGCGAATACTCTTCTTCAGCGCGCTCGTGCTCGCGGGCGTCATGGTCCTCGCGTTTGAACACTTTCAGACCCGCGAGACGCAGGTTCGAGAAGAAGCCGCCGCGGAGGTCGCGTTCGCGCAGCAAACGGTGCACCAATCGGCTCTGGCACGCGCTCGAATTGAAGCAGACGCCGAACGAATCCGCTCCTCCCTTGAATCCGAGCGACTCGACCGCTCCGAAGTCGAAGGCCGACTGGCCATGACGCTGGCGAACCTCACAGACGCGCGTCATCAAGGCGAGCGTACAACGCGACAGCTCGAGCGGACCCGCGAAGAAAGACAGGTCGCAGTCCAGGAGCTGGCGCAGACGGGCGAGCGTCTCGAGCGCGTCCAAACCGAACTTCAACAGATGCGGGCCTCGCGCGATCGAATGGAGACGCAAGCGCAAACGAACGCGGAAGAGCGCGATCGCGTTCACGCCGAACTTCAGGCTGAACGCGCCGCCCAGGACGCGCTTCGGGAAGAATTGGGGGCGCTTGAAGCCGAGATGAGCTCGCTTCGAGCAGAAAATGTCGCCGCCGAAGCTCGAGCGGATTCGCTCGAAGATCAGATCGGCGAAATGGCGCGATCCCGTCGCGCGGCCGAGCGCGCACTCGAACAGCTTCGAGCGGCCAGTGCTCCAGCCTCGCCTCGCGAAACGGCCTCCGCGGAGAACTCGATCGAGGAGCCGGCAGCGGAATGAAGCGGCTCGCGGTCTACTGCGGGTCGAGTGACGACGCGCCGGAGAGCTACTACGCGATGGCGCGAACGCTGGGTTCCGCAATGGCGGAACGTGGAATCGAGCTTGTGTATGGTGGCGGCAAAGTTGGCCTGATGGGTGCGTGCGCTGACGCCTGTCTCGAGGCAGGCGGCCGGGTGGTCGGGGTGATCCCGGAGAAACTCGCCGCCCGAGAAGTTGCTCATCCGGGATGCACGGAGCTCTTTGTCGTCACCGGAATGCACGCGAGAAAGCAGATGATGATCTCGCTCGCCGACGCATACCTCGCCCTACCCGGCGGATTCGGTACGCTCGAAGAACTCTCCGAGGTTCTGACCTGGAAACAGATCGGCTATCACAGCAAGCCGATCGGAATATTGAACCTCGGCGGCTACTACGATGGGCTTCTGCAGTGGGTCGAGCATGCAGCGAAAGTCGGTTTCGTGCGGCCTCAGCATCGTGGGCTCTTCGCCGTGATAGAGCGCGTCGAAGACGCACTGAGCCAGCTCGGTTTCTGAAGTGGCGGGGCACGCACCCTACGAAACACGACACTTTCCCGAAGAAGCGCGGCCGTGACGTTCACCTCCAGCAGCGACACCCGCGCTTGAAGATGCGTCCCGCAGGACCGAAGAGTTGGCCCTCGTTTGAGGCGATCAACCGTCGACGCGGGATCGCGGACGTTCTACGACCAAGCCGAGTGGTGCTTCGACCACTCGTTCGTTCTCGACT
>JAHDCI010000015.1:0-1296 GCA_020629955.1 Myxococcota bacterium | reverse complement strand
GTTCGTTCTCGACTGGTTCGTTCTCGACTGTTCGTTCTCGACCTGGGGGCTCTGCAGCAAGTCGCCAGAGCGTTTCTGACGCGCTCATTCGAAGCTGGTGCGCGTGCAGAGATTTCCCGAGCATTCCCTGCCGTCTGGGCACTCCTCGTCCCGGTCGCAAGCCTGTTCGCAGGTCATCTGGCACTCCCCGCCTTCGACACAAGGCCACTCCCAGCAAAGCAGGCCCCCGCGACAGTCTTCAATCTTGGAGCACTCTTCACCAATCTCTGCGCCTGCGCAGGCTCCGAGGAGCGAAGTGGTGGCGAGAAGCAGCAGTGGCAAAAGAAAGCGAGCGACCATGGACAGATCATGGCGAAGGAACGCAAAACGTCAAACCATCGACCTCGCTAAGCGAAGCGCCTCTCCGAAGCCTCGAGTTGAGTAGAGGGAAGGTCCGTGCGAGCGTTGAGCATGACGTCGATCGTTTCACGCTCTGAGGCTCTCGCTTCTCGCTCCCACTTTTGGGTGGGCGTTCTTTTGACGACCCTCGCATGCAGCGGGGCGCAGACTCCGGCCGAAGCGATTCAAAACGCAGCAGCCACCGAAGACATCGTCGACGAGGACGAGCGATTGCCACTTCGGCCTCCCGCCGAGGTGATCCTCGCGGAAGGCGCAACCGAGATGGAGGTCCGCTGCGAAGAGAGCGCGACGGAGCGCTGCGACGCGATCGACGACGACTGTGACGGTCGCATCGACGAAGGCTGCGGCTACGATACGGGCGACCTGCAGATCACCGCCGCGTGGAATAGCGGAGCCGATATCGATCTCTACGTGAAAGACCCGACAGGCGAGACCGTCAGCTTTCAGCGCCGGGAGGGAGCCTCCGGAGGACACCTCGACCACGGCGCGCGCGGAGAGTGCGGAAATGTCGCCGCGCATCCACGCGTCGAGAACGTCGTGTACCCCAATGCGCCGCCCCGCGGAGAGTATGAAGTCACGCTTCATTTTCTTTTTGAGTGCGAGACCGGCGCTTCCGCGACGACTTCGACGGTCACTGTCGCCGTCGCCGGGGAACGCGTAGGGACCTACAATTACACCCTGACGCCGAACGAGCGCGTCGCGGTCCTGCGCTTCAGCCTCGATTAGGGACACGCGCCAGCTCGCTTCTCGTCCCAGAGAAGCAACGGAACTGACTCGTGCGGGGATCAGATCGGTAGAGGGGAAGATCTTTCGTCAGGGGCGCCGAGGCGAGCTTCGAAGGGCGAACGACATGCCGAGTATATCGAAGGAAGAGCGAAGCTCGGATCGGCGTTCCTG
>JAHDCI010000179.1 GCA_020629955.1 Myxococcota bacterium | reverse complement strand
TGAGCTGCGGGGACGACGGCTGCGGCGGTAGCTGCGGGACGTGCGGCACAGGAACGGAATGTTCGGGAGGAACGTGCGTGTCCACGGGACCTGCCGCTCTCGCGTGCGATGGCAGCATCGCCAACCCAACCTTCACCGGTCCGAGCGGACCAGTTAGCGCACACGATGCGATTTGCTTGGAAGGCTTTACGGTAGCGCTTCACTTCGGCTTCGACTGCCCTGTCTGCAGGGAGCATGCGCGCGATTTGGCGGAGTGGCTAAACTCGCAGGATACTCCGGGCCTTCACATCGTGGTCGTCATGTATGCGTCGGGAACCATTCCTCCGGCGGATGATCCCGATCGGTTCCTGTTTACCTATGAGCTCGAAGACCATCCCAATATCACTGTGTTGCGAGAAGACTCTGGGTATCCAGGCAACTTCCTTCAGTTCGGACTCGCGGGGACCCGCGCTCAACTGATGCTGTGCAATGGAGAACTCGCGCATCGGGGAGGAGCGACCGTATCGACCCTCCAAGCGCAGTACGCCGCCTGCGTGGGTTCGTAACGGTTTCGTTGATTGCTCTTAGCGCATGCTCTTTTCGAGATGCGGCACCAGCCGTAGGCGATCGCGCCGATTGGCAGAACGTAGCGACCGGACCGCCGTTCGTGAATCTTGAATCACCCGCGTCGAAAAGCGCGGACCGCTCGCAGTGTCGGCCCCGGAGAACATCTCCACCCTGCCCCCAAGCGGCGTCGGCACGTCGAGCGACCACGTCACACCCGCGACAAGCTCTCCGGTAGAGAGCTGCACTCCAGAATCGAGCACCTCGCGGGTATCCGCGTTCTCGATCGAAAACGCGACGAACGTTGTCGGCGGGAGACCGGTTCGTGACACCTCGGAGATCCATACTTCAGGAGTCGCGCCGGGCTGAATATCAACGCGGGCCCAGTGCTCGAGCCCATCCACACCTTCAAGCTCAAACCAGCCGCCGCCTGGAGCGCCAACGCCGCTCGCCTGCGTGAGCGCGCCAGCCGCGTCGAAGAGATTGACGGAAAAGAGAATCTCTTCTGGCATCTCACGTGTCACGGTCGAGAATCCTGCGAAGAACTGCTCCCCGAAGTTCGGCTCGAAACCGATATTGCGAACCGGCGAACCGGTAGCGTCCTGCACCTGGATGCCCGCATCGAAGCCGGTCAGATCGCTGCGACTTTCGAATGCGAAAAGAAGAGTTCCGCCAGATTCGCCCGGGATATACGAGCCATCGAAGCTGGTCGTCGTGCCGCCGAAGGGTGCCTCGATGTAGAAGTCGGCAGAGCCGCCGGGATAGGGGAGCGAAGCCTCGAATTCGACGGGCAGGGAGGGTGGCTGCTCGACGTCGACGTCGTAGACAAAGCCCACCTGACGCGCGACAAAGCGCATTTCGGTATCGCCGATTCGAGGACGGCTCCAAGCGGTAATCCCGGACGCTTCGATCTCCTCGACCTCGCCCTGCACAATCAGTTCAACGTGGGGGTCTTCTCCGATGATCGAGGGACGCGGGTCGAGAAAGACTTCAAGATCTGCCCCGGCTGGGGAGGGCAATTCGATCAGCCGATCCCCGAACTCGATAGGCTCCGCGCTCTCCGAAAGATGGAGCGTGTTTCCAGCCGCGATCGGCGCCTCGAACACCAGCCGAGCGACCTCTCGTCGCGCTGCCAAGAAAGGAAGCGCGGAGCCGCTTTCACGTGCGCTCAAGACCGGGGCGACCACGATCTCGTCCGCGGGATCGACCGACTCTGCGATAAGCCAGACCGAGTCGGTCGTGGTCCACATCTCGAGCAGGCGACGATTGGGAAGGGGCTCCGAAACCGCCTCAAGGATCGGCGGGAAGAGCCCTGCGTGATCCCGTCCACGACGAATCGATTCAGGGAGGCGCGCGCGGGCCCGGCCGCTGATCTCACCAAGGCGCCCCATGACCGCGTCCAGCGTAACTCCGCCAGGTTGCACTAACTTTAGCTCGAATGTTGCAGCGGACCCCGCAAGCTCAAATGGAACGCTGCCCCGGTAGAAATCCCACTCCGAGTTAAAAGCGACCTCTTCGACGAGCGCACCCTCTGCACTTTCGCGTTGGTCGAACACTCGAATCTGATCGATATCCGCCGCGATAGGCCCACGCAGGGCAAGCTTCGATTGAACGACGCCACGATCACCGACCTCGACCGAGAACGTCAGTGTTTCCCCCGCGTCGTTCAGCAAAATGGTGCATTGCGCAGAGTCACAATCCTGCACCGGCAGCTCGCAAAGGTCATTGCCGTCACCACACTGCTGAAGCAGCGCGAGCGTTCCGTCCTCGTCTCCATAGAGCTGAACGCGCAACGCGTTATTGATGCTGTCGCCGGCGAAGGAACGCTGCTCGAGGGCAAACGTATCCAGCTCAATGGTTTGCATGCTGCCGTTGCGATTCGCTTCGAAACCACCAGGAGACTCCGCACCGGAACGCTGCCGATAGAGCACGTCGAATCCATCGTCGCTCGGATAGACGCGCACAAAAGAAGGCGCCCCTACAGCGGGGATTGCACGGCTGCCGAGGATCGCGTCGCGTTGCCCGAGCACTTCGACCAAATACGTGCCGTCTTGACGGGCCTCCGCCGTGTCGAACGTGTATCCGTACTCACCGCGGACCGACGCGCGCAGCTGCCCGATCTCCGCTTCATCGAGGAAAGAAGCTCGCTGGAGGCCTCCATCACAGGATTCGCTCGCAAGACACCGCTCGACGAAATCCAAATCGCCATGAATGTTGATGCGGAGCGCGTCCACAAATCGCTCGATGGTCGCCGAGAGTTGTCCATCGGGCCCAAGATCGCTCGCGACCGTGATATCTCCCGTGAGCGGAACGACGGCCTCTGCAATCGTGACTTCCCCGAGCGCTCGCCCAAGCAAGTCGGTTCGCAAAAAATAGACGACCGAGGCGCTTGTAGGCTCTTCCAGCGGCGCACCGATTCGATCCCCATTTGGCGCAGTGAGCCGCACCTCCGCACCTGTCGGCGGGAGAAGGGACGAAATCTCCACGGACCAAGAGCCGCTACCGCCCGCGAAGGAGTAATCCGCGCTCAGCACATCGAGCGAGATCGGATCGGGCTCCGTGTCGCCGTCGAAGTCGGGGAGGGCATCGACCGAAGGAAGAGTATCTACGGCTGAATCGGTCGATGCGTCGAGGAAGATCGAGTCATCGTCGCCACAACCCGTGAGTCCGAGAAGGAGCGAGAAAAAGATCGAAAGAGAGGTGAAGCGCATGGGGCATAGCATCACCAACTTTGGGAGCAGATGCCAGCGTCTCGCTCGATCCAACGAAGAAACGCCCTTCCGCGATTCTCCTCAATTTTAGGGAGATTCACTCTCTACAGAGTCAAGCGGCTTGCGCTTCTCGCCAACCAGAAAGACCTCATACGATTCGCTTCGAACGGCCTTCGGTCGAATGATTCGCACCTTCTGAAACAGGGGCCGAAGGTTGTTGCGCGCTTCTTCGAAGTCAGGCCCCTGAAAGATCTTCGCGACGAAGTACCCGCCTTCCTTTAGCGTCGCCGCTGCGATCTCGGTGGCCATGCTGACCAGCTTAAAGCTGCGGTACTGATCTTGGTCTCGATAGCCGCTGGTCTTCGGCGCCATATCGCTCATGACGACGTCGTATGCGTTCTGGCTTTTCTCTTCTTCGACGAGGTCTCGCACATCGCAAACGCGGAGTTCGAGATTGGGTAGCGGATCAATGCCAAAGCCTTGGATATCGATCGAGAGCACGCGGCCGTTCTTGCCGACCTTCTTCGAAGCATAGAGTGCCCAGCTCCCGGGAGCACCCCCGAGGTCGAGTACGCGCTGCCCCTGGCGAAAGAGACGAACGCGGCGGTCGATCTCTTCGAGTTTGTACACCGAGCGCGCTGGATATCCATCGTTGCGCGCTTGCTTGCCAAACCGATCTTGTCGCCTCCGTCCCATAGAGATTCTGTGTATGGGAGGTGAAGCCGAAGCGCAAAGTGCCTTCGCTCAGGAGAGGTGCGTCAGATGCGAAAGGGTTTCGCGATGGGTCGCGCGATCGCCAAGCTGTTCGACGCGCGTTAGTGATTTGAGCTTGGAGAGGGGCCGCACATCGCGCGTGACCTTGGAATAGCCATGCCCGTCCAAGTTCAACGATTCGAGGTTGGTCAGCGATTCGATTCCGTCGAATGCGTTTACGTTGTAAATCATGCTCTCTCCGCCCGTGTCGAAGTCACCGGACATCTCAAACGCTTCGCCAGCTTGCTCCTCCAGCAACATGTAGATTTCGTTTCCGCCATCGAAGTGCATCGTGCGGATGGTGTCCAAATCGCTCTGCGAAACCTCGAGTCCACCGAGAGCTGCTCCAAGACGCTGAAGCAGCGTCTCGACCTCATCAAAATCGAGATATCGTTCCCCGTCGTCGACGTCGCCGAACTCCGAAATCTCAACCTGCGCGGCAGCCTGCTGGATTGCCTGCGTGATCGCCTGCTCGCTTATTCGCTCGTTGGTCAGAAGCGCTTCGAGCACGCCCATTTGAAGTCCGAAGTCCGAAAAGATCTGGTTTAAGGGTCGGTTCATACGAAGACATACGGCGAGTCGCAGTTTTCCCTTCCTTTCCTAGAACGCGCGTTCTCGACGCGAAGAAGTGCGACAAGAAGACGGATCCCCATTTTCGAAAAAGCGCCTCAGTTCTGCGTTTTCACACGATTCCCGTTTCAATAGTGGCCGTTCTTCTCCATGATGCCCGCCTATGCAGGTGGATTTTCAGACGCATCCCGACCAATACCGACACTGGAAGCTCCAGTTTGATGGCGCTGTCGCGCGGCTCACGATGGACGTGAAGCGAGATGGGGGGCTCCGAGAGGGCTATGAGCTCAAGCTCAATAGCTACGATCTGGGTGTCGATATCGAACTCGCGGATGCGATCGAGCGCCTGCGCTTTGAGCACCCGGAGGTCGGCTGCGTCGTCGTCGATAGCGCGGTGGATCGCGTCTTTTGTGCTGGCGCCAATATCCCGATGCTCTCCGGGTCAACGCACGCCTTCAAAGTGAACTTCTGCAAATTCACGAACGAGACGCGCCTCTTTCTCGAGAACGCGAGCGAGTTCAGCGGCCTGAAGTCGATCGCGGCCCTCAACGGCACGTGCGCCGGAGGCGGATACGAGCTCGCCCTCGCATGCGACGAGATTCTCCTCGTCGACGATGGCTCAAGCGCCGTCAGCCTTCCGGAGGTTCCGCTCCTCGCTGTTCTTCCTGGCACGGGCGGGCTGACCCGCCTTGTGGACAAGCGAAAGATTCGGCGTGACCGCGCAGACGTATTCTGCACAACGAGCGAAGGCATCCGCGGGAAGCGCGCCGTCGATTGGAACCTCGTCGACGCGATCGCTCCCCGTAGCAAGTTTGACGCGCTTGTCGGCGAGCGAGCCAATGAGCTCGCGAAGGGCGCGCGAGGCGGCGAGGGCATCACGCTTCCGAAACTCGAGGTAAAGGCGGAAGACAATCGCCGAGAGTACAAGTTCGTTACACTCGAGATTGATACCGCGGCGCGGGTCGCGACACTTGAGATGCGCGCGCCCACCGAATCGGCACCAGCAAATGGTGACGCGATGCAAAGCCTCGGCGCAGATCAATGGTCGCTCCGCGCGTTCCGCGAGCTCAATGACGCGCTACTTCACCTTCGCGTGAACCATCTCGATATTGGGCTCGTGTTGCTGCATACGCGCGGCGACAAAGCGAACGTGCTCGCGTGGGACCAGGCGCTCGAAGACCATCAAGATCATTGGCTTGCCAAAGAGATCCGCACGTATCAGGCGCGAATCCTTCGTCGTCTCGACCTGACCTCGCGCTCCTTCTTCGCGATCATCGATGAAGAGAGCTGCTTTGCAGGTAGCCTCTTCGAGCTCGCGCTGGCCTCGGACCGCGCCTATATGCTCGAGGACGACGATGAGAACGTCACGATTCAGCTCGGCGTTGCGAACCAAGGTTCGCTGCCGGTCAGCACCGGGCTTTCGCGTCTTGAAGTACACTTCTTCGGCGAACCACACCTTCTCGAAGCGGCGAAGGGCCTGACCGAACCGCTTGCGGCTCAGGACGCAGATGACGCAGGTTTGATCACCCTCGCGGCCGACGATATCGACTGGGAAGACGACGTGCGCATCGCCATCGAAGAGCGCGCGTCACTTTCTCCGGATGCGTTGACCGGGATGGAAGCGAGCCTTCGCTTCCCTGGACCGGAGACGCTCGAATCGAAAATCTTCGCGCGCCTCTCCGCGTGGCAGAACTGGATCTTCCAGCGCCCCAATGCGGTCGGTCCGGAGGGAGCGCTCACGAAGTACGGTCAGCCGGATCGCCCGACCTTCGACTGGCGCCGCTGCTAGTAGGTTGATGATGCGTATCTCCGACGTCGCCCGCTGCTTGGTCTGCTTTTCTCTCCTCGCAGCTTGCGGCGGGGCGGGTACGCCAGCCGTCCAAGCGCCCGCCAATATCCAAGAGACGGTTGTTCGCGAGCGTCTCGAGGACAAACTCGCGAACGACCCAAACGCGGCGCTCTGCCGCCGCTTCGCTTCGGAGCTTCAGGCAAGCGAAGACGCTCTGATTCCTCTTTTTCATCCGGGGCACTTTGTGGAGCGTCTCCTCGCGCGCACCGAAGTTCCCGACGCTCGCGCCGCTCAGCTTCGTTCGAACCCCGAGTTCTTTCGGCAGTACGCTCGATTTCTGCGGCCACCGAACTCTGGCTTTACCTGCCTTGGCACGCGTTCGCTTTACGGCGAGGACCACATCGCGCTGCGCGTCTCATCCGTTGGGTCGCGGCCGGAATACGTGCTCTTTCACCTCTCCGGCGATGAAAACGAGCCCTTCGACGACTATATGGCGGTCAGCCTCGGCTACTACCACAGCGAGATCAACGGTCTCTCCAACATGTCTGACGATGGCCTCAATACCGCAAACGCGGTCACCGAAATGCTGACGCTCTCGCATCAGCATCACTTCGATCAGATCGTGGCGAGCTACGATGGGCTCCCCCCCGAAGCGCAGGCAAACCCCATCCCATTTGCTCACTTTGTAAACGCGGTCTTTTCGTTGCGCGCGATGCAGGGGCAGCATCCTCGTTTCGACGAGGTGGTGCAGCGCGCCGATACTCTTCTTCGCGACCGACCTTATTGCCACGCCTATTGGATGCGCTTAGCGGCCCAAGTTCGGGGGGATCGTCCACGTTTCGAACAAGAAACGGGCCGGCTCGCAGACCTCCTCGACGATTACCTACTCTACCGAGAGTGATTCGCATCACGTCCGCACTGGCGGAAACCTACCCTTCGTCGCTACGCTCTAGCTGGAAGAGAGGTTTAGTCGGTGAGTGAAGCGCGGATGAAATCGGAAGACGATCGTCGGGATGTAATCGTGGTGGGCGCAGGCCCCGCGGGTTCGACCATCGCCGGCCTGCTCGCAAAAGACGGTTTTGACGTGCTTCTTCTCGAGCGAGAGACCTTTCCGCGTTTTCACATCGGCGAGTCGCTCTTGCCGGCGGAAATCCCGGTGTTCGAGGCGCTTGGATTTAACCCGGAGCCGCTCCCTTCCCTCTACAAGGCTGGCGCGACCTTTATTGACGAGACCACCCATGAAAAGGGCGTGTTTCCCTTCGCCGAAGGTTTGCCGGGGACCCGTCCACACGCCTGGCAGGTCAACCGCGCTTCCTTCGATAAAGCGCTTGCAGATCATGCTTCGGAGCTTGGGGCGGAGGTTCGCTTCGCGACGCGAGTACAGAGCGCGGACTGGGATCAAAACGAGGCGCGCGTGACGCTCGCGAACGGCCAAACAGAACGCGCTCGCTATCTCGTGGATGCCACCGGCCGAGACCGACTTTTGTGCAAGCAGCAGAAGTCATTCGAGCGGATCTCCGGCCTTGGCCTCGCAGCGGTATGGGCACACTTCGACGGTCTTTCCCAAGCGGCACAGGACGAACTTTACTCCGACGGAAATATCATCGTTTTGATGATCGACCAGGGCTGGGGCTGGTTGATCCCGCTTGCCGGGGGCCGTCTGTCCGTCGGCTTCGTTTCCGCAAAGCAAGGTGTTGTCTCGGAAGACTGGTTCCAGCGCTGCGTTGACAGCTCCCCACTCCTTCAGCGCGTGACGGAAGGTGCGGAGATGAGCGAAGTCGTCATGGCCGGTGACTATAGCTTTAAAAACACCAAGCCCTCCGGCTCCCGGTACGCCTGCATCGGCGACGCCCGCGCCTTTCTGGACCCTGTGTTTTCCTCCGGCGTCGCATTCGCGATGGCCTCTGCCTTACAGCTCCACGAAGAACTCTCACCGGCGCTGCGCGAGGGACGCGAAGATGAGCCCGAGCTCGCCGCTCCCGTGGCAAAGAAGATGCAGCACGCCTACGACGTCTTTGGCGCGACGATCTACAGCTTTTATCACACGCACCTCGTGCGAAACGTCTTCTTCTACGACGATCCCGATCCAGAACTGCGAGCGGGGTTCATTAGCGTGCTCGCAGGCGATCTCTGGCGAGACGACAATAAGTTCCAAAAAATGATGCTCCGCTCCCGTCGGCGCCGAGAAGGCCGCCGAAGTACGAGCGCTGGGGCCGCGTAGCGCTGAAGAACATTGAGTTTCTCTCGACCATGCGTGTGATGAAGCACACGGAATAGGGGACCAAACTCTGGCCCGTATGGCCGGGATCGCGGATGCTACGTGAACGGCTTCGACTGGCGAAGCCGATATGAAGGCGCGATATTCCCCCCATGCTGAGCGACTCGATCCGATTTAACGGACGCATTCTCTACCTAACCGACGACCCCGAAGCGCTCCGCGCGCAGCTCGAAGGCACCGATCTCGACTTCGATCCGGAACGTCCCCTTCGCGACAATATCAGCACCGACGAGATCACCCCCGGCTGGGTTTGCTTCTATTACGACGAGACCTTGGGCCGCTATTCCATGGTCGGTCTCAAAGGCGGCGTGATCGAACGTGATTCGATCAAAAACGGCGGTTTCGAGGTCATCGTCAGCGGCCTCTCGAAGGGCTGCGGCTCCTCTCGCGAGACCGCGCCCTATAGCGAAATGACCGCGGGCATTCGCCTCGTCATCGCCAAATCGATCGAAAAGATCTACGGGCAGAACTGTCAGAATATCGGGCTGCTCACGTCCACCGATTTTGGGCTGATCGAACGTATCAAAAATGGTGAGTCGATCCCCGTCGAAGAGTTCACCAATGGCCTTGACGCGATCAGCGCCGATATCGTGAAGCATGGCGGCCTCTTCGCCTACAACCGCGCCCGCATGGCCGGCGAAATCTCGCCTGCCGCGATCGAAACACCCGCGCGCCCAATGACGCTGGTCGAAAAGATCATCGCGAAGAACGCCGTCGCCGACGCAAAAACCGGCAAGCTCGGCGTGACCTCCGTGAAGCCCGGAGACGCGCTCTTTGTCCGCACGGACGTTCGCTTCTCGCACGAATACGTCACCCCGATGGCCGATTCGCTTTTCCGCGCCGCGCTCGGCAACGACGCGCAGGTCAACGATCCGAAGAGCGTCTTCACCTTCCGCGACCATCTCACCTTCCTCGGCGACGTGATGCCCGAAGAGAAGCGGAAGATGGGCCTCCTCGAGCACGCGGACGGCCTCGCGGAGACGCAGACGAAGTTCTCCAAGAAGCACGGCCTCAAGCTCTACGGCGAAAGCAGCAAGGGCGGCTCCGAAGCGATCTGCCACAACGCGGTCGTCGAAGACCTCGCCCTCCCCGGCGACGTCGTCATCGGCACCGACTCCCACACCTGCATGGCGGGCGTGCTCGGAAGCTTTGCGTTTGGCGTAGGCAGCACGGATATGGCGAACTCCTGGTTCACGAAGGACGTCCGTGTCCGCGTGCCGGAGAGCGTGCGCTTTGAGCTTAGCGGCTCCCTCCGCGAAGACGTCAGCGCCAAAGACGTCATGCTCTATATCCTCAGCCAGCCCTTCTTCCGCACCAGCAAGGGCATCGGCAAGGTCCTCGAGTTCGCAGGCCCGGGCGTCAGCGCCCTCTCGCTCGACGAGCGCGCGACCCTCACGAATATGGCCGTCGAAGCGGGCGGCTTCACGGGCATCATCGAAGCCGATGAGGTCGTCGTCGATTTCCTCCGCGAGCACCGCGGCCTCGACGCCGACGTCTTCGAAGGACGCATGCTCAAGAGCGACCCGGGCGCCGAGTACCTCGAAACCTTCCAGATCGATCTGAACGATGTCACCCCGATGGTCGCCACGCCCGGAGACCCGCGAAACGGCGTCGCGATGACCGAGCTAAACCAAGAAGTAAAGATCGACATCGCCTACGGCGGCTCCTGCACCGGCGGCAAAAAGTCCGATATGGACATGTACGCCCGCGTGCTCGCCGCCGGCCTGCAGCAAGGCCGCAAGGTCGCCGAAGGCGTCGAGTGCTTTATCCAATTCGGCTCGCAACACATCCGCGAGTACGCGCAGGAAAAGGGCTATATCGAGATCTTCGAGAAAGCCGGCGTGACGCTCATCGATCCGAGCTGCGGCGCCTGCATCAACGCCGGCCCCGGCGCTTCGCGCACCAAAGAGCAGGTCAGCGTCAGCGCCCAGAACCGAAACTTCCCCGGCCGCAGCGGCCCCGGCCAGGTCTACCTCGCCAGCCCGCTCACCGTCGC
>JAHDCI010000178.1 GCA_020629955.1 Myxococcota bacterium | reverse complement strand
GACGTACCTATCTCATGCAGTTCGACTTCTTCGGCAGCGACTCCTGCACACTTCATTTTCTCGAAGAGCGAAGAGGCGCGCACGGAGAGCTCGAATATTCGCCGGTGCCGCGCCGCCAACGGTCCGAAGAATCAACGTGAGCAAAGAAACGGTGCCTGCACGGACGCAGATCCATCCTTATCCGTGAGAGAACCAATGACGTCGACTCAGTTCTTTCCCCGCCAATCCCGCAAAACGCGAACCGCAAACCGCCTCGCGACCGCCCCGTGGGGCAAGCTGCTGCCCGCAGCCCTCGTTATGTTCTCTCTCGTTGGAGGCTGCGGCCCCCGATATGTCGTTCCAGACGAGGGCGAACCGGTCGCGGTGGTTGGTTTTCGCCTCACTCAGCGTGTTTCCCCGACCCGCAGATTCCGGGAATGGGTCACCATCAACGATCGATCGCTTCGGCTACTGGACGATTCGCTCCATCGAGAGCCAGGAACGCCCGCACTGACGGTCACCCTACTCCGCCCGGAAACTCAGCGAATTCAGATCGGAAGTCGGTATTCAGAAAGAACGATCAACTGGGATAGCGATGGAGCCCGGGACGACGATATTGACATCGTCGCGGAATGCGAACGCAATATTCAGTTTCGCCCGCTGCGAAACCATACCTACATGGTGGACTTCGTCTTTCTTGGCGACCGGCGCTGCGACGTACAGATCTCGGAGCAGCGGCAGGACGCGAATGGAAACGTGATTCTGGAACCGATTCAAGAACGTCCGTTTGTCCCCAATGAAGAACAGACATCTTCATGATTTGAGCCTCCGCCAGAAATCGCGTTCCACAAACGTGGCTCGACGTGAGCGATTCTCGAGAAAAATCTATCGAATCATCCCCAACCTTGGGTACAAAAGAACAAGACGTAGCCACAAAAACGAAACATTACGACGCAAAAGCATCTTTGCTGGATTTTTTCACTAGAGAAAATCCTCTCGAATGTGAGACGCTGTCTTCCGGTGGGAAAGAACTGGGAGAGTTTCAGAATCATGATGCGTTCACTTCGGCAGGCAACTCCGCTTCTCTGTTTTCTCTTGCTCTTTCTCGGATGCGGCGACGATGACTCTTCGACACTAGATGGTAGCGTTCCCGATGCCGCAGGGGATGTTTCGCTTCCAGATGCCGCGCCAGACGTGCGGGAGCCGGACGCGGAAATTTGCGACGGCGAAATCTGCGGTGAGACGTGTATCGACATCAGCAGCGATCCTCTGAACTGTGGCGGTTGCGGAAACGCCTGCGCGTTCGCAGAGATCTGCTCGGACGGGGTTTGCTCTCTCGGCTGCTTCGGCGGGACCGACGCTTGCGGAGATGAGTGCGTCGACCTCGAGCTCGACCCGCTCAACTGCGGTGCGTGCGGCAACGCTTGCGGCGCAGGACTCGTCTGCAGTGAGGGCGCGTGCGTATCGAGCTGCTCCGAAGGTACGATCGAATGCGAGGGGCGATGCATCGACCCTGAAGTGGACGCCGCAAACTGCGGCGCGTGCGGAGTCGTGTGCGAAGACGGGCTTGTCTGTTCCGAAGGCGCGTGCGGACTCGCGTGCAGCGGCGGCACCACCCTCTGTGCGGAAGCTTGCGTACAACTCGACTCCGATCCCTCGCACTGCGGTGGCTGCGGCAACGAGTGCGGACCAGGTGAGCTCTGCCTGGAAGGTGCATGCGGGATCGAATGTCCCGAGGGCACGGAGCTCTGCGGCGAGCGCTGCGTCGATCTCTCCCTCAGCACAACGAACTGCGGCGCGTGCGATAGCGCCTGCGAGGGTGGCTTACTCTGCTCCGAAGGTACGTGTGCTCTCTCTTGTAGCGGCGGCTCGGTCGAGTGCGATGATGCGTGCGTCCGACTTGAGAGCGACGATGAACACTGTGGCGCGTGCGACAACGCGTGCGCCGACGGTTTGAGCTGCGTCGAAGGCAGCTGCGAGCTGGTCTGCCCGGAGGGCACTGTGGATTGCGGTGGGACCTGCGTAAGTCTCGCAAATAGCGAAGCACACTGCGGAGCGTGTGATAGCGCGTGCGATACCGGCCTGACCTGCGTCGAGGGCTCCTGCGCGCTTGTCTGCGGCGGAGGCGCGACCCTGTGCGATGACGAGTGCGTTCGAACGGAGAGCGACGAAGCCAACTGCGGCGCATGTGGAAACGCTTGCGACGGGGACGAGCAATGCATCGACGGTGAATGCGCGCTCGAATGCCGCGCGGGGTCGACCCTATGCGAGATGGCATGCGTCGATACCAGCATTGATCCGATGAACTGCGGAAGTTGTGGAAGCACCTGTGACGCGGGGCTCTCGTGCCAAGATGGCTCCTGCGTACTGTCTTGCTCGGGAGGAACCATCGCCTGTGGTGAGAGCTGCGTCAGCACCAGCAGTGACCCCAGTCATTGCGGCGCGTGCGATGCCGCATGCTCGGACAATAACGCGACCGCGGTCTGCGCGGCGGGAACATGCCTCGCGCTCTGCGAAGCCGGATTCCAAGACTGCAATGGCGACCTCAGCGACGCGTGCGAGGCAGATCTACAAAACGACGCTACGAACTGCGGCGGTTGCGGCATCACCTGCGGCTCCGGCGCGTGCTTCGAAGGCCGATGTCAGTTCGACGATACGACCGTGACGATCCCGGGTTCCGCTGGATGCCAGCTGAACCTCGATACGAGCACGAACCAAATCGACATCTCGGAATCGGGCCGGGTTGGAATGCTGCTTCGCTGCGGCGCGCAGATGCGATTTGTCCGCAATGCCAGCACGGGTGGCGCATTCACCACGCACACGTTCTCCGATATGATTTTGCCAAGCGCGGCAACACTCCACTACCAAGGCGATGATATCTACGTCTTCTACGACGATCGCCGTACCGCGGTCTTTGTGAGGCGGAGCACGGACGGCGGCAGCTCTTGGAGCGCGCCGGTCCGAATCGGTTTCGGCTTCCGGCGCACCGACGCCGGGTTCAGTCTTTCGCTCACCGGAGACGGCGAGAACCTCTACGCGACCTACGCACAGACAGGAAGGGTCACGTACGTGAGCCGAGATTCAGGAGCCACCTGGACGCCCCTTCCCGCCATCGCGGCCACCGGCGAAACGACCATGGATATCAGCGTCAGCGGGTCGGGCGAGTTGATTTACCAGCGCGAAACCGGTCGAGAACTCTGGTCGTTCGACGGGGACGCTTGGGCGTTGGGGGGAAGCCTGGGTGTTCCGACTTCCTTCACCGACTCGGTCGTCGGCAACGAGTGGGCCTTCGCTGGCGGCAACACAACCCGCATCGATCGTGCGCGACTCGACGCGATCGGAACGGTCGAATCGGAAACTCTACCTGCCCGCCTTCGTAGCCTGGACGCGGACCGAAACGACACAGCGTTCATGACTGCTCAAGGAACATCGCTGACCGTTCACCGCTGGGAAATGGGCGAAGCCCCCGTTGAACTGTTTACACACCCGAACGGGAACTCCGCGATAGCGACACATCCCGACGGCCTAGGCATCGCAGTGATCTCCGCGACCTCGACGGGAATCATCCTGCGAACACACCCGGGCCGATAGAGCCTCGACGAAAGAAACACCCTCCGAGTATTTCGGGGGGTGTTTTCTTTCTGCGAACCGTCGGATCATTCAGCGCATACCGGGAGTCGGGGCGCCGGAGACGAAGTCGACCGAATTATCGTCGGTGTCCGTCCCGACTGCGTTTCGCGTCAAGCTATTGCCCCCGGAAACATCTTCCGCCGCCCTTCCCTCTCCAGCAAAGTTTGAACCGGAGTTGCCATAGGCCAGGGCGTCAACGATATCGCTTGCGAAGCGGAGCTGGACAGAGTCGGGCCCGTTTTGAAGGTCGGCGGCGTCCGAGAGGAAGTGCGCTGCAGAGCGTAGTGGTTCGGCGGCTCGATTCGTCGCGATGACGAAAAGTTCGCTCGTATCGAACGTCCCGCTTAGCGAAATGCTCGCGTACTCACGACCGGTCGAGCCGTTGATGGCAACAACCCGGAACCCTTCAAGGGATGTTCCTTCCGGCGCGTAGAGCTCGATGAAGACACTCGCTCCATCGGCGCCCGGCTCGTCGTAGTAGACCTCGTTGATCAACACGGTCGGCGCGGGGGCCCCCTCACAATCGTTGTCGGAGAACGCATCGCACCCGGGAGCGCAACATCCGTCATCGTTTCGGCACGCTCGCACCGGCGCGAAGGAGCAGCGGGCCGAACAAAGCGCGACACTCCCGACGAGGCTATCCGTTGTGCAGGCGTTGTCGTCGTTGCAGCTCGCGGGACAGTCGCCGTCGCAGACCTCCGGTGCCTCAATCACTCCGTTGCCACAGGAAGGTGAGCAATCGTCATCGGAGGTCGAATCACAGCCCGGAGCGCAGCAGCCGTCACCGTCAATACAGCTCGTGATGGGAGCGTGTGCACACGCAGCGGAGCACGATGCGGCGGAACCGACGATGGTATCCGTTGTGCAGGCTAGGCCATCGTCGCAAGCTTCGGGGCAATCACCGTCGCAGAGTTCGGAGCCTTCGGTGACGTCATTCCCGCAAGTCGCAGAACAATCGCTATCGTTGGTTGCATCGCATCCAGGTGCGCAACAGCCATCGTCGTCAACGCAGGCACTGATGGGCGAATGCGCGCAGGTCGCCGAACACCCTTCGATACTGCCAACGAGCCGGTCTGCTGTGCAGGCGACGCGATCATCACAACTCTCGGGGCAGTCGCCATCGCAAAGCTCCGGTGCCTCGACCACGCCGTTCCCGCAAGAAGCGGAGCAGTCGCTATCGCTTGTCGCATCGCATCCAGGCGCGCAGCAGCCATCATCGTCTTCGCACGCTTCGATCGGCGCAAAGGAACACGCGAGTGAGCACCCTTCGGCGCTGCCGACCAGCCGGTCGGCCGTGCATGCGACACCGTCACTGCATTCAGTCGGACAATCCCCATCACAGCTCTCCCCCTCTTCAACAATGCCGTTCCCACACGAAGCAGAGCAGTCATTATCGGAGACCGAGTCGCACCCCGGAGCACAGCAACCATCATCATCCACGCAGCTGGTGATCGGCGAAAACGAGCAACTCGCAGAGCACGTTTCGGCGGTCCCGACGAGGGTATCGGAAGTGCACGCGACAGCGTCATCACACGTCTCCGGGCAATCTCCGTCACAGATCTCCGGTTCTTCAAGGATGCCGTTTCCGCAGGAGGTGGAGCAGTCGGAATCTGTGGTCGAGTCGCATCCTGCTGGGCAACAACCGTCGCCGCTATCGCAAAGCGTGATCGGGTCGAATGCGCACGCCGAGGTACATTCGGCTGAACTTCCCTCGATACGGTCGAGAGTGCACGCAACCCCATCGTCACAAGCCGATGGACAATCCCCATCGCAGGTTTCGCCGGGATCAATCGTCCAGTTTCCACACTGCTCCGCGGGCGGAAGAGGCCTAGGAGGGAGTGGATTGCAGGCAAACAACAGGCCCACGCACAGCACGCTGATTCGCATGCGCGGCGCTATAGCCCACCGAACGAGCACGATCGCGGAGCCTGATTCACATGTTACAGAATCGTCATAGAACAGTGATGTCCCACGCAATTGCGATGTGCTCGTCCCACTCGAGCAGGAGTCGTCGGAGCGAGTATTCTCGCTCGCCGAGGCTCTGCCTATGGATCGATCGGTCCGACTTCGCGACCTAAGGGGTCCATCTCAAGAACGGACTCATGCAGTCCATCGATCAAGTCTCCCGTCGGCTCGTCGTCGTCGAGCGCAACCAGCGCCCACCCGACTCGTTCGATCAACGGGTGCTCGAATCGTTCATCTGGAATGAAGCCCGGATCGGAGAGCAAATACATCACATGAGACAGCAGCTCCGCCTGTGTCGCCCTCACGAGGTCCGTTAGTTCGGCAGTCGTGGCTCCCTTTTTCTGCAACGAACGAATCGCTTTTCCGGCGCCGGCGTATGCCCCATTCGGATCACGCTCGTAACTCTTCAGGGACGCATCGATCCACGTCGTAGAAGTCCCGTCGGGGATTGCACTCCAAGCCTTTGCGAGAAAAGCAGCGCGGTGAAGCTGAGGAATCCCCTCTTGAGTCTGCGAATCGACCCAGCTCTCTGGATTCTCCACCCCGAGCGCAACAAAGGCATCAAGAAGCCGTGCACGCAGATCCGAAACGTCTGTCACTGAATGAGATCCTAACGTAGGCTCTAAGGCCTATCTAGAACGTCCCGGACACCGTCGCGCCCGTGGGTCCAATGCGCAGACTGGTCGAGGGCTCGCCGTCGTCACCGCCCGTGACGAGGAGTACGACGCCAACGGCAGCGAGGGCAGCGCCGACTCCAAGATAGGCTGCGAATGGCCCGACGTTGATGTCGCGGGGGTAGCCATCGGGGCCACCATCCGAGGTGGCGAGCAAGGTTCCAACCGTCACGCCGACAATCGTCGCGGCGCCCGCGCCGATCAACACGCCGCCGGCGATCGAGCGGCCACTGCCGGAGCTCTCACCATCGCCGGGCGCGCGAACAAGCTCTTGCGCAGCTTCGTCTTCTCCCTCTTCGAGTTCGACGTTCAACGACACGGGCTCATCTCCGACCATCACCGCTTCGCTGAAACTCTGATAGCCTTGGTGCATCACGCGGATGCGATGCTCGCCGCGGGCGAGTTGCGTCTCGAATGGCACATTGCCCGCCGGCTGGCCATCCACCCAAACAGAGGCACCTTCCGGCGCGCCTTCAATGCGCACGCGGGTTCGCTCACGGACGGCGGCAAACTCCGCCATCGAACGGATCACGGCGCGTTCGATCGCCCCTGGGAGTTCGTCATCATTGGCGTAGGTCTCGCGAACGGAAATGCCCTGTCCGACCGGAGGCGCAAGCTCGAGAATGACGCGTCCTTCGGAACGGCTCTCGGTCGCCGGCCAGATCGCGAGTCGTGCAAGCCGCGAGGCATCGCTACCCGAAAGAAGAGACTCACGGCAAGAGGGAGTATCGACCGAACACGATGCATCACTCTGCACGTTCACAGTATGACCGAGCGCCTCAAACGCGGATTTGCACTCGTTTCGGGCCGCGTCGGCATCGGAGGGAGAGCCACCAACCGCTTCGATGAGCACGACGTTGTCGGCGAGCGCGGTAGAGGTCGTCAGAAGAAAAGCGGTAAGCAGGGCGGCGAAAGATCGGTTCATCATGGGCTTGGACATCAATAAATGGAAAAGACTTAGAACGTGCCGGAGAGGCGAAGGGATGCGGCGCGCTGCACAGGATCGACGCCGAAAGAGATGTTGGTAATCGAGAGACGCGCGCCGGCGTCATCCGCCGGAGGGCTCATCAGCCCGGCAATCGGCGCGATGAGAAAGGGAATCGACAGGCTGCCGAGCATCCACGCGACATCCGTTCGGGAGCCGTGCGAGACACACTCCTGACGAGTGTCCGCGACGCTCTCACATTCTTCGCCGGTGAAGCCGAGGACCACCGCGCCCGATACGAGTCCGAGGCCCACAAGACCACTCACGACCGTCAGGAACGTTAGCTTTCCGCGAGGCGGGGTCAGAAGGAAAGCGCTCGCGCCGAGAAGTCCTCCCGATACCAGAGAGATGGCAACAATGGGCGTCCGAAGGCTTCGCCAGTCGGACTGGCGGGTTAGGAAATCGGGATCGGTGGGCTCGGCGAGAAGGTAGCGATCGCCACGCTCATCGCGACGGAAGTGAAGCATCGTTGCCGCGACGCCCCCGCCAATGCCGAGCGCGAGCGTGCCGATCCCGAGACCGATGCGCCAGCCAGGGAGCCCCGGACCCGAAACTACGGGGGCTGCTGTTTCGACGAGTGACTCTGCTTCCGTATCGCCTGAACCGCCCATCGGCACCGGCGGGTCTTGGGTATAGTCGAGGCTCTCTCCCCCCAGGAGTGAGGCGATCGGAGCCCGTCGATCCGCGCCTGCGCCATAACGAACCATGTTGCGTTCGCCGCTTGGGCGGATACGCGTCAAAAGGAGCGCTTCCCCGTCGCGTTGAACGAGCGTGATCGTTCGCTCTGTCTCTGCGGCCAGTCGCAACGCGCTCGCAAGCGTATCCTCCTGGGTCGCGTGCACACGCGGGACCGATTCAAAGGCACGGTCAAAACTCTGATCGACACTTGCAACGGTCCGGCCGTCGCTTACCGTGATGCGATGAACGCGACCGCGCTCGGATTCGTCACACTCCACCTGCAGTCGATAGTCGCCTTGAGGGATGCGCTCGAGAGTTAACGGCGTGACGCCCGCTTGGGCAACGCCGTTTACGCGGACAGCACATCCCGCGGGCGTGGAGGTCACCTCCAAGATCCCGTAGGCCTGGTCGGCGTCGACGCGCTCCAGGATGTCGACGACTTCTGGCGTATGGCGATACTCGCTCGGTTCGATCAGCGGTACCAAGCGCCGGCACTCGCGGGCCTGCCGGTACGCTTCCTCACGCTGCCCCTGCTCCTCGTAGGCGCGAACCATATAGAGACATGTATCCAGCACTTCGCGAGCGCGTTCACTCTCCCGGTTCAGCTCTTCGGCCGCTCGCTCAGAAACACGCTGCGCAGCGAGCAGGTCTTCGCGCGCGGCCTCGTAGTCCGTCCGCGCAATATTTCGCACGGCAGAAACCGAGCGGTTCGCCCACTCATCGATCTCACTCTCTGAAAGAGAGGCCGCGGGTGATGACACCTGCGATTCAAACTGTTCCTTCAACGATTCTTCATCGGCGATCGAGAGCCCCGTCTCGCGGAGCGCCTCGCGGACGCTCTCCACATCATCACGCCCCGAAGGCGTCGAAAGCACCCACTCCTGTTGCTGCGCAAAAGCCGGTGAGGAAAGAAAACTCAGCAGCGCGAACGAAACGAAGAAGACGCTGGATCGATAAAACAAGGAACAACCCACGCGCGGCGTTTTGGCAGGGGCGATTGGGAAGAGCAAGCCGCTCAGCGCCAGAAAAGACCGCGCTTTTCGGTGAGACGAGTTTTCGTTTGTCCACTGCACCTCATTTGAGTGAGGTCTTTCGTAATGGGCGGCGAAGGTGTGAAACCCACGGGTTCGATGAAAGCGCATGACAGGGTGTGTTCGGCCTATCCGAAGCGCAGTTGCGTTCTATTTCGAGAATCTGCAAAAAGCGTTTTGAGAGGCTGGGAAGCGGCGCCTGGCCGATGACTACGGAGAAAGCTATGGTGCGGCCGATATGCACATCTATTTTCTTCTGTCCGGCAACGCCGATCGCGACTCCGTGTCCTTTAACGACGCGGAAGCGCTCGCGAAAGCGCTGATGAGCCAGGACCATAAGGCGACGTTGATCGCGCCTCTTCATCCCGATATCTCCCCCGAACAGCGCGGTCTCGCCAGGCGCCTGACACCGTCGACGGCGACGGTCAACGGTGAGGAGTTCAAGTTTCATCTTTACACCGGTCGCGCCATGTCGGGCGTGGCCACCGCATTTCTTGGAGGCGATAGCATCTCCGAAATCGAGGCAGGTGGCGACGCGGCGGCAGCCTTCGCGAGCGCGGCCCGCGGAATCGCAAAAGGCGACGACGCGGATCTTGTGATCGCATGGGACGCCCTCGCAGCGCTCGGCGAATCGGAGCTCCCCTCGTTCTTCTACGTCACGAATGCGGAAAGCGATTCGCCGGCCTTCACAAAGGCTGTGGAATCAGCGGATCACCTCCTCGTCAGCGGCAACGCGATCGCCAATGCGCTCCTCGCTCGCTACCCCGAGCTCGATGCGTCGAAGATCGATAATCTGCCCGCCGGCATCGACCTCGCGAGCTGGAACCCCATGACCGACCCGGAGCTACCAGCCCGCTTCGATCCAGTCGACCTTCGCGGAAAGACAAAGTGCCGCCGGAACCTTCAAGAGGTTGCGGGGCTGCCGCTGCGCTCCGATGTCGCGCTACTTACCGTCGGCCCTGACGAGGCTTCGGTGGAGTCGTTCCTAAAGGTGGCGACTCAGTGGGTACGCAACGAAGTACAGGTCGTCGTGCTCACGACGGGCGACGCCTCTCCCGAGCTACTCGAGCTGACGGAGCGATGGCCCGATCGAATTGGTGCGATTCTCGACTCCACAGCGACCGAGGTCCATCAGGCGCTGGCCGGCGCCGACCTCTTTTTCCAAGAAGCATCGTCAGTGTCAGCGCTCCTCCCCGCGCTTCGCTACGGCGCGATCCCGGTGGTGCAGCTGACCGCGGCGCTCTCCGAGAATATCGTTGGATGCGACGCGAATCTGATCACCGGAAACGCATTTGTGTACGATGCGAAGAGCGACGAGGAACTCCTCGGAGCGCTACGAAGCGCTGCCGCCTCGGTGCATCTTCCGAATTTCCGCGGACTGCGCACCCGTGCAATGAAAGTCGACTATAGCCTCGCCCGCGCAGCTCGATTGGTCGCACGCTTGGCAGAAAAGCGCTTCTCAAACGAGAACGTAGCGCAGCTCTGAGCACCTAGACCCGACAGACTAGAACCGACAGACCAGAACCGACAGACCAGAACCGACAGACTAGACCCAACATACATCTCGGTACGAAGAGCCTCGCGAACGCGGGGCTTTTCGCGTTTGAGCGTGACGACGACGGTCCATCGCCCGAATCTCAAATGCAAGAGAGCGAGATGGGCCTCTCCGCGATCTGACGGCTGCACGAGCCCCAGCGGACCGTCCTAGCCCGGATCCGTCACCAGGAATCGCGCCCTCGCACAATCCTTCACAATCGTA
>JAHDCI010000177.1:9533-10863 GCA_020629955.1 Myxococcota bacterium | reverse complement strand
GTGAGTGGTACCCGATGCCTGGTACGGGCACGAGCCCGGAGAACCCGCCGCGACGCACCGCGCAGACCTTCTGTGCGGAACCGTGTGACGGTGGCAGCTGCGACGAAGGATTCGAGTGTCGTACCGTTTCGATCTATCGAGATGAGCGAGAGCTCTGTATGCCGATGGAGCCGAACCGCTGCTATCCACCCGATGACCCCTGCAATGAGTTCGACGACTGCGCGTCCTGCGCGGGCAGCGCTGGATGCGGCTGGTGTGCGGGCTCCAACACGTGCGAAAGCGACGACGAGATGACGGAATGTTCCGAGCCGCTCGGGACACGCCTCGCCTCGTGCCGCGATTGTGCCTCCGCCACAAACTGTGTGGAGTGTACTCAGGTCGGCGGTTGCGGCTGGTGCGGGGGAACCTGTCGAAACCAATCGATCGAGGAAGACATCGCGATGTGCGGCGGTGACTTTGTCGCCGTCCCGGCAGATTGCAGTTGATCGCCGAGAGGCGATGAAAAAGGGCGCCCTTCGAGGCGCCCTTTTTCGTGAGAGTCCCTGTATTCGCGGCTGCGCAGCCCTTCGTTGTCACTTGGAATAGCGTTGAGTCCAATCGTCCATCCGTTATTCACTCCGAATAGGCGCGGCTTTCTCTCCCCGATGTCACAGCCTCATGGCATGCTCTCGGCGTGGGACTGGAACTCGTCAGTGGGGTGCTCTCGAGCGCGCGAATGGAAGCCGCGGCTTCGTGGCTATTGGCGCGAAAGCAGACGGGAGTTTCCGCAACCTATGTGATCGCCCCGAGCCATATCGCAGCGCGCTCGTTTCTACGTTCGCTCGCGTCGAGGCAAGGCTCACTCTTCGGCATCACCCCCCTGAGTTACCGCGCGTTTCTCCAGTCTCTTGCGGCGCCGGCGCTTGCGAGGCGCGACGTTCAACGGGCGAGCCCGTTGATGCTCGAGGCAATCGCGCTCGACAGCTATCGGAGTCTCGAAGAGGAGCACCTTGCGCTCTTTGAACCCCTTCGCGAATCGGCCCACAGCCCTGGGTTCTCCCGCGCGCTATATAAAACGCTGAGCGAGGTCCGTCTCGCGACGAATCCCCCTGAGGTGCCGTGGTTGAGGAAGGTGCTCGCTCGCTACGAAGAGCGACTCGAACATCACCGCGTGGCCGACCTTCGCCGAACGCTTGAGGCGGCGAAATCAGAAGCGGTCGCAGAAGGCGCGACGTATCTCTTTCTCGATTGCGCGTTAGGTTCGGATCTCGAGCGAGAACTCATTGATACCCTCGCGTCGGGCGGGCGTGTCATGGCGACGAACCTCGGCGGAACGTCGCTTGGCTGGACA
>JAHDCI010000177.1:2142-9433 GCA_020629955.1 Myxococcota bacterium | reverse complement strand
TCGTCTGCCGGGACATCGTCTGCCGGGACATCGTCTGCCGGGACATCGTCTGCCGGGACATCGTCTGCCGCGAACCTACCGGAGCTCGCCACGCTTCACGCTCCGGTGACCTTCGTCGAGGCGCGGGAGCCAGGCCTTGAGGCGCGGGCGGCACTTCGCATCGCGTTGCGGGCCGCGGAGAGTGGCCTTCGTTTCGATCAGATCGCGATCGCTTGCGGGGACCCAGAGCGATATCGCCCGAGTATCCAATCGAATGCGAAACGGGCGGGGGTGCCTGTGCACTTCTCTCACGGTGCGAAAGCCCCAGACCCACGAGGCCGAGCATTTCTCTCGCTGCTTCGCTTCCGCACGGAGGGATATCCCGCGAGCCGTTTTGTCGAATACCTGGCGTTCGGCGTAGCGCCTGCGACCGGGGTGTCGTCGAGTGAAGTTCCGTGGCAGCCCGAAGAACTCGACACGCCCGGCCTCGAGCTTGAGATGAAGCGGGAAGGGCAAGAGTTACCGGATACAAGCGCGCTTCGCGTCTCGCAACGATGGGAGCGATGGATCGTGGATGCAGCGGTCATCGGCGGAAAAGCGCGCTGGGAAACCCGTCTTCAACAATTGCTCGATCAGCTGGCGAGCGCGATCGAAGATACCCACGTCGACGATCCCGAATACGAAGCCCTGACCGAGCGTCGCGCCGAGACTGAGCGTCTTCAAGAAGTTGCATTCCGAATGCTCGATGCACTCGAATCTCTTCCCGAGCGTGCAGGGTACGCTGCGTTTTCGCAGGCGCTGAAGAACCTCGCAGCCGAAGCGATCGTCGATTCCGAGCGAATCGTGAACCTTCTCGACGATGTCGCATCGCTCCCCGGTGAGACCTCTCTCGCGGCACTGACCGCATTGCTTGAGCGCTATCTCAGCGAGGTTGTCGTTCGAAACGCGGAACCCCCAGGGACTGTTCTTTTTGCGCGCCCCGAGGAACTTCTTGGGCGCGCGTATGAAGAAGTGATTGTCCTCGGCGTCGCGGATGGTCGCTTCCCGAGGCTCGACCGCGTCGATCCTTTGCTCTCCGATGAAGCTCGCGAGGCGTGCGGCATGCACACTCGGGCGGACCGAGACAGGCTCCAAAAGGAACGCTTCGCCTCCGCAATTGGCGCCGGAAAAAAGCATGTCTGGATCACCTGGCCGCGCTACCTCGACGCGCAGCGCCGGCCTGGTGCTCCCTCTGCGTTCGCACTCGCGTGCTGGCAAGACCAAGCGCGTCGCCTGGGAAATCAAGCGAACTATGAAGAGCTGATTCGCTCCGCCCGTGAAGAGTACGCACGGCTCTCCGGTGTCTCGCTCGACTTTGAAGATATTGTTCTCAAACGATTCCTAGAGCGCTCGAAGAAGAAGACGGCAGGTGGCGTCGCTGGCGAGCTTCGCTTTGCGTTGACGCATAACCCATCGCTTCGGGCATCGTTGCTTCAGGCCTTCCGTCGAAGCCAACCGAAGCTATCCTCCGCGGATGGGCTTGTCCCAAGCCGCGGACGCGCGAAGCGGCCCGATTGGCTCGCGGCGCATCAACTTTCCGAGCGCTCGTTTTCCGCGACCGCGCTCCAGCGTCTCGCGTCGTGTCCCTTGCAGTTTGCCTACGACGCGCTCGCTCGGATCCGTCCACGAGAGATTCCCTCTGCGCTCGAAACACTCGATGCGCGGCAGCGCGGTACGCTGATTCACGATGCGCAATTTTCGATTCTCTCGCGCCTACGTGACGAAGGGCTTCTTGCGGAACGCGCTCAACCTCAGGTGCGTGCGGCGACTCGAAATATCGTGCGGGAAGAGCTCGCGAAGACGGCCGCCCAACATCATGAGGAACTTGCCCCGGCACTTCCGGAGACCTGGGAACGCGGCATTGCCGATATCGAACAAGATCTGCTCCGCTGGGCGGACCTTCTCGCCGACGACGTCGACTTTGAGCCGGCGCATTTTGAGCTCGCGTTTGGCGTCCCAGGGAGGGGCCCGCAAGACCCAAGCTCTCGCGAGGAGCCTGTCGGTATCCTCGGCGGACGTCTAAAGCTCCGCGGCAGCATCGACTTGGTCGAGCGTGGGGAAGTGCGCGGAAAACCTGCGCTGAGGGTCACCGATCATAAGACGGGCCGAAAGCTCGTCGGGCTCAAATCGGATTTCGGCGTAAAAGGTGGCAAGGTTCTTCAGCCCTCGCTCTACGCTCTCGCAGCTCGCGCGATTCTGGAAGAGAACGTCGTTGCGGCAAGGCTCTACTACAGCACTTCGCGGGGCGGCTTTTCTTCGGTTGAGGCGAGCCTCGATCGGGGAACGGAACGCGCGCTCGAGTTGCTGATGAAATCTCTTGAGGGAGCCCTGCACGCGGGGCTCTTTCCGGCGGCCCCGAGCGAAGAGAAAGATTGCTCCTTCTGCGATCAACGATCGCTCTGTCATCGAGGCGCCCGAAAGCGCGCGGCGGAGCTGCCGCTCAAGAAGGACCTGCCGGACTTGTTTGATCTTCGGAGTCAGCCATGAGTGCGGCGCCGACGATTGTGGACCAGGCGCTCCGAGACCGCATCGAGTCCGAGCTCGAGACAACCTTCGTCGTTGAAGCCGCGGCCGGCTCTGGAAAGACCTCCGTGCTTGTGGCCCGCCTCATGTCGGCGCTCCGCTCGGGCGAGAGCCCTTCGCAGATCGCGGCGCTGACCTTCACGAGGAAAGCAGGCGCTGAACTACGCGAGCGTCTGCGGCGCGCGCTCTTGGCAGCATCGCAGGAAGAACCAGGAGGACATCTCGAGAGCTGTCTCGCCTCTCTGAGTGAGGCTTACCTTGGAACGCTTCACGGGTTCTGCGAACGCTTGCTACGAGGGAGCGCACTCGAAGCGGGGCTCGATCCCTCGTTCATCATGCTTGACGATGCGGAGGCTGCATCGCTCCGTGACCGGGCGTTGAGCGAGTGGCTGCAGAGCCGCAGCGAAGATGCCGAGCGCGCGCGAATGCTTCGCCGGGTCTTGACGCGTCCGAGTTGGAAAGGCCCTTACCACGGCCTGAGAAACGCATTGCGAAAACGCGCCGAGTTTCGAGAGTTTGATGCTTCCTGGCGCGTCGAAGTCGAAGAGACGCTCGATCGCGGCATGATGCTCTTTGCACTCGCATCCGAAGCCGCTTCGCTTGGCCGTTCCGCGACCCGGTTGAAGAAACGGGACCCTCTTCGGACCTCACTCAGGCTGATTGGCGCCTTCGGTCGCACCGCGGTCGCTGCCCTCCGTGAAGCGGGTCTTGATTCGGCGGAAGATTCCGCGGCTTCGTTGGTCGACTCAGATATTCGCCCGATTTCGCCCTCACTCGGACTCGGCGAACAAGAGGCCGACAAGGTGCTCGATGGTGTGGAAAGAGACCTAGCGGTCCTTTTGGGGGAGCACCGATATCCGAAGAAGGGCTGGGACGCCGCGTTGCTCAAGGAGCGAAATGACTTCCTCGAGAAAGCGAAGCAGCGGAAGGAAGCGCTTGAGTCGGACCTTGCCGCCGCGCTTTTTGAGAGCCTGGCGATTCCTTTGGCGCGATATGAAGCATTAAAGAAAGAGCGAGGCGCGATCGATCAACTCGATCTATTGATTCGGGCGCGCGAGATGCTGCGCGGCAATCCGGAAATGCGAACGTCTCTTCGTCAGCGCTTCACTCGGGTTGCGGTCGACGAGTATCAAGACACCGATCCAATCCAGGACGAGATCGTCCGGATGCTCTGTGAGGATGACGCTGGCGAGCTGTCCTCCGGAAAGCTCTTTGTTGTCGGCGACCCAAAGCAGGCCATTTATCGCTTCCGGCGGGCGACGATTGAATCCTATGAGCGCGCTGTCTCACGCCTGGTCGAAGCGGGGGCAGAGCGGGTCGCGCTCACCGCGAGCTTTCGCTCTCGGCCGACGATTCAGGCGCTCGTAAACCATGTCTTTTCGAAGGCGATGGGGGCGTCTGCGGATGGGTCGCACTCCAAGCATCAGGCCGACTATGTGCCGCTATCGAAAGTTCGTTCGCCCGCCTCTCACCCAGAGGTGGTCGCGCTTCCGCTTCGGGAGCCGTTCGGCAGGTGGGGTTCCTCTCCCTACGGTTTCTCAATGAACGAGTCAGATATTGAGTCGACCACGGCCTTTGTGCAGTGGCTCTGCTCGGAGAGTGGCTGGGAGATCGAGGATTCAAATCGAGAGGGCGCGAAGCGCGCGATTGAGCCTCGAGATATCGCCATGCTCTTTCCGCAGGTGAGCAAAGGAGATGGTGACGCGAGGACCCAGTACGCCGATGAGCTGCGCGAGCGAGGGGTCGCCGTCTCGGTTCGAGATGATCGCGCCTTTGTCGACCGTGACGAGGTGCGCGCGGTGCTTTCTTCGCTCGCCGCGATCGAGTGGCCGGACGACCGGTTCCGAGTCTACGCCTGCCTCAAGAGCGCGCTCTTTGGCTTCTCGGACGAACTCTTGCTCGACGCGGTGCACGCTTCGGGGATTCATCCACTCGAGCTTGCGCCGGAGCCTTCCGAAGCGGAAGGCGCAGAAGAGTCGCGGCTTTATGCGGCCCTGCGCGATTTGGGCGAGCTGCACGGGCTTCGCAATCGGCGGACGGTCTCTGAATCGCTTCGCGCCCTCTTCGGCATCAGCGCGGGAGTGCTCGGGTTTGCACTCCAAGCGGGCGGGGTGGAACGTACCGAGAGCCTCGCGGAGCTGATGCGTCTGGCGAGGGATCACGACGAACGTGGCGGCACCCTGCGCGGCTTTATCGAGTGGATGGAAGGGGACGAACGTCCGCGTCCGAGAGGTGGGCAAGAGAATGCTGTCCAGCTGATGACCATCCACGGCGCCAAGGGGCTCGAGTTCCCGGTCGTGATCCTCTGTTCGCCAGGAACAGCAAGCTACGCTGCCCGCGAGTACTTCGACTGGGAACAGGGGCTTGCGGCGTATGAGATCAGCGGCATTACGCCGGCGCCATTGGTGAAGCACGCGGCGGCAATCGAAGAGGCCGGCAGGGCGGAGAAGCTTCGCTTGCTCTACGTTGCAGCGACCCGGGCGCGCGATATTCTGGTGCTCTCGGCGAGCGGTCTCGACCCGGCGGAAGGTTTCTGGCTCGATCCCATTTCTTCGGCGCTCTATCCACCGCGCCGCGAACGCGACAACGCTCGCGCACCTCGCTCGTGTCCTCCGCTTGGAGAGAGGATTTCCGACCCGCTTCCCAAGCCTGCTCAGGATAAGGGACTGGCGACCCACCCGATGGTACCTGGCGCACACGACCTCCCGTGGGGCGAGGTGGTCTGGTGGGGGCTCGAACCGCTTCAGGCGATGAAGCCTGTTCCTCAACGCGTTGATCAGAAGGCCTTTGGCAAAGGGCCTGGCAGTGAAGCGGGCGAAAAGCAGTACGCCGAGCACCGCGCTCGCCGGGAACGCGCGCTACGTTTCGCGTCTGCGCCGAGCCTCGAATCTCGGACGGTTACGGAAGAGGCGGCGACCGGCGCGCCGGTGACGAGCCGGACGACGACGCTCGAGGTCGGGAGCCCGCCGCGCGAGGTCGGAGGAGCGCGCTTCGGAACTCTGGTCCATGCCGTGCTCTATCTTGTTCCCCTTGTGGACGCGTCCCCCGAGCTTGTCCGTTCGCTCGTCGAAGGGCAGGCACTCGATTTGGGCGCCAGCGCAGCCGAGCGCGACGCCGCATTCGATGCGGTGATGGCGACGCTCGCGCACCCGATTTTCGAACGGGTTCGAGAAGCGGAGCAGGTTTGCCGTGAGACCTCGGTCTTCGTGCGCGGCGAGGATGGGCAGATCCTTGAAGGCGTGATCGACCTCGCGTTCCTGGAAGATGACCCGTTTGGCGAACATCGCTGGACAGTGATCGACTACAAAACCGACCTCAGCGGTAGCCCGCCAGAACACTACGCGCGTCAGGTTGAGCTCTATGCCGAGGCGATCGAGAAGGCGACTGGCATCGGGGCCGACCCGGTCCTCCTCGGCGTTTGAGGTGATTTCCCAAGTTTGAGGTTCTCTTAAGAATTCGAAATTGTTTGAGAAAATACCTCCGCGGGATTTTGAATCATTCCGCAAGTGTGTGTCTTTGAAGAACCGGTCCTCTATCCAGGTGGCCAACGCAATTTCCGATGCGCGTTTCGGCGGATGAATAACCTCGGCGCGGCTCCTCAAGCCTTTGCCTCTTGACGCTCATCGTCGTGACAATGACTTTGTTTCCCCTGCGTTGTTGCGCCGCCTTTGCTTCGCAAACTAACCTTCTTTGGTGGTTCAGAACTCCGAGCGATATCGATATGAGCGCGATGTGCGTCGTCGTCTTCGTCTGCTCTGGACCTGTGGCGCGATGATGGGAATAGGGCTTCTACTTTCTTCATGCTCTGTGCCGGTGCTTCGACAGCCTGGCCGAGATGGGGGCGAGGAGCCTGACGCTGGCAGGGATGCTGGCCTCGCGGATGCCCAACTCGATACGAGCGCGGATGTACCCGAAGACGCGGTATCGGACGTACCGGAGGACATCGAAATGGATAGCGCGGTCGATAACGACGACGACGGCTCGCCTTCCGGAGAAGACTGCGACGATACGGACCCGAACTCCTTCCCGGGCGCGAG
Source organism: Myxococcota bacterium (assembly GCA_020629955.1). GTDB lineage: Bacteria > Myxococcota_A > Polyangia > Polyangiales > Houyiibacteriaceae > JAHDCI01. The sequence goes on along the minus strand of JAHDCI010000177.1, from coordinate 2,855 downwards.
CGAAGACTGCAACGGTCACGATAACGACTGCGATGGGACGGTCGATGAAGGGTCGACCTGCATGGGCTGTGAGCGCGCCGAGTTCGAGAGCCGGTCCTTTCTTTTCTGCAGCGGGAGAGCGGCTTGGGGAAACGCTCAAACCAATTGCGAAGGGTTTGGCTATACCCTCGCATCGATCCGAAACCCCCGAGAAGATAGCTGGGCGAGCAACCGCGCACGGGGAATCCTGAACGAGCCATGGTGGGTCGGTTTACGTCAGCCCGCGGGCGCGACCGAGCCAAGCGCGGGTTGGGTTTGGACGGACGACTCGCCTCTCACGTATACGAACTGGAGCCCCGGTCAGCCCGACGGTTTCGGTTCGGCATCCGGTGAACAAGAAGACTGCGGACACCTCAACCGAAACACCGCCGTGCCCGACGGCCTCTGGAACGATAACGCGTGTAGGGCGCCCTTTGCGTTTGTTTGTGCGATCCCATGAGGCTGATTCTCCCCTTCGCGATATCGATGATCTGTGCTTGCTCTGTTCCGGAGCTTGTCCCTCAGGATGCCGGCTCGGACGCGATGGACGCCGCGCGCGATTCGAGCGCGCCCGACGTCGGAGTCGATGCGCGGCTTCGTGATGTGGGCCTCGATGTCCATCTACCGGATATTGGCGTTCGCGATTCGATGGTCACGGATGCGATGACTCAAGACGCCCGCATGCTCGACGCGGC
>JAHDCI010000177.1:0-2042 GCA_020629955.1 Myxococcota bacterium | reverse complement strand
CGCTGGGGATACGAGCTCGCCTCCATCCCCAATGAAAGAACCGATATTGCCATCCGAAACGCGCTCGAGGATGAGGTCGATAATTCGTTTTGGATCGGACTACGTCAGCCCGATGGGGCGCCTGAGCCGATGATCGGATGGGATTGGAGCGACGGCAGTTCGCTGAGCTACACAGGGTGGGGCCCTTTCCAGCCGGACGCGAATCCTTCTTCCGCCGAACGCGAGGACTGCGCGGTCACGAATCACGCTTCGGAACGTGCATGGAACGACGAAGACTGTGGCTATCGCTTCAGTTATATCTGCGCGACCCCGCCCTGAACGGAACATCGATCGGCACGCGACCGTTCCAAGAAGTGTCGTCGTCGTGCGTCGATGACAGGTTTGCGATGGTCAGTTTTCGTCGGTAGCGATTTCGGTAGCGGTCTCGCCGGCTCCCTGCTCGCCCTCTGCTTCCTCTTCGAGAGCTTCCTCTTCGCCCTCGGCTTCCTCTTCGGGAGCTTCCTCGTCGCCCTCGGCGTCAGGTTCTTCGTCGCTCGAGTTGTCTTCTTCGCGGATCGTCGTCACGGCGTCGTTGGCTTCGATGACGACAACCTCTTCGGGAAGGGTCCATCGAATGCGTGGCGCTGGCATTCGGCGGCGGCGACCGCGGCGGGCCGGACCGCGTAGTGTGCCATAGCGCGGCCGCCGGCCGGGCCTCGACCAATCGACCCACTGCGTGCGATGACCGCGCGCGTCCACATGCACAAAGGAGCTCCGCGGATAGAAGCCGCAACCCGCTCCCGAGATGCGCCGGCAACGCTCCCAGATCGCGCGGTTCGAGACTCCTCGGATACGAATATCCGTTGCTCGACCGCGCGTATGCCGGCTGGTCGCTCGGGTGAAGCCACGCACCGGGCGGAAGCCGCTCACGATTTGAATCGGACGGCCGCCAAACTCATCGGAGAGGTGCGCGAGCAAGAGCGCGAGTCGCGGATGGGGCTCGCGGAGCTCGTCTTCCTCGTTTCGCTTCATCAACTCGCCAAGGCGAATTAGGGAAGCGCGCGGCACTCTGCCTTCGGCATCTCGAAGAAGAAGCGTGGCCTCTTCGCTGCCTCGTCGAATTCGGACGTTCCCAGGGCTTTCCGGCGAGCCATAGTCACGGTTCAACGATTCGCGAGGTGCGAAACCGGGAAGGACGAGCCGCTGTCCGGCCCGAAGGCGCGCGTTTCGGCGCAGGCGGTTAACTCTTCGCAGCTCGTCGACGCTGCTATTGTGGCGTCGCGCGATTCTTCCAAGATTGTCTCCTCGGCGCACAAAGATTTCGCCGCGCTCGGGTACGCGCAGCCGCTGCCCCGGTCGCAGGCGCGCGCGCCTCAAGCGGTTCGCCGCTGCGAGGTCCTGAACGTTGACCCGATAGCGTCGCGCGATGCGAGCAAGGGTTTGCCCGGAGCGCACCGTGTGAAAGCGCTGGGCGAAACCCCCAGAGGGCAACAAGAGCACCGCTGCCAAAAGAGTGTTCAGAAGTAAGGATCGGAAGCTCAAGACGTCGCTCCGCCGACGAAAACCAGGTCGGTGGTCTGCGAAAGGGACGCCGAATAAACCACGCTATTCAATTCAGCGTGGCCCGCGAAACACGTCGCGAAGTGGGATTCGGAGTGCATTGACGGACGACTTGACCGGACACGCCTTAGCGGCGAAGTGGGATCTCGGGGTTCTTGGGCCGGCGACGGTAGAGGATCGCGATCCGTCCCACTCGGCCAACGAGATGCGCGCCGCATTGTTTCGCGAGCCACTCACCCGCCTCCTTGGCGCTCATCGTCGCGGATTCGAGGAGCTTCACTTTGATCAGCTCGTGCTGCTCAAGCGCTTCCGACGTGGCGTTTGCGACACCCTCGTCAAGCCCGTCGCGTCCAACGCGGATCAGAGGCTGCATATGATGAGCGAAGCCGCGAAGCGTCTTTCGTTGCTTCCCGCTGAGGTCCCACGTCGGGCTCCTCTCGACGGTCTCTTCTAGGTTCGGCAGTTCGTCCATCGGCGGGACATAGCGCAGAGCGGGAGCGATG
>JAHDCI010000176.1 GCA_020629955.1 Myxococcota bacterium | reverse complement strand
GCACGAAACTGTTGCACAGGCATCGGAGACGCAGGTTCCCGCTTCGCAACATCCAAGTTCGTCGCAGCAATCATCCCCCGTATCTGAACAAGAACACGCACTGCCATCGGCGTAGATCTCCTCCCCATCTGCCCAAGAGCGGAACACGCAGCCGAACGCATCAATGGAGGTCGGCTGGCAGGTGTTCTCGTCCTGGCACGTTCCGCGAACATTCAGAGGCAGAGCTCTGCAGTTGCCGGCCATATCTGGGACGCAGAGCGGAGGAGGAGGAGGAGGGGCGGTTCCCCAAGGATTCATCGTGGGAGGCTGACTCTCCCCCGAGCGAAGTTCGCCGGAATCGGTGCAGACAGGTAGCCCATCCACCGCGCCGCAGTTGGTGCCGTCCCCGCATTCTCCGCAACCTGCGCCGAGGGCGACTGTCACGTGGCGGAGCTGTCCTTCAGCGTACGTGAAGCTGTAGTTCGCGATCGGCGTAGCGGGTGCCCCCCGAAAAAGGCCCTGAACCGAGAAGTCAACGCTCTCAGAATCCTCTTGCTCAAACACAAACTGGATCGCTTCCCCGTTTCTCCAATCGATGCCCTCGGTCGGGACAAAGCGCTCGTCGCCATCTTCTTCCGCCCCGAAGACGATGATTTGAAGCTGCTCGAGTTGAGCGATCGACGGATGCGGGAAGACATGCACCATCATTGCGGCGCGAGGTTCTCCGCACGAGAGAGCAAGAAGCAAAAACAAAAGAAAGAAGCGATTCACGGGCACACCATATCGGGGAGCGGAAAGCGGACGCAACCAAGGCCGCACTACTTTGTTTCATACGGGCGACCGAACGTTCACCTTCCTCCGCCGCCCGCGAAGCGTGGGAGAACCGTGGCGTCGCGTGAAAAATCGCCCCATGCTTTCCTCGTGAGCGAAACGCGACCATTGATCCTCTTCGACGGAGTCTGCGGACTCTGCGATACGAGCGTGCAGTGGATTCTCGCGCGGGATCACCAAGAGCAGTTTCTTTTCGCGACGCTCCAGGGGGAGACTACCGCGGGGCTCCGCGAGCGTTTCCCCGAGATCCCATCCGATCTCTCCACGATGGTCTTTGTCGACCGAGATGCCGGCCACGTCTACGTGCGCTCGCGCGCGATCTTTCAGATCTTGAAACGCCTCGACCAACCCTATCGGGCGATTTCCTATTTCCGCTTTCTTCCGGCATTCCTTACCGACCTCGGCTATCGGCTCGTCGCGAGCCTGCGCTACAAAATCTGGGGAAAGCTCGAGGCTTGCCGCGTGCCGACGCCCGATGAGCGCGCGCGCTTTCTCGCATGAAAAAGCCCCCGTGAGGGGGCTCGTTTCTCAACCGGAGAAGGTTCAGCCCTTTGCCGCCTTCAGCGCCGCTGCAAGGTCATCGCGGAGGTCATCGACACTCTCCAAACCAACGGAGAGGCGAATAAGTCCGTCGTCGATGCCGAGCTGCGCACGGGTTTCTGCGGGGACCGCGCCGTGCGTCATGATCGCCGGATGTTCGATCAGCGACTCGACGCCGCCAAGGCTCTCGGCGAGCGTGAAGAGCTCGGTCGTCTCGAGGAAACGGCGCGCCGCGGGAAGTCCGCCTTCGATAACCGCAGTGATCATGCCGCCACCGGCCTTCATCTGCTTCATCGCCGTCTCGTGCTGCGGATGCGAGGCAAGCCCGGGGTAGAGAACCTTTTCGACGCCATCCTGCTCGGAGAGCCAGCTCGCCAAGGTGAGCGCGCTCTGCGCGTGTCGGTCCATGCGCACCGGAAGCGTCTTGACCCCCCGAAGAACCATAAAGCTATCGAAGGGGGAGAGGATCGCGCCGGTCGCATTCTGAAGGAAGCGCAGCTTTTCGATCAGCTCCGCGTCGCTGGTCATCAGCACGCCGCCAACGACATCGCTGTGGCCGTTGAGGTACTTCGTGAGCGAGTGACAGACCAGGTCCGCGCCGAGCTCGAGCGGACGCTGAAGCACGGGCGTCGCGAAAGTATTGTCGACGCAAAGCTTCGCCGCGTGATCCTTCGTCAGCTCCGCGATCTTGGCGATATCGATCACCTTCAGCATCGGGTTCGTGGGGGTCTCAACCCAGACAAACTTCGTCGCGTCGCGAAGCGCACCCTTCACGTTGTTCGGGTCCGTCATATCGACCCAGGTGGTCTCGACTCCCATGGGCTTAAAGACCTTGTCGAGGATGCGGAAGGTGCCGCCATAGACATCGTCGCACGCGACGATATGGTCGCCTGGGCGAAGGGTCTGAAAGAGCGTCGTCATGGACGCACAGCCGCTACCAAACGCGACGGCCTGCTCCGCGCCTTCAAGCGCCGCGAGGCACTTCTCCAGAGTCTGGCGCGTAGGGTTATCGGTTCGCGCGTACTCAAAGCCCGTGTGCTCACCGGGCGAACGCTGCGCAAACGTGCTCGAAAGGACGAGCGGCGTCATCACCGCGCCATGAACAGGATCAGGCGCCTGCCCCGCGTGAATGGCCAACGTCTCCAGTCCGTGCTTTTTCGAATCGCTCATGCAGAAGGAAGTACATCCCTCCGCTCGTTTGAGCAATCGAATTGGCGTTCATGTCTTGGCCCGATCAACGATTTGAGAGCGCTGGGATCAGGGCCGCTCCAACGCCGCACAATAGGATGAGGAACACCATGATGAAGCTGATCAAGCAGCCGGCGGTCTGATTCGTCGCGCCACGCGCCACCCCCATCGGATTCGTTACCGCACCGAGGGTGTTGACCTCCGCCGAACGGGTCACGACATCTGGAATCAACGCCTGCGGAATCAAGTTCTCCGATTGTGGCGCCATCTCGGGCGGCGCCCGCCGGACGGCCGTTCCAATCGCGACGATCTCGACAAGCCCTTGCGTGATTTCGCGGATCTGAAGGCGCGTTGACATCACCCGCTCGGCGCCGATCTTCTGCGCTTCATTTCGCACGAGCTCGAGGCAGTTTTCGCGCGCCTCGTAGATCAGCCGCGTGACCTCCGGCAGCTCACCCCGCTGCATGCCCTTAAAGGTCGCGCCGATTCCGGCAGCCACGCCGAGCGAGTAGACGCTCGTCGCCATCACGATCTGATGCGGCATATAGCCGATCTTCGCGAGGTTCCAGAGCTCCTCTCCGGAGAGCTCGCTGGTCACCACATCTTGAGGCCCGCTTGGCTGACCAAGCGAAGGATGATGGCTGGCGGTACCTGTCATAAGGAGCTCGAGCGTGCCCGGCCCATAGGGGAGCATCTCGATCTTCGTGTCGACGACCGCATTTGCTCCGTAGCGACCCGCTTCGTCTTGCAGCCGACGGAGAGCGGTCTCTCGGATCTCGTTGTACATCGAGGAGTACTCGCGAACCTCGCCGCGCCCGAGCGTGCGAAGGGAGCCGACCACACCACGACCGAGACCAAGCGCGTAGGCGATATTCCCCATCGAAAAACGAACGGGCTGGTAACCGCAGTCGAGCTGACAGTAGAGCCCCACCCCGCTCGCCGCGGTGGAAAAGAAGTTCTGCTGACCCGCATGAACCCCGGTGCCGGTCGAGAGGAATTCGGTAAACCCAGCGAGACGACCAAGACGCGTGCTGACGCCCGTCACCCCGATCGCGCCATCTCGTCGAGCCTCTTCTTCCATGCGCGAAATCGCCGCGTGACGCCCCTCGCTGATGAGCGACGTAATCTGCGAAATCTCGCCGCCTGCAAAGGTGCGCCCCATCGCGCCGAGGCCACCCGCAAGACCGAGCGAGACGACGCTATTGCCGACAACGATTTCCCCAGGGGAGAAGCCCTTCTGCGCCAGACAGAAGATCTCATTGCCGCTCATTGCTGAAATGTGCATCCGCGGAGGTTACTCGCTTCGGAGGCGCTGAAACGAAAAAAGGCCGGCCCCAGCGAGGACCGACCTTTTTGCGATTTGACTGCGTACTATCCGCGGACGCCGGCGAGGAGATTCTTCGCGATGACCATGCGCTGAATCTGGGACGTGCCCTCGTAGATCTGAAGGATCTTCGCGTCACGCATCAGCTTCTCGACCGGGTACTCCGTGATGTAGCCGTTGCCGCCAAAGACCTGCACTGCGTCGATAGCGACCTGCATCGCGCTATCCGCACCAAAGGCCTTCGAGTAACAGGCGACGATCGAGTTTTTCGAGCCCTTGTCGATCATGCACGCGGCTTTCTGAACGAGCAGACGCGTCGCTTCGTACTTGATCGCCATATCCGCGAGGATGTGCTGGATCATCTGGTGCTGCGCGATCGGCACGCCGAAGGTCTTGCGCTCCTGCGCGTACGCGAGGCTCTCGTCGAGGCAGCGACGCATTAGGCCGCAAGCACCCGCGCCGATGTCGGGACGGGTGCGATCGAAGGTTTCCATCGCGACCTTAAAGCCCTTGCCCGCTTCCGCGATCACATTGGCCTTCGGAACGACCACGTCATCGAAGTGAATCGTCGCGGTGTTGCTCGCGCGCTGGCCAAGTTTGTCTTCCGTCTTACCAACGCTCACGCCTTCGGCATCGCGGTCGACAACAAAGGCCATGATGCCCTTGTGACGCATCGTCGGATCGATGGTCGCGAAGACCACGTACCAGCTCGCCCAAGCGCCGTTCGTGATGTAGCACTTCTGGCCGTTGATGACCCAGTCGTCACCGACCTGCTTCGCGCGCGCCTGAATGCCCGCGGCATCCGATCCCGCGCCAGGCTCGGTGATGGCGTAGGAAGCATAAACCGGCTCGGCGCCGAGCATTCCGAGGTACTTCTTCTTCTGCTCGTCGCTGCCCGCGATGATCAGCGGCGTCGCGGCGAGGGCGTTCGCCGTCATGCTCGTCTGAATGCCGGTGCAGCCGTAGGCGAGCTCTTCCGTGATCAGAACGTGCTCCAGCTCGTGAAGGCCAGCGCCGCCGTACTCTTCCGGGATATTCGGGGCGACAAGGCCCATTTCCCAGGCTTCTTTGAACACCTCGGTGGGGAAGCTGTGGTCGCGATCGCACTGCGCGGCGACCGGGATAATTCGCTCTTTGACGAAGCGGCGTGACTCTTTGACCAGGGCATCCTGCTCAGGGCTCAAATCGAAATCCATCGTTACTCCATTCGCTTCCGCCGCTCTTTTTCGAGCTCTTTTCGCGCCGAGTTCGCACCGAAGCGAAATCCAATCGCGAGCCCAAAAAGAAGAATGGCGGGAATATAAAAGACGTGCTCAAGCGGCATTCTGATCAAGACCTCCATGTTGCGGAAGGACCGACGGGGAGAGCTCCGCCGCAGATGCCAGCCGGAACATTCGGCGAAAGTGAACGCGCGTCAAGGCTCGTGAACCGAGTTCGAGAAGCGGCGTCAACATGAGGTGGAGTTACGCGTCACTCTGCGCGTTAAACTCACGGCGCAGCGCTTCGAGCTCTCGCTGGTTCTTCTGGTGAAGGGAGCCGAGGCGCCAAACGAAACCAAGCATCAACGCAAACGCGGCCATATAGGCGCCGATCAGAAGCGGCCCGCCCGGGACATCTTCTTCAACCGAACCATCCACCGCACGGAACTCGGCCGAACGGCTATTTTCGGGCGTTTGTTCTTCGGCGGATTCTTCCGAATCTTGGGCCGATACCGCAGGAGCGAGTGCGAAGAGCGAAAGAGCGAGAAGCGAGCCTGAGAGAAAACGTTTCATGATCGGTTGCGCGGCGTAGCGGTCGGTTGATTTCTTCCCATTCTGAATCGTGGGAGTTTTGCGTACGCAGATGCGTCCGAGTTGAAGCAAGGTATTGTATATACTTGGCAAGAATTGGATGGCGTTTGAGTGCGTGAAAATGCCGCGAAGCGGGATTCGGAATAAATCAACCGACTGCTAGCTGCCGGCGAGCTCAAGGTCGAGAGAGTCGATTTCTTGGCGCTGACGCTCGACGCGAATACGCGCCCAAAGCAGCCAAACAACAAGCAGCGAGAACGAGGTGAAACCGCCAAGGAGCGAGGGCACCATCTCCGCGCTGATGCCGCCACCTTCTTCGGTGAGCACCGTCGGATGCTGCCCCGCCCAGCGCTGAACGGAATAGTGAATCAACGGGAGCATCGGCAATCCAATGATCGCGAGCGCTGCAGCGAAGCGCTTTTCCGCCGCGCCGGGGCTGCCCGAACGAAGCGCCAAGAACGAAAGGTAAATCATCGCTGTGAGCATCGTCGACGTGAGGCGCGGGTCCCAGACCCAATAGTGGCCCCACGCTTTTCGTCCCCAGAGCGGCCCGGTCACGAGCACGATGATGCAAAAGAGCGTCCCGACTTCTGCTCCGGAGATCGCGAGCGCATCCCAGAACGGCTTCTTGGTCTTGAGATAGACCGCTGAACCGAGCCCAGCGAGCCCAAAGCCGACGTACATCGCGAGCGCGCTCGGGACGTGGAAGAAGAAAATCTTAAAGACGATCCCCATCTGAAGCTCAGCCGGGGCGATAAAGAAGATGTGGTAGAGCGTCAGCAAAAAGCTGGTGGTGGTCAGCGCGAAAAGCACTGTCCAGAGCCAGGCCAGATTCAGCGCCTTCTTTTCTCCCGCGGACATCTCTCTAGCCGTAACACGGGCCTCATATCCGCGCACGTGGGTCGGCGCACAGCGTTAGTACGTACGAGTGCGTGGTTCAAATCGCTGGAAGGGCCCTCGTCCGCCAGGAACGCCAATCCGAGCCTCGCTCTTCCTTCGATATACTCGGCATGTCGTTCGTCGACCAAAGCTCGCCTCGGCGCCCCTGACGAAAGATCATCCCTCCCATCGACCTGATCCCCTGCTAGCCGTGATAGAGCCCCACGAAGGCCTTCTGAAGCACAGTGCGCGTCGCTGGCCGATCGCTCATCTTCAACGCCCAATCGAGCACTGGCGTTCGCAACGCTTCCATCAGCGCACGACCGCCCGCCATTCGGTGCGCCAAGCGGCGCTGCGTGCGTAGCGTATAGCGGCGGCCAATCTTCTTCATCGAGCGTCCTTCGATGAGCCCCTCGGCAAGTTCCTGGCCCGCGAAGGTGCCGCTAACGAGCGCGTGAAAAATACCCTCCGCTGTCGCTGCGTCCGCCATCGCGCCTGCTTCACCGGCGCAAAGGATTCGCTCTTCGGGCGCGATCTTGCGCGGCATCGTGCTCGCGCTGACGGGGTGCCCGACCAATCGATCGATTTGGTCAGCGCTTCGGAGACGATTGCCGAGGCAGCGCTCGAGGAACTCGTCAAAGCGCTCTTTGGCGTTGGCGTCGCCCGTTTCCGGATCGAAGACGATGCCGATATTGCAGCGCGTCGCCGACTCGGGAAACACCCAGCCGTAGTGCGGCTTCACGGAACTGTCGAAATAAAGCTCAACAATATCAGACTGTTGCGAAAGATTCTCCCACCACCCCATGATGGTATGAAGGCGCTTGATGGGGCGGCTCTTGTCCGTGAGTCGGCCGGTGGCTCCCGTCGCGTCGATCACCGCGTCGGCTTCGATCACGCCTTCGCTGGTGGAGACCGCGATCGTTTCTCCATGCCGCTCAAGCCCGGAAACTTTCACTTTGTCGCGAAGGTCGGCGCCGCGGCGCACGGCTTCTTCCGCGATCCGCATATCGAGCTCACTGCGAATCAAAATGGCGGTTTCGTGGTCGCCGCGAAGCTCGATGCCCTTCGTCTCAGTCCCTGCGATCAGCGCGCCATCAATGCGATACGCCTGCGCACGAATCTGCGGACCAACGCCGATCTCATCGATGAACTCCAACGTCCATGGGGAAAGCCCCGAACCACAGGCTTTGGTTCGCGGGAGGGACTTCCGATCGAGCAGGATGGTCTCGATTCCGGCGCCCGCTAGCTGCATCGCCGCGGCGCCACCCGCGGGGCCCGCACCACAAACTACGACTCTCTTCGACATGCGAGAGTCGTTGCACTGAGGGCGGAATTGGCAAGCCTGAACGGGCCGAGTGGGTCAGATCTGGAGTTGAGTGGAAAAAAATCGAGGGCGAGTAGTAACGATCCTAAGAAACAGACGAAACATCGTTCACTTTTTGAAACGAGCACGCTTCCCCAAAAAAAGCTTTGCGCATTATTTGTCGGACTAAAATCCACATGTAGGATACTGTCTTACATGAAGAACTCGCCCATCTCGCTCGTCCCCCCCACTTTCCGCCGTCGGCTCGTTACCCGCCGCGCTCTTCGCTCGACCTGTCAGGCCGTGCATTCCGAGAGCTTCCAGCTTCTCGGGGAACGCGTCTTGGATCTCTCCCCGTACGGAATGATGCTCGCTGCTGATTCTCCGGCGGAGATCGGCGATGAGGTGATGGTCTCTTTCCAGGACCATCACGGGGATAAGTGGTTCGATGCGGAAGCGATTGTCGTCCGCGTCATCGGCGGCTGGCGCGAAGGCGACCCCGGCTTTGCTCTCGGGCTTCGCTTCACAAACTTCGAGCTCGAATCCCGGCTTGAACTGAAGTCTCGCCTGCGCGGGCTCCCTCCGCCTGTCCCGACGCGCAAGCTACGCCGTATGCCGATCCTGGCGTAGCCGAGTCTCATTCAGTTCGCAGCGAGCATATTCATGCAAAACTGGCGAGTCGATTCGTCCTGCGGAAACCACGCCTCGATCTGAAGCTCGTCGAGTTCCGTAACCTGGGGCGCGGAGAAGCGGGTGACGGTGGTCAAAAACGAGACCTCAAGGGGCCCGAGCGCGAACGTGCCTGCCAGCAGAGGTGACGCCGCCTTTGAAAAATTGGGGCGCTCCCATTCTTTCGGAATGCCCGGAAACGCAAGCGCCTGCTGGATGAGTTCTTTCAGACGTCCATCGTGCGGCGCCATCAGGGATTCACGATGGAGGCGATTGATCAGCTCCTTCGCCATCTCCTCCCAATTGCGAATTCGGGGCCGGAGCCCTTTCGGATCGAAAACGGTCAAGATGGCGTTGATCTTCCTTCCGCCAAGCGAAGGGAACGCGAGATTCATGAGCTTCTGCCCCGCAGCGTTGGCAGCGAGCACGTCGTAAGCACCATCGAGCACCATCATCGGGAAGGGTTCATGCGCCTCGAACATCTGCTCAACGATCGATCGCACGCCCTCGACCTCAAGCGCCGGCGTATCATCGATCGCGCCCTCAAACCCCGCTGCCATCAGCAGCTCATCCCGCTGCCGCCCAGAAAGCGCGAGCGCCGCGGCGATCGAGATCACCATCTCTTCGCTCGGCGTGGAACGCCCGGTCTCCAGAAAGCTGATGTGCTTTGAGGAAACGCCCGCGCGAACCGAAAAGTCGAGCTGACTAAGGCCGCGGCGTCCGCGCCAATATTTGAGGAGCGCCGGAAAGAGCATGCTGGTCATAGAGAAAGCCTGCCTCAAAACGGAACCAAGCGGCACTTACCTCTCTAGGTAGGTGAGAAGGTCCGCGATCGGCGGCAGCTTCTCTTCATGACTGAAGCAACCATCTCGCCCTTCCCTCACAGCTCGCACTCGCGCCCCGAACCAAGCGGCTGGCTCAGCCTTGAAGAGTCGCGGGTCGCGTACTGGACACACGGCAGCGAAGACCGCTCAGCGCCGTTCGTTCTCTTTGTGCACGGCTGGCCGCTTCACGGCGGCACCTACAAGCCCGTCGTCGACGCGATGCTCGAACGTGGACATTCCGGTTTTCGAAGCGCGTACTTCGATCTGCCGGCTGCCGGTCTCTCAAGCGGCGACGCTTCAACGCTTGGCATTCAACCGCTCTCGCGCGCCGTCGCGAAAGTCGCAACCGAACTTAGTCGCGGAGCGCCCATCATCTTGGTCGGACACGATTCGGGCGGGAGCATCGCCCGCTATGCCGCGGATCAGCTTGGCGACCAGGTCGCCGGGATGGTGCTGGGGAATACCGAAATCCCCAAGCGCTACACGTTGATGTTTAAGGCGCTCTTTAAGCTGACCCGCATTCCATTCGCGAAAGCGATATGGAGCTTTCTGCTCCGCCGCCGAACCGTGCAGATGGAGTTCGCGCTTGCGAGTGCTTCGACCAAGGCCGCCCGCAAACGAATCCGAAAAACCTTCTTTGCCCCGCTCGCAAAAGACCCCGCTCGCCTGGACGCGGCGATTGAACTCGCCTCCCGAGTGTCTCCGTCAGACTTCGATGCGCTCGATGAAGTGCACGCTCGCCTAAAGGCACCGGTCCGGCTTATTTGGGGTGCACGCGACCCATGGTTCCCAGAGAAAGACGCGCGGAGCATGCTCGATCAGTTCGCGGGCCGCGCAACCTTCCGCTCGATTCCGAAGGCCGGACTTCTGGTTCATGAGGATGCTCCGGAAGCGTTCGCCGAGGAGGTGCTCGCAGCGGTGGAGCGAGTGACCAAAGCCGCACGGCGATCGAGTGCAACTCTCGCGAACGCAAGCTGAACGATGTTTCGTCTGATGAAAAAAGATCGAAGTTTTTTGTTGACCGAATACCGCGCCGACTTATCAAGGGGGTCCGGCAAAGACAACAACGCTTCGCAAACATCAAACGCGAAAGAACGAGCCGCAAAAGACATTTATATTTCGCGAATGCCCGAGGGAGCTTCTTTCTTTCAGGGGTCTTTCACAAAGACCCCTCTCTCCTCCGGCGAAGCCCTCGTCGATTCACCCCATAACGTCTCGGCGACACGCGCCTCGATTCCGACTTCGGGTGAGTGTCCCGAGCGGGTTTTCACGAAGACGGCGCATTGATTTCGCCCCATCTCAAGCTGCTCTGCAAAGCCAGCGAATCCTCCCGCTCAACACTCTGAAGCGGATATCGATAACCACAAGTGTCACTGAATCGCTGCGACATCGACGTTGGCCAAAACCCTGACCGAATAAGATTCTTAAACTCACTCGAACGAGCTTCGAGCCCATTCCGAGACGAATGCCGAAGGGACTACATTGGTAAGTGCGTAAGCACGACCGGTTCGAACCCGGTGCACCGAAAGGTGAAAACCTCTTCAC
>JAHDCI010000175.1 GCA_020629955.1 Myxococcota bacterium | reverse complement strand
CCGAAGTAGGCGGGGACGCTCTGACCAAAGAGTTCGAAGAGGGTAGGGCGCATAGTGTTCTGCCCGAGCGGCGACTAGCGGTGGCTAGCAGTCGGTTCGTCTATTCCGTTCAGAAACGTAGAAATACGGGGTAACACATTCGCGCGGATTCGGAGCTACAGATTGCAGTTCGAATGGGAGAGTTGGGCGGCGTTCGTTTGTGCGAAGATGCCGCGGCGCGGGACTTGGAAGAACGGAACACTCAGCCCTCGGGAGCATGCTCAAGATAACGGAAGACGGTTCGTGGGTCGACGCCGAGATCGTGTGCGGTCTTCGTTCGATTGCCACCGTTGCGTTCGAGAACTTCGAAGATGTAGCGCCGGGTAAACTCTTCTCGCGCCTGATTGAGCGGGACGGTCTGGGTATCTTCGAGGTCAAGATCGCCCTTTCCGACAAGTGTTTTATCGGCAAGGACCAGCGCTTTCTTCACGCGGTTTTCAAGCTGCCGAACGTTGCCTGGCCAGCTGTACTGACGGATCGCGGTCAACGCCCCAGGCGTGAATCCCTTCACCTTTGACCCGAACTCTGCGGCGTATCGCTTGAGGAAAAACTTCGCGAGCAGCACGGTATCTTCGCCGCGCTCTCGAAGTGGAGGAAGCTGAAGCGCAACCACGTTCAATCGATAGTAGAGGTCCTCGCGGAACGCGCCGTCTCGGATGCGCGCTTCGAGGTCTCGGTGGGTCGCCGCGACCACTCGGATATCGACTGCCTCCGGCTTGCCGCTACCCACCTTCATAACGATGCGTTCTTGGAGTGCTCGAAGAAGTTTCACCTGCAGGTTCATCGGCATCTCGCCGATCTCATCTAGGAAGAGGGTCCCCTTATTTGCCTGTTGGAACTTCCCATCGCGATTCGCGATGGCTCCGGTGAACGCTCCCTTAACGTGTCCAAAGAGTTCCGATTCCATGAGGTTTTCGGGAATGGCCCCGCAGTTCAGAACGACGAAGGGGTGGCTTTTCCTCGGGCTCCGCGCGTGGATCTCCTGCGCGATGAGCTCTTTGCCGGTTCCGGTCTCGCCGTTGATGAGTACTGAGATATCCGCGGGAGCGACCTTTCGGATATTGTCGAACACCACGCCGAGTTGCGGACATGAGCCGATGATCCTTCCGAAGTTTTGCCCCTCCGCGGGCTCGTTTTCGAGCTGGAGTTGATCGAGCAGAAGCGCGTTTTGAAGAATCAACGAAGCCTGGGCGGCGAAGATGGTGAGGACATCGAGCGAGGACTGCTCGAAGAGGCTGACGACGTTATCGTTGCCGACATAGATCAAACCAAGGAGCTGCCCCTGCGCGATGAGCGGTGCTGCCATGACCGAACACAGCTGCAGGTTCATGACGCTCTCGGAGCTTCCAAAGAGCGTGTGATTCAGAGCGTCGCTGACGATAATCGGTTTCTGCGACTCGATGCATTGCGAGACGATCGAATCCGAGAGGTGCTCCACCGCGTCCGGTATCGCCTGGCGCTCGACATTGCGCGATGCGGCGACTCTTGGCCGACCGTCTTCGATGAGGAGGACAAAACCCTTGGCGGCGTGCGTCACTTCGATCACGGCATCGAGGAGTGCGTCGATCTGGTCGGGCACGGAACGAATCTGCATCAGGCGTTGATTAAACTCGCTCAGCTTGATCATCCCGGCGAGCTCTGCGCTCCGATCGTCTCCCTCGTTATCGGTCTCAACGACTTCGTCGTACACACTGAAGACGAGTTCGATATCTCCGAGGTGGATTCGATCTCCATGAAAGATTTTCGCGCGACGCTTCTTCTTTCCGTTGACCTTCAGCGTGCCGCTCTTTTCGACGTCGGAGAGTGCGAAGTCTCGGCCATCGAAGACGAGTTGCGCGTGGAAATCTTCGACGGTGCGATCATCGAGAACGACATCGTTCGCGCCGCCGCGACCCATCGTGATGATCTTCTTATAAATGGGGAATTTACGAGGGCGCCCCTCGCTGACAACCCACGTCAGACTTGGCATGCAGAGAGTGTCGTTCGGCATGGCCCGGAAGGCAACACTCGGTTCCGTGAATCTCTCTTCGGGCCAATGAACGGTGCACTATTCGCGCATCGCTCCTTGTTCGATTTCCGCGCTAGTGGCGGCTTCGTCAGAGCTCTCTTCAAGTTCGGGAAGGAGCACTGTGAAAACGGAAATGACCGTGAGCGCCACGAATCCAACAAAGAGCGCAACGAGGCCCCACTTGGGGCGTTCATAGCTGTGCCGCGACGAATCCATTGCGTTAGTTAGAGCACGAACGCCGGCGCTTGCAAGAACTCGGGGTGGCGCGCGAGACCCGCGAGGGACTGGATGGGGCAAATGCGACACTCTTGGCCGCCTGACCCTTGCGGACGTGCGGTGCTTCGCTCTAACTCAAGACGTACGCGATCACGCGCTTTGTTTGGACAATCGATGAGCACTTCTGGAAGAACCCTGAGCGGAAAGATGTTTGGCCTCGACGCCCTCGGTGGGCACGTGCGAGGACTTCGGCGAGAGAAGGTCACTGACTCACCGCACTTTAACGGGCTGCGCTTTCGGAACCCCGTGCCGACACCTACCGGCCGACCCTCCTTCGATCTGGTGAAGGATTTTGTGACCGAGCGGCGCCGGATCCCGGAGCGGGTTCATCCGATTGTGCGCGCCGATCCGAATATCATGCAGGGAGGGAAGGGCGAAGACCTTCGCGTCACATGGCTCGGGCATAGCTCCATGGTGATCGAGGTCGATGGCGTATTGGTGCTGACCGATCCGGTTCTCTCGGGGCGCTGTTCACCTTTGCCGTGGGCGGGGCCGAAACGCTTCCATCCGGCGCCGATTCTCGCCCGGGATCTTCCCGAAATCGACGTTGTCCTTATCTCCCACGACCACTACGACCATCTCGATTTGGAGACGGTGCTTGCGCTACGCAAACGTCTCGTGAAGTGGGTCTGCCCGCTTGGCGTAGGCGCCCATCTCGAGGCGTGGGGAGTGCCCGAAGATCGGATTGTCGAGCTTGATTGGTGGGAACATGTCGAAGTCCGGGGCATCGAGATCACCGCGACACCTGCACGGCACTTCCAGGGACGCGGGGTCGGCGCGAGCCTTGCGACATTCTGGGCAAGCTGGGCGATTCGCGGTCCAAAACATAGCGTCTGGTTTTCTGGAGATACGGGAAGCTGGGACGAAGGCTTTGAGGAGATCGGCGAACGCTTCGGGGGCTTTGACCTATCGCTGATCGAAATCGGCGCGTGGCATCCGGCGTGGGGCTCGATTCACCTGGGACCGACCAATGCAGCGCGCGTGCACCAGCAGGTGCGCGCAAAGACGATGATGCCGGTGCACTGGGGAACGTTTAGTCTGGCGCTTCACGCCTGGGACGAACCGATCTCGGAACTGCTTCGAATCGCCGAACGGGACGATTTGCAGATTCTCTCTCCGATGATGGGCGAGACGGTCCATCGAGAGTCCGGCGTCGCTGATTATTGGCGCGATCGAAGTTAGCCCCCGCACGTTCGGGGCAGGCCCCGGTAACGCCGAGGATAGCGAGGAGCAAGCGATTCATCCAATCGCGTCTTCGACCCATTTTGCGTGCGTGGATTAGGTTTCAGGAGACGCGGCTTGCCGATTGCCGGGCATCCTTTCATATCTCGTCGGTGAGCGCGAAAAGCGAAATTCGGGAACGAGAAGTGGAGCTTGCCGTCGAAGCTGCCGAAGAAGCGGATCCCGCGCTAGCGAAGGCATGCCTTCGTGCGCTGCTCCGGCAGGCGGAGGGCCGTCTTCTGTTCGCAGGCGAGGCTCTGGTGAAGGCTGAGCTTGCCGAATTCGGAGATGCGAAAGTTGGCGGCGTCAGGGTCGTTGAGGCCCTTCGCGACGGTGCAAAGAACGGTCGAGAGCACGCTGTATTATCGGCGCTATCCGTCGCTGGGTTGCACCCCGATACCGCGCGTCAGGAGAGATTTCTGCAGAATGCGCTTTGGCTCGAATTGAACACCGGCTATCGCCTCTTTCGATTCTTGGAGCCGCTCCATGAAGAGGCGGAGAGTGTCTTCGAGGCGCTCGCGACGGTGGCGCTTGAGCCTGCAGAAGGTAGCCCTGCGTACGAAGCGCATGTCTCGTTGCGGCGAGCTCTCCTCAATCGCTTTTCAAATACCTCGGTCGCTCTCGCTTCCGGCGAAGAGGTTTCGTTGACCGGTCGGATGATACGTCCGCGTGCCGAAGGGTGGAGGGCGCTTGTCAGGCTAGTGACCGGCTACGCGCTTCTGACCTGGTTGGTCTCCGGAATCGGATGGTTGGTTCGATACCGCCAGGAAGGAACGCTCTCCCTTGGCGAACGAGGGGTCGATATCCGCTCCGCGCATTCACTCTTTGGAAACGTGATTCGTGAACGTTTCGCAACGGTTCCCTACGGTTCGGTCGGCGAAGTCGGCCTCACTTCGAGAAGCTCCGGGCTTCCGCCGCTCGTTGGTGGTCTCTGTTTCGGGCTGGCGGTCGTTCTCGGAGCGACTTCGATTTTCGAGGGAGCCTGGAGCGGGGAGACGTACCTCCTGATGCTCGGCGCGCTCGTGATTCTGCTCGGCGGCGGTTTGGACCTTGCGATTTCTCGGTTCTGGCGTGGACGCGGGGGCCGGGAGGAGTTTGCCCTCGATGGCGCTCCCTCTACGCGCGTCCGACTCATCGACGTGCAGCGTGGTGAGGCCGAATCCTTCGCTCAAGCGATCCTCGAAACCGACGCTCGCGCGTAGTCTTCGCATCGGTTCCCCGCGCACCGATGCGCGCTTTGCAGCCTACTCGTCGAGATCGAGCGCGATCACTTCAGGCGAGCTGCTCTGTCCCGAAAGGTGATTGATACGGTCGCTAACGCCACGGAACTTCGGATCGCGTCGACGGACCTTCTCGTAATAGAAGAGCGCTTCTTTCGGGTCCTCGAGAGCGGCGTACGCTTCGGCCAACTCGAAATACAAGCCGATTTCCTCGCGGTCTGTCTTTCGGTCCGAGTAAAGCCCTCGCTTGAAGAAACCGATGGCGTCGGTGAACTTTCGTTGCTCCATCCGGCAGAGCCCGATCATCGTGTAAGCGATGCACTCTTTTACGGGGTTCTTCTTCGCGAGCTCAAACTCAGAGACCGCATCATCGAGGAGCCCCATCTCTTTGTACGCAATGCCGAGGTCGAAGTGGGTGTCGGAGTCTCCTTCGCCAACCTGAGCCGCAACGCCTGCTTTGAACTGCTCAAAGACCGCGTCCACGTCGAGCACGTCTCCGCCGATTTCGGCCTCTTCTCCGAGCTCGTCGGCGAGCTTCTCGGCGAGAGCAAACGCGAGGTCTTCTTCCGGCGCTTTGCTCGGCGGCATCGATTTTGGCCGGCTCGCCTGTTCGGCCCGTAGTGCTTCAATCCGCAGTTGAATGGCGTCGAGTTCGGGGTGGTCTTCGAGGGCCTCTTCAAGGGATGCGAGCGCCTCGCCAAAGAGCCCCTGCGCTTGATAGAACTCGGCTTCTTCGAAGAGCTCAACGACGTCTGGAGGAAGCTCCGATTCGATCGGCAGTTCCGCTGCGAGGTTCTCGATTTCGTTGCTTGGCGGAGGTTCGGCTTTGGTCTCGCTCGACTCGAGTTCCGCGGTCGCCGCGGTTGCCTCCGGTTCGAGTTCCATCGAATCCGAAGGTGGGTCGGTATCGCTTGGTGCGACCACTTCTGGATCCGTCGCCGCATTCGGCGGAATCGTAGGCTTGTCGTGCTCGTCCTCAAGGTCTTCATCCAGATCGAGGACCGATGCCGGAATCGGCGAAGGAGAGCTCGGCGGACCTTGCGGGATCTCGGTCGAGGATGGATCGAGCGCGCTGGCGTCCGGCGCATCGATAAGCGGCGCGGCGGGATTCGCGGACGTCGCGACTGCCGGCGGTGCACCGATAGCGGGTGCGACCGGAGGCGGCGCGGTCACCGCCTGTGGCGCCGCGACGGGTGCCGCAGTGACTGGCGGTGGTGCGGTGACGGGCAGCGGCTTTGGTGGCGCAAGCGGCGGGGGCGCGGTGATGTGCGCCGGCGGGGCGGTGATCTTCGGAGCAGGAGCTTTTGGCAGCTCGTCGAGACGAAGTGGGGGATGAACGGAAGAACCGGGGCTCGCGAGTTCGCTCGGGTCCGATTCGCCGAAGAGGGGAATCTCGGAGTCGTTGCGAAAATCATCGAGGTCATCGCCTGAGAAAGGCGATGCCTGCATGACTGTCATGTCGTGCGTTGGGAGTTCGTTTGTCTCCAGATCGTTCGGATCGGGCTGCTCGTCGTCCATGAAGACGACGTCTTCCCCTTCGAAAGCAACATCAAATTCTTGGTCGGGGACCTCGACCCCAACCGCGACATTCTCTTGAGCTGCCTCAAGCTCTGCGAGCTGCTTTTCGTAGAGCGAAGCAACCTGCGGTCGCCCGCGGAAGAGTTCGATCAGCGAGCGGAGCTGACCAATTGCATCTGGAATGCGTCCCACATCCAGGTATGCTTCTTTCAGACGCTCACGCGCTTCGACGTGCGTATGGTCGAGTTGGACGACCATTTCGAGTTGAGAGACGACCTTCTCCTTGAGTCCATACCGCTCGAACACGTCGCACTCGGTCAGCAAGCGAGCGATTTGTGCGTCCTGAGCGAGGTCCTCGGGAATACCCGGGGCCGGCGGCGCGTGAATGGACGAAGAGGAGGGCTCAAGTGGTTGGTCGTGGACCGATTCAACGGCCCCAAGAAGGTCATCGTCCTGTTCGAGTTCGATGACCTCCTCGGCGATGTCGAGCTCGATATCTGCGCTCGTCCGTTGGGCTGCTCGTGGATTGTCTGCCGCTGTGTGGTCGTCCGGACCGAAATCCGTCGAGTCATCAAACTCATCCTCGTCCATGATGAGGAGGTCTTCGTCATCGTCGACAACCTCGAGGATGGGTTCGTCGTCAATCGACTCGACAACCGCTCTGCCTGGCAGTGAATCGACGGGTTTTGCGACAGAGCCTGGAGCGTAGGTGGCGAGGGCTTGGCGCGCCTCGGCATCCCCTGGAGCGAACGAGAGGACCTTCTGCAAAGAGCGCGCGTGATCCGCCGGTCTCCCGGAATCTCGATGAATGCGTGCGATTTCTTTGTGGACGGAGACCGTCTTCGGAATCTGTCCAAGCAGTTCGAATGCATCCGCGAGCAGGCCGAGGCTGTCGACGTCTTGCTGATCATGCGCGAGGCAGGTCTGAAGCTTTGCTAGCGCGCGCTTGGCGTCTCGTCGCTTGAGGTATGATTCTGCGAGCTCGCGAGCGAGGCGAACGTCATCGGGACGGTGATAGGAAAGGCGTTCCGCGACCTTGAGGTAGTCGTCTTCGCGACCGAGATCCTTAAGAAGGTCCGCGCCGATCTCAAACTCGCTCGCGGCATCGTCACGGTGGCCGGCGCGGCTCAGCGCTTCCGCGTGACGGATTCGAACCGCGACATTTTTCGGGTCCAGAGTGACCATTCTCTTGAGGGTTTTGAGAGCATGGTCCGTGTCGCCGGCTCGGTCGTACTGCGCGGCAATCGAATCGTATGTCTGAAGGGCGTCACTGACGAGCTGGAGTTGCTCGTACATTTCGGCAAGACGGAGCGAGATATCCGGCCGGTCGGGATGAAGCTCGAGAATCTGTTTGTAGACCGCGACAGCCTTTAGAAAGAAACCTTGGTCCGCGAACCGTTTCGCAACCTTTTCGTAGGTTGCGGTGGCTTCCTTGATTGACCCTTTTCGCTGATAAATATTCGCAATTTTGAGCCACGTGCGGACATCGCTCGGATCCTCTTGGATGAGCTTTCGGTACTCCGCGATCGCCTTATCGTAATTGCCCTTGGCCAGCTGCTTTTGCGCTGAGGCTTGTACTTTATTGCGATCGATTCCCACAGTGGTTCAGAGTTCGGTTTTCCGCCGAAAAGGTGTTTCGCTGACGATACGAAACGCGATGTGTAGGATACGCAGGGGAGCGCGGAAGGGTCAACCTCTATGCGTGCGAACCGGGGGAAAATGCCTCCTCTGCGTTGGACAACCCTTGGGGATTTCGGGTGCGGGTCCCCAAGTTGGGCGAATGCATTGCGTGGGGCTAAGCTGCGCCTTCGGGCAACGTTCGAAGGATCCAATCGGTCAGTATCGGCACGTACAGGTCGTCGGCTTCTGCGATCCAGACAAGATCCGCGCGTGGAGTACCGGCGATGCGAACGCGCAGGGTTGCGGCAGCTTCTCCCTCGCGACTCGCTCGATGCCGAATCGGAGCTTCGTTTTCGGAGCCCCACTCGGAAACACGTCGATTCGAGCGGGAGCCGATCTTTCGCGCCAATGTCTTCGCGCTAACTCCATCCGGAGATTCGATCAGGAGTAACGCGGTCGCCCCGGAGAGAACTTGGGCTGCCCTATTTCGTTTTCCTGCGAGCGGTAGCTTCATCGTTGGCTCCTACGAGACGTCCGTCGACCCGACGCGGCCCCGAGACCATCCGGGTTTCGTTCGAGAACTATGCGCCAAAAAGAATGATGATGGAAGTTCATCTGGTGCATGGCGGCTTGACGCCCCCCCTGCTACCGTCCCGCCTCCGATGGATGTCACCTGCTCGCAGTGCGGAACCGAATACGAGTTCGATGAGACCCTGGTTTCAGAGGGCGGTACCACCGTCAAGTGCACGCAATGCGAGCACTTGTTTAAGGTGTACCCCCCGGGAAGGTCTGAGTCTGGCCGTTCATGGTTGGTGAGACAGAACAACGGGACAGAGCATCGGTTGGCTTCGTTGCGAGAGTTGCAGCGCCGGATTACCGAAGGCGAACTTGCGCCCGATGATCGGATTTCCCGATCCGGCGAAGCGTGGAAGCCGCTTGGCGAAATCGCAGAGCTCCAAACGTTTTTCCGCGCAGCAGCGGCAGCTCGCGGAGCGGGAAGCGTTCGGAGCAAAAAGGGCACGTTGATGGGCGTGCCTCCGGCAACCGAGAGTTCGCCTCCCTCACGTCCACCAGCGCGGACTGCGCAAGGGCTGGCCGGTATTCCCTCCGTGCCTCCTCCCCGAAGCGTTGCGCCTCCGCCGCCAAAGCCTGCGCCACCGAAGCCTGCGCCGCCTGCTCCCCGCGTTGTCGCTCCAGCGCCACCGAAACGACCTGCGCCGCCGGCGCCCTCGGCTCCTGCGGTGAAAGCTCCCGCGGCCCCAGCGCCTCGCGCTCCCGCGATCGACTCCAATCCGCCCGCGCCTCGAGCACCGTCGACCGCAAAGCGCGCCCCGACCTTGGAACCGAGTGCGGCTCCGCGTGCGCTCGAAGAAGCCTCGGCGCCTCAGCCACCGAAGTCGAACGCAGCGCTGTGGATCGCCGGGCTGTTGATTCTCCTCGCAACGGCGGGGGCGGTCGCGCTGAACTGGGAAATGATCGCAGGCGGCGACCCTGAGCCGGAAGTTCCAACCGAGCCGACTGAGGCACCAAGCGAGCCCACTCGCTTCGCGGGGACCGCCGCTGCATACGAATCCGAAATTGAGCGTCTCGGTGCCCGAACGGAAGGGGCGGATTCCACGGTTTCAGACTTTGCGGCGCTCGCATTTGCCCATCTTGGTGTCGCGCAAGAGCTCCGCTTCGAGAGCAACGACCCAGCCGCGGACCCCGACGATCATATTCAATCCGCAGCGACTGCAGCCGAACGTGCCAACGCGATGGATGACGCGAACGGCGACGCACTCCTCGCGCTCGCCGAGGTCAGTCGCCTCCGAGGCAATCTCGACGCTGCGGAGACCGAGCTTCAAACGGCACGCGCAGCGATCGGAGAAGAGACTCCTCAGCTTCTGATGGCGGAGGGGCTTCTTGCGGCGGCTCGATCTTCGAACCTCGGCGACGCATTTGAAAAAGCGCGAGCTGCGGTGGCGGCGGATTCCGATTTTGTTCCCGCGCAGCTACTCCTATGCCGAGCTGCGCTCGCTTCCGGAAACCTCGACGCGGCTCGGGTTGCCGCCAGCGATGTTGTCCGTCGTCACGCGGAGCACCCGAGCGCTGCCGCGCTCCTCGAACAGATCGATGCGGCGAGCGCTGCTGCTACTGAAGAGACGCCCGCTCAAGAAGAGACGCCGGCAGCCGAAGAAACCCCGGAACCGGCAACCCCTGCGGAGCCTGCAACGCCCGCACAGGCGAGCTCCGGGCCATCGTCTACCAGCAACTCGAACGGTGGTGGGTCGCCTCGCCCAGGCAGCGCGCCTCCAGCGGGCCGTGACTTCGACTACTATATCTCTCGAGGAGAGACGCTCCTTCAGAGCAGCGACCTTCTTGGAGCTCAGCAACACTTTGAGCGCGCGCTAGAGGAACGTCCTGGACACGTTCGCGCGAATACTGGAATCGGCCGCGTCTATATGCGGCGTGGGAACGCTCAGCAGGCTTCGCGCTATTTCCGGAATGCCCAGCGCAACGCCTACGGCCCGGCACATATCGAGCTCGCGCGGGCGTATCAGCAACTCGGTCAGCGCGATCAAGCGATCGCGGTCCTCGAGGTTTGTGTTGAGCACTCATGTTCAGAGGCCGCGGCAGCACGCCGAATGCTCAATCAGCTCGGGGCCTCCTCGCCCGCTCCGTCTGCGCCGATTGAGCCGGCGCCAAGTGCGCCTTCTTCGCCCACCCCGGCTCCGGAGCCCGCTCCGGAAGCGCCTGCCCCAGCGCCCGCTCCCGAGCCCCAGTCGCCTCCCGCTGCGCCCGCGCCTGCTCCCGCCGAGCCACCGCCCGCGCCGGTCGAACCGCCGCCCGCGCCGGTTCCGACGGTCGATTAATGCGTGGTTCAAATCGCTAGAAGGGACCTCTTCCGCCAGGAACGCCGATCCGAGCTTCGCTCTTCCTCCGATATACTCGGCATGTCGTTCGTTGACCAAAGCTCGCCTCGGCGCCCCTGACGA
>JAHDCI010000174.1 GCA_020629955.1 Myxococcota bacterium | reverse complement strand
CCTAACCTGAACACCGCCCGAAGAGGCGGAGAGGTCAGCCATGAATATCCATGAACACCAGGCGAAGGAAATCTTTCGTCGTTACGGAATTCCCGTGCCCCAAGGGATCGCGTGCTTCTCCCCCGGGGATGTGAAGGCCGCGGCTCAGAAGCTCATCGACGAGACGGGCAACGAGGTTGTTGTCGTGAAGGCCCAGATTCACGCGGGTGGCCGAGGCAAAGCCGGCGGCGTGAAGGTGGTGAAGGGTGCCGACGCCGCGCAGGGTGTCGCGGACGAGCTCTTCGGCAAGGTCCTGGTGACGCCGCAGACCGGTCCGGAAGGCAAAGAAGTAAAGCGCCTCTACGTCGAGCAGGGGCTCGCGATCAAGAGCGAGCTCTACATGGCGCTCACCGTCGATCGTGAGACCCGCAAGGTGGTCGTCATGGCGTCCACCGAGGGCGGCGTGGAGATCGAAGAAGTTGCGGAAGAGCATCCGGAGAAGATTCACAAGATTTGGATCGACCCGGCGGTGGGCCTTCAGGGCTACCAAATCCGCCAGCTCGCGTTCGGCCTCGGCATGAACAAGGCGCAGCAGAAGGGCTTCCGCAAGCTCCTCTCCTCGCTTTCGGAGCTCTTCGTGAAGGAAGACTGCTCCATCGCCGAGATCAACCCGATGATCATCACGGAAGACGACAGCGTTGTCGCGCTCGACGCGAAGGTGAACTTCGACGGAAACGGCCACTTCCGGCACAAGGAGTGGACGGAGCTCGAAGACCCCAACGAGACCCACGCGACCGAGCGTGAGGCCGCGGAAGCAGGTCTGAGCTACATCCAGCTCGACGGAAATATCGGCTGCCTCGTCAATGGTGCGGGCCTCGCGATGTCGACGATGGACACGATTCAGCACTTTGGCGGATCGCCCGCGAACTTCCTCGATGTTGGCGGCGGCGCGAGCCAGGAGTCAGTGACGAAGGCGTTTAAGATCATCCTTCAGTCCGACAAGGTGAAGGGGATCTTCGTGAACATCTTCGGCGGCATCATGAAGTGCGACATCATCGCGAATGGCGTTGTCGCAGCGACCAAGGAGCTCGGTCTCCAGGTGCCGCTCGTCGTGCGTCTCGCCGGCACGAACGTCGAACAGGGCAAAGCGATCCTCGCGGAGAGCGGCCTCAACATTACTCCCGCCGACACGATGGCGGAGGGCGCACAGAAGATTGTGGAGCTCGCCGGCGCGGCTGGCTGAAGGGAATACCAATGTCGATTCTAGTTGGAAATCACACGAAGCTGCTCGTTCAGGGCATCACCGGTTCGGCCGGAAGTTTTCACGCCGGAAAGTGCCTCGATTACGGCACCAATATCGTTGCGGGCGTTACGCCCGGCCGCGGTGGTCAGACCTGGGAGAATCCCTCGGGCAAGGGCTCCGCGCCGGTCTTCGATACCGTTCGCGAAGCGAAGGAACGCACGGGAGCGAATGCATCCGTGATCTTCGTCCCGCCGCCCTTTGCGGGCGACGCGATTCTTGAAGCGATCGACGCCGAGCTTGACCTCGCGATCGTCATCACCGAGGGCATCCCGGTCATGGATATGATGAAGGTTCGTCGGGTCCTCGACTCGCAGACCAAGACCCGTGTGGTCGGTCCGAACTGCCCCGGCGTGATCACGCCCGGCGAGTGCAAGATCGGCATCATGCCCGGTCATATTCACAAGCAGGGTCGTATCGGCGTTGTTTCGAAGTCCGGCACGCTCACCTACGAAGCGGTCGGTCAGCTCACCGCGCTCGGCATTGGCCAGAGTACGGCGGTCGGCATCGGCGGCGACCCGATCAATGGTACGGACTTCATCGACGTACTCGAGATGTTCCAGGAAGACGACAACACCGACGCGGTGATTCTCATCGGCGAGATCGGTGGCAACGCGGAAGAAAAAGCGGCGGCCTGGATCAAAGAGAACTTCACGAAGCCGGTCGCTGGATTCATCGCCGGCGTGACGGCACCTCCCGGAAAGCGCATGGGTCATGCAGGCGCGATCATTAGCGGAGGCTCCGGAACGGCAGCGGCGAAGATCGCCGCGCTGGAAGACGCGGGCGTCCGCGTCGCTCCGACCCCGAGCGATATGGGAACGACCTTGAAGTCACTCCTCTCGTAAGCGCCAACCGCGCACGAAAAAAGCGGCGACCGAATACTCGGTCGTCGCTTTCTTTTTGGTGGAGTGCCGCTTTACTTGCGGACAATGCGGATGATCTTTGCGACCTCATCGTCGATCTCACTTAGAGAGCGTCCACCCTCCTCGCCGACCAAGCTGCGGTAGATATCACTCTCTGCGAAGAGCTGAAGGGCGCGGATTCGCTTCGGCAGGTACGGGTGGGAGAGCAGGAGTTCACCATAGCGTCCAACGTTCGACTCGCCCTCGCTCAGCTGCTTTAGGTACTCGTCGACGTTGAGCTCCTCGTAGAGTTTCGTACTCCCGCAGGCCATCTTCAGGAACGTGCCTTGGGCGGAGATTGCGTCTCCCGAACAAATCGCGCCCGCGCGATCGCAGGTGATTTCCGCGCGTCGAGACCACGCCATCAATGCGGTCTTGATGAATGGCGAGAGAAGCATCATCGCGGTTGAACGCTGCACCGTGAGGAGTCGAAGCGCTGTCATATAGACAACGTGTTTGTTTTGGATGTGGCCCATCTCGTGGCCGATGACGAAGCGCAGCTCTTCGTCGGAGAAGTCGTCGATGAGCTTCGAGTGAATGACGATGAACGAGTCCTCATCGGTGCCGTAGGTAAAGGCATTCATGAACGGGTTATTCGCGACGTAGAGCGTCGGCATCGCGATCCCGAGGGTGTCGGCGCATTCCTTTGCGATTCGATGGATGCGCGGCAACTGTTTGCTCGAGACCCGCACCGTGGTCCCGAGGTACTGACTTTGCAGCATATTCTTGGAGGTTCGCACCAAGGAAGCGACGACCATTTCGAGAGGCTTCATCTTCTTGAAGGAGCGAAGCATCTGGAGATCGGCGCCGAACGCGTAGCGGCTTCCTTCCGTGGTCCCGCCGGGAATTTCGGCGTCTCGTTGATCGACATACGAACGGAAGGAATCGGCGTCAGATAGCTGCATAGGATCAGAATAAGGCTGGAAAAGCGCTTTGACGAGGGGCTTCTTGTGCGGACCCTTCGGCTTCTGCTTCAAGCCTCAGTTTTCACATCTGAGCCCACTGGATTATTCCGGAGCCAAGGCATCCGCGACTTCGGGGAGTGCGACTTCGGCTTTCTCTCTTACAACCCAGATATCCTTTGTCGGCCGGAGCCCTGCCGGGTCGATGCTCGCGACGCCCGCTCCGGTACGAGATGCGATTTGCAGGAAAATATCCGTAATGCCCACGGAGAAGCTGGTTCCCGCAAAAAGGATTCGACGTGAGGCGAAGGCGCGCGCGAGCGCCTCTTCGAATCGGTAGGCCTCATGGTCGTTGTAGCTCTCGTCAAACCAAAGAACGTGAGGCCGGAGAAAGCTCCCGCAGAGTTCGCAGGTCGGAAGGTCTTCTTCGGCGTGCGACTGCGCGAAGCGTTTCAGGGTGGCGTCAGGCCGCTTCAGGGTGCCTGAAGGAGCGCCGTTTTCGCATCCGATTTTCGAGCACCGAGCGTGGTCGGCGCGGCCATGAATCTCGATCGGATCTTTGGAACCAGCGCGCCGATGAAGGCAGTCGATATTCTGCGTGACCAACGAGATATTCTCTCGCGCCGCTTCGAGACGTGCGATCGCGAAGTGGGCCGGGTTTGGATCGGCCTCGGTAATCTTATCGAAACGGGCGAGATACCAGCGCCATGATCCGACGGTATCTTCGTGAAAGTAGCGAGCGGTACCGAGCTCCGTGACGTCTTTCTCCCAGACCGCGTCAGGGTCGCTGCCGCGAAACGTCGCAAGGCCGCTGGCCAAGCTGATGCCGGCGCCTGTCACGATTAACGTGTCTTCGTTTCCGAGCCAATCCGCTAGCTCCAGTACGCTCAACTCTCGATCGCTCATTCAAAAAGCATCGGTGATCGCCCTACCGGAGTAAAGCACGACGAGAATGGGAACTTTGTGAGATGGCCGGCGTCTGATGTGCCATGGCAAGTATTGATATGGGCGGGCCCAGCGGTCGCAAACGAGTCGATCAAGAGCTCCCGCTGGTTCCATTTATCGACCTTCTATTTTGTTGCATCATGTTCCTGCTCGCGACAGCGGTTTGGAATCAGCTTGCCAAAATTCCCATCGTGAACGATGACGGCGGCCCGGTGAGCGCCGACGCCCCGGTCCCCGATCAGGAGATGCTGGTGGTCGAGGTCCACGAGGCGAGTGTCGGCGTCGGTTTTCAAACAGGAGCGCAGCACTCCATCTCGGATGCCGATGGGCTTAACGCAGACGCGCTCCGTGCCCGTTTTTCACTGCTCCGTGAAATGGATCCCAGGCGACGCAATGTGGTGGTACGGGTCGACGACGGAATTCCCTACGCACGGGTGATGGCGGTCCTCGATGAGACCGTTGCATTCTTCCCGGACCTCTCGCTTCGCGGCGCGGAGTAGAGTTACTCCGCGGGCGGGCAAAGCCGGGTCGGGCGCAATACATCATCTCCATCGATCCCGACGCGGAACTCGGTGCTCTCGCCAAAGCAGTAGAGCCCGCCGTTTTCGTCGATGGCGCAGGAGATCTGATCGCCGACATCCACGTATCGGAAACGAAGAGCGCTATCGACCGCGTTCGGCGTCAGGTGGTTTTCGCGGTCGCCCGAGCCGAGCTCACCGGATGCATTCGTGCCCATGCACTTGAGAGTCTGCTCGTTGTCGATGAAGCAGGTATGCGTACTCGCGGAGATCGGCTGCGGGCATGTCATTGGTGAGCAGACCTCGGCGCCGATAACCTCGAGAGGGGCGCCCACCGAGCGCGTGCCGTGACCGTGAGCGCCAGGGTTTGAAGAAGGGTTTCCCCAACAGTGAAGGACGCCGCCGATCGAGCCGCAAGTGTGAGACCTTCCGAGTGCAATGTAGTCAAAAGCCGATGACATCGCGAAGGCGGTCGCGTCTTCAACGACCATGGGAAGGTCGCTCGTCAGACGCTCGCTATCGTTCAGGCCCCAACCCCAGGCGAGTGAGTCTTCGTCGAGGGCAGCATATCCAAGCTCATGGCCGACGATTTGACGAATGGGCGGCAGCGGCCGAACTTCTACCCCGCTGGGATACCCCTCTTCGACGCGCTCATCTTCCGCGGCAATCGCAAAGTGACGATTCCAACCGAAGCAGCGAACGACCCCTTCCGCCAAAATGCAGGTGGAGGAGAACCCGGCGGTGATCGAGGAAACGTTCTCGTAGTCGACGTCGGTGCGCATCGGAGAGCCAATGTTTGGTGAGTCCCCGCCGGCGATTTCGATCCCGCATTCGCCAAGGTCATTGCTGCCAAAGCAGAATACCCCGCGCTCGGTTCCGCGAATACCGCAGCTATGGAGATTCCCAGCGGCAATGGAGTGCCAGCCACCCCCATCAACGTATCGCGGAGCGTGGGGCGTGCTGCCAAGGCCCTGTCCCGTCGCGCCCGCGCCAGCGAATCCCCAGCAGAAGACTCGGCCGCCTTCGGTGATGGCGCACCCATGACGAGAACCGAGAGTGACCTCCGAAATCGGCGTTGCGACCTCGCAGCCAGTGGGGGTGCAGCGCTCGCCTGCGCAGCAGTCACATTCCGTGCTGCCGTCGATTGGCGCATCCTGGGGGGCGTCCATCCCGGCATCTTCCGGAGCGTCGACTTCGACGTCCATCACGGCATCTTGCGGCGCGTCCATTCCAGCGTCCTCAAGAGTTCCGCATATGCCCGCGTTGCACATCGGGCAGGGGGCGCCGGTTGCGGGCGCGATGACGCTGGTGTGTGCGTTCGAGGCCAGGGGGAGCGAGAGTTCATCACAAACAAGGCCGATGATATTGCACTGCTCGTCACGGACAATGATCTCGAATGCGAACGTGCCTTCTTCGAGATCAGGGGGTTGCATGCCGCCGCCGCTTGCGCCGAAGCGGTCAAACCAGAGCACATCACCGCCGCATCGCTCAGCGAGAATCCGAGCTTCGAAGGCCGTGCCACCTGCGATCGCAGAGGCGTCGTAGTTCCACGTCAGCCCGACCACGTCATCTTTGCATCCGAAGACGAGCATCAAGCCAAGCAGGCAGGTACGTAAAAGGTTTGCGCGGGTCATGGTAGGGGCATCGGCGCTGAAGGTTGCGTGCGGGTTTCTCCGCCTGAGAATGCAACGGCAAGGCCGACGGCGACGCCGGCGACGACCACCCCTGTCGCGACCAAGATCCATGGGAGAGCGCTGCCCCCCTCCTCATCGTCTTCGCGGCAGGTACACGTGTCGCAGCCACGACTGTCCTGAGCGTAGCCGTTTGGGCATTCGTTCGCGCACATAACCGCTTCGCACGCGTTCATCTCCGGATCCGCAGTCGTGATCGCTGTAGCCCGTTCTGGTCTCGCCTCTGAACCGAGCGCGCGAAGCAGTGTGCCTCCCGGTCCGCGAAACTCGACCCAATACTCTTCGCCAGCCGCGAGCAATGTCCCTTCATCGCCGAGAGAACGTCCTCCTGCTTCCGATCGGGTAAAGAGGGTTACGGATCGTAGCAGCTCTCGTTCGCCAACGAGTTCGAACGAGAGACGCGTACCTTCCGGGAGCGGGAGAGTCTGCGGTTCGATCGCGAACGTCGTGACCTGGCTCCTCAGAGCTTCCAGACGTTCGCGCAGTGAGGGTGGAGTGCTGTCCGGAAGGGTCGCGCTTGGATTTAGCGAAAGAAGGAGACGAAGCGCTCGGTCGCGATTTGCCTCTGAGCGAAGCGCGTGTTCGACTTGGGCGAGCTCCGCGAAACTCGTTTCGAGTTGCTCTCGGTTTAAGCCACTTTCGCCCTGATGAATGTTGCGATACGCACGCCGCGCGCGTTCGAAATCACCCTCCAGGAAAAGTCGATGCGCGTCGCTTAGGGCGTCCGGTTCCTGCGCAAGGGCAATTGGTGAAGAGAGCAGAGCGTGCGTGAACATCGCGAAAAGCGCGCTCAAAATGGTTCTCCGCATCGTCATGTGAACCACATTCGCGCACGAGCTGGGGTCGAGCAAGTCGGCGGGCGTCGGGGCATTCAGTTCGCGTCCCGACAGCAGCGAATTCCAAGCCCCTCGGACTCGATATCGGGCGGCTGGAACGTAGGGTTGCTCGCGAAGCAACGCGAGTGATGCGTGTATCCCCCGTACGAGCCGCCGCGGAGTTCACGGAGCAATCCGCTCGGGTCGGTTGCATCAACCCACTCGGAAACGTTTCCAAGTAGATCGGAAACGCCGTCTTCACTTCGACACGCCTCGCGGTGCCCAGAAGGTTCTACTTCTCGACCCGGGATATCGGCTCCGTTGGGAGCGACATTGCAGCGTTCGTCTTCGGCAGTGGCTGCATACATCCACTCAAGTTCCTCCCCACCTTGGCAGGCGCGCTGCCATTCCGAGCTGCGGCAAAGACGCTTTCCGGCGTTTGTGCAAGCCTGCCGAGCGGTGAACCAGGAAACGCCGCTGGCTGGAATTTCGCCTTCTTCCGCGACCGCCTCGATGCGATCACCGCTCCCTCGAAGCGCGGATTCGTACCGGTCAATGCACACGCTCATCGACGCGATATAGACCATCTCGTCCGGGCAGTGGCTTCGCTCTCCGACAGACCCTGCGGAGGTGTCTCCGCAGGCGTTGAGGACGAGAAGAAAGCAGGTAGCGATAAGGTGTCTATTCAGGGTTGGCTCCGGCGAAGTTGCCCACACCAAATTGTACATTCGGGGCACCATGGAGGCCAACGTTTTGGGGGTGAACCCCATTTCTATGGGTGGCCCATCCTGTGCCGGGCGATGTCCGATTTGAATCATCGGTTCAGATTTCAGAATGGGCTCGGCAAAGAGCATGGCCCTCGCCCCGGTGCTCGGGGGAGGGCCGTTCTTCAAGGCTGCGCGAGAGCCGCTTTAGTAGGCCCAGCTAGCGTCCACGGACATCAGGATCGGGCGCGCGCCCTCGGTCGAGGACTCGAGATGCGCTTCGATGCGGAGGTAACGATGTCGGTGGAAGTCGGCCGGGCAAGTGGAGAGGTCGGCCGGGCTCGTCGTGAACGGACCGCATGGAACAGCGTCCTCAAGTCCAGCCTCGGTATCCGCCGTCCGCGCGCTCATCTCGAGCACGGCGCCGTCGGGAACGATCGCGGACCAGGTCATATTCGTCCAATAGGGAAGCTCGTAACCGGAGTCGAAGACTTGCGACCAGTTGCCCTCCGGGGCGACGAAGGTGCGCAGGAGATGACCGGTCATGTCGGAGTACGAGTAGAGCTCCTGGCCAGCGTCGACGTTGTAGGTATGCAGGTGATTGCACATCGTGTCGTACACGTTGACCGTGCCGGACCCGAAGCGGCTCGGCATCCAGAGGCGACCCATTCGGTCGACCGCGATACCGTGCGGGTTGCGCCCACTCGGGACAGCGCCCAGACACCGCTGCGTACCATCGGAGTTGATCCCAACGATTTGGTTCGTTCCGTACGAGGAGCCCCAGATCGACCCCTCCGGGTGGACGGTCACGCCCGTGACGTTTCGAACGGTGGTGTTGGTGATGGCGCCGGTCTCGCGGTTCAGCGCGTGCACCGTGCCGCCACCTCCCCAGCCGCCGTACCACATCCGTCCCTCACCGTCCGCCGCGATCCCGTAGAACGAGGGGTTGGTGAACGAGGTCATCGTGTAGTCCGTCGCGTTGATGCGGTGAACGGGGCGAGTCGACGTCCAGACGTTCCCTTCGGCATCTGCGGCGAGCCCGTAGATATTCGTTCCCACATTCATCCGGTTGATCACAATGCAGGTCGGTGGCGTTGTCGATTCATCGACCATCGTGCCGCTGATGTGGAAGAGGTCACCGTTGTTGTAGGACCCGGCCCAGACATCGCCATATCGGTCAATGGCGACCGAACGAGCGACGTTGAGTACCGGCGCGCGACAGATGAGGGAGCCGTCTTCCGCGCTAAGATGCACGATATTGGACTGGTTGATATTGCCCGCGTCACCGCCAAGACCGCGGTTTGAAACCCAGACGCTACCGTCTTCGGCAACGGCTGTACGGGAGGGGAAGGTCCCGTGGCTCGGCGCGAGCCAGTTTCGAACGCCAGTGCTCGTGTTGAGCTGAGCGACCATATTGCGGCGCGTTACCGCGAGGTAAATGTAGTCGAAGTCGAGGTTCGATTCTCCAAGCGTGATGCTGCCGGGGTAATCCGGGTGCTCTTCAACACCTTCACAGTCTCGACCTTCGGTTTCACAGTCCGCGGGCTCGGGCCATCCATCCGTGAAGCACGGCTCGGGCGGGCATGTCCCGCAAGCGTTGGTCGTGCCTTCGTCGATCTTCCCGTCGCAGTCCTGGTCCTCGCCATCGCAGATTTCGACGGGCTCTTCGCCGCATTCGCCGCAGGCGTTCGCAACGCCTTCGTCCACGAGACCATCGCAGTCCTGGTCTTCGCCATCACAGATTTCCGTGGGGTCACAGAAGCCGCAAGCGTTGGAACCGGTGGCCCAGCGTTCGTCTTCCTCGCCGTCGCAGTCATCGTCGATCCCGTTGCAGATCTCGGGGAGCGGAAGCACCTGGCCCTCACATTCCGAGAATCCAGGGAACTCGCTATTGCCGGTGCAAGTCTGTGTGCCGGCGAGGCAGCGGCCAACGCCCTGCGTGCCGGCCGGTCCGCCGTAGCATTCTTGCTCTTCGCCGAGGTCACAGGAGCAACCGTCGTCGACGGTCCCGTCGCAATCGTCGTCGAGACCGTTGCCGCACTCGTCTTCCGCAGCCGGCATTCCGCAGCCGCCGCAAGCGTTCGTTGCGCCCTCGTCCGCGACGCCATCGCAGTCGTCATCGCGGTCGTTACAGGTTTCGGTCGCACCCGGATAAATATCCGCGTCGCTATCATCGCAGTCATCCGGGGTGGTGCTGCCGTCACCGTCGACGTCCGCGCAACCCTCGTCGACCACGCCGTCGCAGTCGTCATCGTCGCCATTGGCGCCGCCTTCGCACTCCATGCTCGGTAGGGTTTGTCCTTCGCACATCTCCCACCGGTTTTCGCCTGTTGCGTCGTCGGTGACGCAGTCCCGGCGACCGCCAGCACACACACCGACGCCGCCCGTACCGAAGGGACCTTCGTAACAGGGCTGGTTGATGGGCGGCTCGCACTCGCAGGAGGTGCCTTCGGGGCAGAGGCAGCGGTAATCGCAGTTGCAATCTTCGTCGACCATTCCATCACAGTCATCGTCGAGCTCGTTGCCACACTGCTCCTCGGGTTCGGGGGCGCCACAGACGCCGCACGCGTTCAGCAAGCCTTCATCGATGGACCCATCGCAATCCTCGTCCGTTCCATCGCAGGTTTCCTCACCCGGGAGGATCGCGCCGCGACAATCATCGGTCACGCCATCTTCTACACATACCGTGATTCCCGAGCGGCAGACACCGACGCCTGCCGTTTCGGCCGGTCCGCCGTAACACGCGATGCGGTCACCCCGGGTGCACTCACAATCGGGCTCATCGGCCATGCCGTCACAGTCGTTGTCGAGCGTATCCCCGCAAACTTCGGCGTCGCCCGGATTGATATTCGGGTTCGTATCGTCGCAGTCGTCACCGTCGGGGCACGATTCGGTGAGGCCATCGTACCCATCGCGGTCGAGGTCTTCACAGCCATCACCAGTATCGCCGCCGGCGTCCGCGCCGCCGTCCATCCCCCCGTCTCCGGAGCCACCTACGCACATCCGGTCAACGCATCGCTGACCGTCCTCGCAGTCGGTATTCCGGGCACACTCGTTGATCGGCGCGTCATCGTCGCCGCAGTCGCATGCCCCGACCGGAATAAGAAAACATAGCGCCATGCGCGCCC
>JAHDCI010000173.1:5602-10911 GCA_020629955.1 Myxococcota bacterium | reverse complement strand
CCAACACAGACACTAGTGTTTTCTGCCATCGGTGCGGCTGCCGCCTGGAGGATCGTCCTCCTTCGGCCACTGTCGCCGAGCCGGCTTTAAACTGTTCGCGCTGTGGAGGAATCAACGAGCCTTCGATGCGTTTCTGCGTCCACTGCGGAAATGGCCTCCAGCCGAGTGCCCCGTCGGTTCCCGCAGCGGCCCCTGCCCCTGCTGAAGCCCAACCGCTTGCGCCAACGCCACTGGGCGCATCCCCGAGCCCGGTCGCAAACCCGGCAAGCCCACTCGCGGCCAGTTCGGCTCCGGAACCCAGTTCGGCTCCGGAACAAGGCGCAGCGTCCGGCAACTGCGTGCGCTGCAATAACGAACTCGATGGAAGCCCCTTCTGCCGATTCTGCGGAACGCCAAAAGACCAACAAGGTGGGGCAGCATCGCCGATGAGCGCGTCGCACCAACCTGCGAATCCGGTCCCGCAAGCGGCTGCAGCTTCAGCGCACGCGATTCCAGAAACCCCTGCATCCTCCCACGCGGCGAAACCAACGATGGAGGAGCAGCCCGTCGACACCGCTGCGATTCAAGCACCCTTCCCCGACAAGGGGCCAGCGATCGCGACGCTCGTTTCGATCGAGAAGGACGGCTCGGACGGGCAGCGTTTTCCGCTCTCCGACGGCGTGACCGATATCGGGCGTCTCGAAGGCGATATCACGCTCGAGGCAGACCCCTATCTCGCGCCCCGACACGCACGACTCCGAACCGAGGGAGGGCGCTTTATTCTCTCGGGGCTCG
The DNA here is from genome assembly GCA_020629955.1 of Myxococcota bacterium. Classification (GTDB taxonomy): domain Bacteria; phylum Myxococcota_A; class Polyangia; order Polyangiales; family Houyiibacteriaceae; genus JAHDCI01. Next base: position 10,137 of record JAHDCI010000173.1, on the reverse strand, counting down.
ATGACGTGAACGGCGTATTCGTTCGACTTCGCGAGCCTTGCAAGCTGGTCGATGGAGACGTTCTCCTGATTGGACAGCAGGTCTTGCGCTACGATCTGCTACCGAATGCGGAGATGCCCTTGGGCCCTGCGGCAACGCGCGGCGTGATGGTATTCGGAACCCCCGAAGTTCCTTATTTTGCTCGACTATCTCAATATACTACTGAGGGAATCTCTCGCGACGTATACTATCTCTATCGAGATGAGACGGTCATTGGCAGGGAGAACGGGGATATGTTGTTCACAGACGACCCTTTCCTCTCACGACGACACGCTTCGATTCGCCGTAGTCGAAGAGCGACCGGACCGGGGGAACCCGTGACAGATGAAGTTACATTGACCGATCTAAGCTCCGCGAACGGAACTGCAGTTCGAGTCCGAGGTGATCATGTTTTACGACCTGGCGATCAATTCCGCGCCGGCCGGCATCTATTCCGATTTGATGAGGGTGCCGCGTGACTGAACCTCGAGATGAAGAGGAACGCTTGGAAGACGAGCGCGAAGAAGAAGAATCTGAGTCATCAGAGACGAACGATTCCGTCCCACCGTCCGAAGAAGAAGTGGACGAGACGGCTCCATCCGACGAGGACGAGTCCGACCAGGACGAATCCGAACAGGACGAATCCGACGAGGACGAATTCGACGAGGACGAATCCGACCAGGATGAACCCGACGAGGACGAATCCGACGAAGACGAATCGGACGACGATGACGGAGCCCCCGGTGCCATTCACTTTCGTTCGTTCGGCGCAACGAACGTCGGACTTGTCCGAGAGCACAACGAGGACAACTACACCATCGTTAACCTTGACACGCGCGAGGCGGTCTGGGGCGGCGATGACGAAACGGCGCCCGAGTTCATCGAAGGAACGCTCGGCCCGCACGGTCTCGCACTAGCAGTGTGCGACGGCATGGGTGGTGCCGCCGCGGGTGAGGTTGCTTCTCAAATGGCGGTCGATACGATCCGCCAGCTTCTCGTGGACGACGACGTGACCGAAGACCGGGACGTCTTCGCTCATCGCCTTGTCTACTCTGTAGAAGAAGCCGGCTCCCGGATTTTCTCGGCCGCGAAGATGGACAAGACACGTCGCGGCATGGGCACGACGGCAACCGTCGCGGGCCTGATGGACAAGACCCTCTTCGTCGGTCAGGTGGGCGACAGCCGCTGTTATATCCTGCGTGATGGCGAACTGACCCTAATCACGAAGGACCAATCCCTCGTGAATCAGCTCATCGAAGCAGGTCAACTCACAGAGGAAGAGGCCGAGGCTTTCGAGCACTCGAATATCATTCTCCAAGCCCTTGGAACGACCGAAGAAGTAACGGTTGACCTTACCTTCATCGAGCTTCGCGACGGCGACCGAGTGATGCTGTGCAGCGACGGGCTTTCCGGCTTCGTGCACGCGGAAATGATTCGCGAGGTGATGGCCGAGGAAGAGGATATCGCCGCGGTTGCTCACCGACTCATCGAGCTCGCCAACGCAGGCGGTGGTCACGACAATATCACATGCGTCGTGGCAGATTTCGAAGGCCCAGGCCTCAGCCCACGGGCAGAGAAAGCACAGACAAACAGCCTGCCTCCATCGTATTCGCAATATCCCTTGCCACCGATCGACGAGATCGGTGGGGATGTCGTATCGAGGCAGCCCTCTGCGAAGTCGGGTGGACGAAAGCCGGGTTCTGACGTCAAGCGCGCCGCGGTGCAGATGTCGGCAGGAGATCCAGAGGTGCCCACATCGGGCTTCCCTTGGGGCGTATTTATCGTTTTGACGCTTCTAACGCTCGCACTCGGAGGCTACTTCTGGTGGTCCACAAGCGAGCAAGCGCGGAACTCCCACCCGTCGACGGACGAGAGCGACGAACCGGACCTGCAAATGCCGGCAGAGGTCTGCGTCACCACCGATATCGAAAACGCACTGCTCTTTATCGACAACATCCGGTTCGGTGCGATGGAGCTTGAGGAGCCGCTCTGCCTAGAACGGGCACCGGGAACATACAACTTCGAAGCTCGTGTCGGCGGTGATGTCATCGATAGCGAGACGGTCGAGGTCGTCGATGCAGAACCCCAGGCGCTCGAACTAACCCTGCCGGAAGGCGCAGTGGAGCCCGAAGACGCAGGGATCGAGGACGCAGAGGTGGATAGCGGAGATGCTACGATCGACGGTCCGACCGACGAGTTGCTCGAAGAAGCCCCCCCCGTCGAAGCCATCGAGCCAGAACCTACCGAAACTGTCGAAGCCGCGCCAGCGATGGTTGCACCTCGGATGACAACGGTGATGACGACGGTGATGACAACGGTGATGACGACGGCAATGAGGGCGCCGCGGATGACGGAGCGTCCGTCCATGACGACACGCCCGCGGATGACCGAGACACCGATGGAGAGCACCATGACCGAATCGGGGACGACCGTCCCGGACAACCCTTTCTGAGCCCGCTCTCGTCCCATTCAAACGCGGAATTCTCGAAGCCCCCGGAATGATTTTCTCCCCTGATTGCGACATACGTTCATCGCTCGACGACGCGGTAAGAGCGCGCTACCACCGCTCGTTGGCACTGTCATGATTCGTTTGCATCAGACCTTTGGGGTACACACGGGGCGGCTCTACGAGTTCGCGCAGCCGTCGATACGGATCGGCCGGATGCCGGATTCGGACGTGGCCTTTGATGCGCACACGGACCTCGACGCTTCCGGTCGGCATGCGGAGATTCACCTAACTGGTACGGGCTGGGTTCTCCGAGATCAAAACAGTCGAAACGGTACGTTCGTCAACGGAAACAGAGTTCACGAGCACATTCTCGTTCATGGTGACGAGATTGAGTTTGGTCCGGGTGGCCCGCGACTCCGTGTCGATCTGGAGTCCAATAGCGAAGGCAGCCCCAAGACGATCGAAGGCGTGATTCACCCCTTCGCGCAAACGAGACCGACCGATCTCCCTCAAGGAGGCGGGGGCCAATACGCGACGGCGCCAATGGAGGCCCCCGCGGGTATGCCACCCGCCCATGACCCGCTTCCCCCTTCGAACTTCCCCCCCCCAATGGGCGGCCAAGGCGGGTTCCGGCCCCCCGCACAGGGCCCCTCCGGGTTTCCTCCCGCGCCCGGAGCAGGCGGTTTTTCCGCTTCTCCGAGTGGGTTCCCCCCACCGCAGCGAAATGCGCCCGGTCGTCAGTCTCCGCCGACGATGGAGCATAGGAACGCTCCGAATGTTTCCCCGCCCACCATGGCGGCGAACGCGATCACCGATGAACCCAAGAGCCGTACGGGGCTTTGGCTATCCTTGATCGGAATCACCGCAGTGTTGATCGCGCTCGGCGTGGGTGGATGGTTGTGGCTCGGGCAATCCAGCGGCTCCGGAACCCCAGATCCGGAACAGATCAGCACGAACAACATCGGCGCCATCTTGCATATCGATGTGGAGTTGAATGGCGAGACCGAAACGATTTGCACCGGTTTCGCGGTTCGCCCCACCCTTCTTGCGACCTCCGCAAGTTGCATCATGCGGCTTGAAGCGAAACGAGCCGAGGGCGCCACGCTTCACGCCCAGGGAACGGGGACACGACTAACGCTTGCGCGACTATGGCGTCACCCCGAATTCGTTCCCTCGCCCGCGGGCGCGAACGGCTTAAACGAATCGGTGAATGTCGGCCTCGCCGAAGTGACCACTCAACTCACGCGTTTGGTTTCACTCGCACCGCTCGCGAGAGTCCAAGGCCAGACCCAGGGCAGTACCCTAGCCGCATATGGATATACTCAGCTGACTCCCGGGGTCACGCTCACGCCTATCCAAAACATCTCGCGAACGCCAAGCGCGACCTTCTTCCATTTCGATCAGCCGATCCCGTTGGGGGCCCCTGTATTCGACGCGAGCGGTGCGGTCGTGGGGATCCACACGACGGCAGACGTAAACGGGACCGCGCCGAGCGCAGGGCCAGGGCGCGCGACCGGCACCGACGCACTTCTCGCGTTGCTCGCGGGCATGCCGACCGGCTAGTGCGGGGATCAGATCGGTAGAAGGGAAGATCTTTCGTCAGGAGCGCCGAGGCGAGCTTCGATTTGAATCACGCACTCGTTTCGTTGATCGAGGGAGTCGCTCAGGCCTCGTGCGCGATCGCATGTTCGAGCAAGAGTTCGAGCGGAACCTTCTCGAGCGCTCGCTGATGCGTGCTTTCGAGGTTCACCGGACACGCATAGCCGTTCTCAGCTGCCTGACGCCACGAACCTGCGCAGACGCACCACGAATCGCCAGGCTTTAAGCCGGGAAACCGATGTTGGGGAACCGGTGTCATCAGGTCGTTGCCACGCGACTTCAAATACTTGAGAAACGGCTCGGTAACCTGAGCGCAGACCGTGTGAGACCCGAGGTCACGATCATCCGTATTGCAGCAACCGTCGCGAAACCAGCCGGTTTTGGGTTCGAGACTGCACGACTTCAACATCGTGCCGAGTACATTCTTGGGTTCGTCCATGAAGAAAGCTCTTTCAGAAATCGGAAGGGA
>JAHDCI010000173.1:0-5502 GCA_020629955.1 Myxococcota bacterium | reverse complement strand
GCAAACGCAACCAAATCCTGCTCCTTCTTCAAGAGCGCCCCGAGGAAGGGCAGGTTCGACTCGAGCCGAACATCTTGCACGCCGGCGCGCTTGAGCACGGCGATCCAATCGACGAGCTCGCTTGTGCTCGGACGTTTCCGGAGCCGCTTCATCTGACGCAGCTCGTAGAAGGTCTCAATCGCCTGAGAAACGAGCTCCTTGTCGAGGTCCGGGTGATGAACGTCCACGATCTCCCGCATCAACTCCGGCGCCGGAAAGGTGATGAAGTGGAAGACGCAGCGACGGAGGAACGCATCCGGAAGCTCCTTTTCCGCGTTGCTTGTGATCAGCACAACCGGTCGCTGCCGCGCAACCACTTCTCGCTGGGTCTCATCGATCACGAAGCGCATTCGATCGAGCTCGTTCAACAAGTCGTTCGGAAACTCGATATCCGCTTTGTCGATTTCGTCGATCAAGAGCACGACGCGCTCGTCGGCATCAAACGCTTCGCCAACCGGACCAAGCTTGATGTACTGCTCGATCGCTCCGACATCTTTGTCCTGAAACCGCGAATCGTAGAGGCGCTGAACGGCATCATAGACATAAAGCCCATCTTGAGCGCGGGTCGTGCTTTTTACGTTCCAGCGGATGAGCTTCATCCCGAGGGCTTCGGAGATCGCCTCCGCCAGGAGAGTTTTCCCTGTTCCCGGTTCTCCGCGAACAAGGAGAGGGCGTTCTAGCGCAAGCGCGCAGTTCACCGACGCCTCCAGGCCCTCGCTTGTCAGGTAGCCCTTCGTTCCTCGAAATCGCAGAAAGTCTTCGCTCATAAACCGATTCATAGCACCAAATCGTTCTCTGCCAGGGGGGAGCACGGAATTTGAACACGCGATCGATTCATCTCGCGGGCAGCTCTCTTCGAAACACGTGTTCTTCGCACAAGGGGGCCCCCGATACCTCCGCCACGTGACCGATCGATATTCGCAAGCTATGCAGCGGAGGTGAAAAAGCGACGTTTTCGTAGCGCCCCTCTCTGCTGGCTTCTTCTATCCGCATGTGACTGCGGCGCTGGCGGAATCGTGCATGTTGAAGGGCCTCCCGCGTATGACCGATGCGCGATGCGCGAGGTCGAAGAGCGCCAGTGGAACGTGGGCAACGCGCGATTTTCGACCGAGGGAAGAACCATGAACGTCGAGGGAGTCGGAAACGTCCGTGTCCTCTCGGTCGATCCTAGCGCCTCGGAAATCCCCGGGGATGGCCCCGTCCTATTGGTGGGAGGATTCGGAAGAGATAGCGAATCGATTCAGAGAGTTCACGAACTGCTCGGTGAGCGACTCGCCTTTTTCCTGCCCGGGGGCACCGATCGCACCGAGGTGATGGAAGATTATTTTGATGGTCTCGATGAGAGCTCTGCGCGGGTGGACCTCCGAGGCGTGCGCGTGCTCGTATTTGGCGAAGCTCGTTTCTTGCTCGTTCCGGGAAGCTTCGGGGGCGTAACGGTTGGCGCAGAAGACGGATGTGGTCTGAGCGTGGAGGACCTTGAAGACCTCGACGATATCGGAGATCTACGAGGAGTGGTTAGCTGGACCGCGCCTGGGGAGGCGGCGGGAGCCGAGGGAGCACCGGTCGGCGCACCGGAGATTTCTGACCTCGCCGCTGGAGCGTCCACACGGTTGTTCGCTTACCCTCCGCACGCGCAGGCACCAGAGGGATGGGATGTTATTGAGCGTGCCGGAACGACGCTGCCAGGAACACTCCAAGCTGGGGTACAACGAATCCCGTAAAAAGCTTCACTTCGGGATGAGTCCCTGGGGCCCAGATCAGAAGCGGTGAATCAGGCGTTGGGTCTCGCCAGCGCCGACATTCACCGTACGTGTATGAGTACGGCCATCCGATGTTCGAAGCTCGATACGATGCGGTCCAGCGGACACGCGAAGGCTGCGAAGGGGTGTATTTCCACGTGCCCGACCATCGACGAAGACCCGGGACCATGGGGACGAGTTAATCACGAGCGTACCGCGACCGGTGGCACGCACCTGCATCTCGGAGGGCTCTCGTCGAATCCGCATTACGGACGTCATTCGAGGCGTGCGCATCACGGTCATCGAGGACATTCGCGCGACGACGGGCTCGGGTTCGGGCTCAGGTTCCGGCTCAGGTTCCGGTTCGGGCTCAGGTTCCGGTTCGGGCTCAGGTTCCGGCTCGACCGCAGTTTCGCCTTCAGGAGCCTCGCCCTCAGGAGTCTCCCCTTCAGGAGTTTGGCCTTCAGGAGTTTGGCCTTCGGGATTTGCGCCTTCTGCAGCTCCCTCCGTGGGCACAACAGGGGGAGTCGGCTGGGCGGGGTTCGCGCCTGAGGGGTTCGCGGTATTCGCGTTTACATCGTTCGGGCCGCTGCTCGAGCTCGGATTCGCCACGAGCGGAATCACCAGCATTAACGTGCCGCCATCTTCGACTTCGATTTGGCGAGTTTGCGGAAGATAGCCTTCGGCGGTGATTTCGACCTGATGGGGACCTGCTTCGATCTCTTCCAGGGTGAGGGGCGTGGGCCCCTGTTGAACTCCATCGATGCTCACCGTCGCGGCAACGACAGGCATCGTCTGAAGCTCCAGCTTGCCGGCACCCGGTCCGGAGAAGAGGAAGGCCGCGAGCCCCACGAGAAGCATCAAGCCAAGGGCTGCGAGAGCGATCAGAATCGGCTTCTTCTTGCTCTTTTCCTCCTCGGCCACGGGCGGGGCGATATTCTGCCGAACCGCCGCATTCATCTCCATCGTCTGGATCGCACGCTGCCTCGGCGGCGGGGAAGCCGGCGGGGGCGTATCGAAAGACGCCGGAGAAGCAGATGCCGAGGTCGTCGGAATATTGCCGCCAGGTGGCGCTAGATTCGGAACCGGCCCTGGTACGGGCGCGGGCAAAGGTGCAGCGACAGGCCGCCGCGTACTGACGGGAGGCACGTGCGGCGACTTGGCCACGGGAGACGGTCCGGTTCCTGGACGAACCGATGCAGGGCGTCCGCTAGAGCGACCGAAAACGGCTACTGGGCCCGCGCTTGGAGCGGGCTCATCTTCGAGTTCGTCAGCACTGAAGAAGATCGTCGTTGGCTCTTCTTTGATCTCCTTCACGTCGTTGTCGACAAAAGGAGTCGCCGCGGCCACGGTCGCCAACTCTTCTTCTTCCTCGAAAGGGGAAGCCGATATTTGAGTTGAGCCGGCGTCCATATCTCCGTCGAAGTTCGGAGCCACGGGAGGCGGAACTGCGCGAGGCTTGGGACGACCCCAAGCGGTCTCTTCGCTTCCGTATCCTGGATTCGGCTGCGCCGCGGTCATCGAAGCGCGAGTAACCTTTGCAAAACTATCGAGGCGCCCCTTTTCGGTCGCCATCTCCTGCTGAAACGCCGAGCGCATCCAAGCAGCGAGCTTTGTCGGTCCAAAAGGATGAGGTTGCTTCGCAAGGAATCCGTGAAGCGCTTCTTGAAGTTCCGCCGCACTCTGCCAGCGCTGGTCGACGTTCCGAGCGAGCGAGCGCATCACGATGCGATTCAACTCCTCGGGCATCCCAGGAACGATCTCAATCGGCGGTTTCACGTCCGCGTGCCGAACCTTCTCAAGGGTCGAGAAATCGCTCTCCCCGAGAAAGAGTCGGTCGGCGGTTAGGCACTCGTACATGCACGTGCCGACCGCAAAAAGGTCCGAGCGCGCATCGATCGGAAGGCCGCGGACCTGCTCGGGCGACATATAACCAAACTTGCCCTTCAAGACGCCAGCTTGGGTGTTTGTCGTTCGGCTCGCCGCTTTCGCGATACCGAAGTCGATGAGCTTCACGCCGCCCTCGTAACTCACCAGGATATTCTGCGGCGAGATATCGCGGTGAATCAGGTTGAGCGGATTTCCGCGCGAATCCGTCTTGGTGTGCGCGTACTCCAGCGCCTCGCACATGCGGGAAGCGATATACGCGACCATGTCCGCAGGCATACGCTTTCGCATTCGGCGGAAACGGTTGACGATCTGGAGCAGGTCCTTCCCCCAGATGTACTCCATCGCGATGTAATGCGATTCGCCAACTTTCCCCAGCTCATAGATCGGAACGATATTGGCGTGGCTGAGGTGCCCTGCAATCTTGGCTTCATCGATAAACATCTCGATGAAGTCTTCGTCCTCCGCCATTGTCGGAAGGATTCGCTTGATGGCGATAATCCGCTCGAACCCTTCGATTCCGAAGGTCTTCGCAAGAAACACCTCCGCCATTCCGCCGAGCGCTAAACGATCGAGGAGAAGGTATTTTCCGAAGGGTTTCGGATTCGGCTTATTCTTCGGTGCCGCCTGAGCTGCAGAAGGGGGTGGAACCACTGAATCAGACTGCCGATTTTGCGGAAGGATCGCAAGAGATCTTCGAAGCCAGGGCGAAAAAGATCATTCCGGGTGTTTTTCGTGGATGAGGAGGCAGGGTCCGACACGGAGGTCATCGACCAGAGAAAACAGGCCTCGAAAGCGATTCGGGCAAAAAAAAGCGCGACCCGTAGGCCGCGCTCTTTTTACACGCTAGGTTCAGGAACCCGCACGCGTCGCGGGGACGGCGGTGAGCGGAAGACCGATCGAAAGATCGGCACAGACCGTTCCGTCGCCGTTCGGCGTAAGGTCAGCAGCGTTCGAAAGGAACTGGCGAACCTGGCCGCCGTCATCGCCACAAAGGCCGTTGATCTGCTCGTTGTCGATCGCGCAGATCGTGGTGACGAGCGCGTCAACGTTAAGCGCGCCACCGAGGGTCGCGTTGGCGAAACCAGAAGCGGAGACGTCCGCTTCGAACTGCGCATCCTGAATCGTGAGCGCGATGTCCGAGCCCATGACGTTGATGTTGATCGCGAGCGAGGACGCCTCACCCGTAAGCTTGCCGTCGGCAAGTGCGGCCGAGAAGGACGCAACGGCGGAACCCGTAATCGCGATTTCCTGGCCCGCGTCGTAGTTGCCGCCGGTCGCGCCAGCATCCAGGACAAAGACATCGACGGTCACGTCGGAGTCGGTCGCGCCATCAACACCGGTAAGCTCGAAAATGAGGACGAGGTCACCATTGGTGAACGCCTCGGCGAGGGGCGTGTTGAGGTCAAACACGGCGCCAACGGAGGTCGCGAAGCTCGCGAAACCGTTGTCGATGCCCACACGGGCGCCATTCGAGAAGTCCTCGACATCGTCGCAGGACGTGGACGCGGCCATGCTGTTCATGCCGTCGATATCGTAACCGGCGACCATCGTCGGCATCGCGGTGTTCGGGATGGTGAGGTTCGACATAAGGAACGCACAAGTTCCGTCTTCGCAGCCCGCAAGCGGCTCGGACGCCGGTGCGTCGGTCGCGGAGTCCGCGGTGCCGCCATCTTCCATGCTGCTGTCGTCGTCGCCGCAGCCGGTCATCACAAGCGCGCAGGTAAGCAGCGCACTAAAAGCCATCTTCATCAAATCCATGTTCAAGTCTCCTTTAGGGGGTGACGTTTGCGACCCCTGGGCCGCGACAGTGAAGGCCGCTTTTACCAGAGAGCTG